>JBAUZB010000035.1:0-26256 GCA_049585095.1 Candidatus Tumulicola sp.
GCCGACGGCGACCCCCACGGCCGGACCGACGGCGACTCCAACGCCGCCGCCGACGCCGACGCCACCGCCGACGCCGACGCCATCACCAACGGCGACGCCGAGCGGAGGATGTAACGGAGCCGCGCCGGATAACGGGCCGCTGACCAACTCCGACGGCACGCTGGCGACGGGCGTTGCCAAACCGTTCGACTTCCCGGTTCAGCACGGCTGTAACGGTGCCGGTTACACCGCGGCGATCGCAATCGACGATCCAGTGAACACGACCTATCTCGCCAAGTACCTTACGGCCGCCGGCGTTACGGAAACCGGCACCGTAACCAATGTAGCCGTCGACGGCGGCGGCAGTGGTGACGAACCTGAAACCGACCTCGACGTGCAAACGATCGCAGGATTGGCACCGGGGGCCAACATTATCGTCTACGACATGGGTTCGCTGGGCGATCAGCAGATCGAAGACACCTACAATAAGGCGCTGACCGATGGCAAGGCGACGGCCGTCAACTCATCGTTCGGCGGCTGCGAATCGAGTGACGTTTCGTTTGCCGACTCAACCAACTCGATCGCCGAGCAAGGAGCCTCCGAGGGCGTCGAGTTCTCGGCCTCGAGCGGTGACACCGGAAGCAACGAGTGCAACGGCAGCAAAGGCGTAAGCGCGCCGGCCGGCGATCCGTACTTCTTGTCGGTCGGCGGCATCAACTTCACCGATACGAGCCAAGGCGTGCTCCAAACCGTTACCATGGGCACCGCCGACGGCGACTCGGGAGGCGGCGGCGTCTCCACGGTCTTCGCGCTTCCCAGTTACCAGAGCGGCATTACCGGGATGATCACCTCGGGCCGCAATCAACCCGACATCTCGCTGCCGTTCTTCCCGGTCGCGGTCTATACGGGCGGCAGTTTCGGCGAATATCTCGGTACGTCGTGGTCTTCACCGGCTTCGGTAGCACTGATTATCGAAGCCAACGAACTCCACTCCGCCAAACTGGGATGGATCGATCCCACGGTGTACAGCTTGTTCAAGTCAACGGGATACAGCACGTACTACACGCCGTGCACGTCGGGCTCCAACGGTGCCTATTCGTGCAACGCCTCGCAGTACAATCAAGCCGCCGGGATCGGAGCTCCGAAGGGCTGGGCACTGGCGAACGCCCTCTAACGCGGTCGCACGCGACGACCAAAAAGCAAGCGGGCCGTGCAACACGCACGGCCCGCTTCTTTCCGAACCGCAGGCACTTCTAATCGCGCTTTCATCGTTACCGGAAGCATCGCTAGGCGTGGAGCGCGAAGCGCGCAACGGTGAACAATCGCATAATTTCTTCGATCGCATTCGTCGCACTGTCATTCGCCGCGACGGGTCCCGCGCACGCGCAAGTGCCCGTGCCGCAAGCGCCACCACAGTCGTACCAGCAAGGCTGCCCGCCGCGAGTTACACCATCAGCGCAGGTGCTCTACGGGCGATACATGAGCCGGTTCGGGTCGCTTGGCCTCATGCCCGGTCAACAGCAGCGAATTCAATCGTCGATCGATGCCTTCTCGCGGGCGCATCCAGCCGGGAGCCCTTTCGATCCCGCGGCGATGCGCGGACTGCGCGATGAGGTGCGCGGCGTTCTGACGCCGCAGCAACTGGCGTTGCTCGAACAGGAGCATCACGAGCGCGGAGTGCCGCGCCGCTGTCCCTGAGGCCGACCACGAACCGTTAGGGACCCGCGGCGATCGAGTCGACGTTCGCGATTTCTAACGTAAACATCGGACTTTGCGGCCCGTGCGCAAAGGCGCGATAGACGTCGACGTTGGCGAAATTATCGTCGACGAACACGTGCTTGCTGAGGGTCGCCATCGAATACAGAAAATGAAGGCCCGGCGCCTGAAGCAGGATCGAACTGGTTGGTTGGCGCGGCTTCGCATTGGGGCCGTAACGATCGATGCGGCCGGAAGTGTAGTCACCGTGATCTCTTCCGATAAAAACGTTGCCCAACGCGTCGGCTGCGAGCGACTGGGTATGCCGATCCGGCATTTCGGGGAAGACACGACTCTGCACCGGATTCTTTACCGCATTCGAATACTCTACGACTTGGACTTGATTTTGCAGCACGTAGAGGTTGTCTTGAGCGTCCACGGCTAGACCATTGAGATACGAAGGCACCGGAAATCCAATAATCTGTACCGGCTTGGCCTGCCCGTTTGCAGTGGGCGCGTAAACCCAAACGCCTTCGCACGGTTTTGAATCACGGGGTTGCAAAACGTTGTCGTAGCTGTAAAGCGAAACGAACACGTACCCGGCGGCATCGGCCGCGACGGCAACGGGAGCGAAGTCGCCCGAGCCGGTGGGGAAGCAATGGTCCAAGCTCGGAAGCGCGATCGTACGGCTTGGTTGTGTCTGGCCCGGCCTAAAGGCGAAGACGCTAGGGCGGTACCCGCTGCCGACTCCTAGAGCGTAGAGCGTTCCGTTCCCGGCGACGGCGATCAGGTTCCCGTAGCCTGGGATCGTGAGATCGGGACTCGCCTCCGGGACGCCGTCGTGGAGAAGAAATCGCGAGATCGATATCGAGGCGTCGCCGGGTGTATGCGACGCCACGTAGAGGTAGTTTCGGCCACCGGTTTCGGCGCCGTCGCCGGTCCCGGCCCCGCCGCTGAGCGCGGACGGCACCATCGAGGGCGTCTGCGCGCCGGCGCAAGCTGTTAGCGCAAAACAGACGATGAGAAGGAACGCTTTCAACGACATGATGCCCCCTTTTAACTCCGCGGGATGCGAGCCAAACCCGCAACCGACTCTCGTACGCGTAGTATAACGCAATCCTGGATTTGGAGCGCAGCGGTGCCGAGGCCGCCGGCCAAGAGCAACCCAAGAAAGCGCTCGGTTGCCTGTAACGCGGAGTCGAAGTGGTCCTCTCGGTTTTCGGCACGAGCGTGTTGAACTCAGGTCAGCTCTGATGTCGCCGCTACAAGTTACGTTAGGCTCGCTCGCGCCTAGGGGGAGCACCGGGCCTTGATGCCGGGCTATCTCGGCGTTTCGGCCATCGTTCTCCTGATTTCCATCGTGTTGGTGCGGGTGAGGATCCTGAACCAACGTGGCATCGTCGCTATGAAATTCGGCATAATCGACAAGACCGATTTCTTGATCCCGCCATTTGCATTCTTATACTTCTATCTCGTATTCGCCGGCGCGTTCAACTGGCTGACGTTTGCGGGAAAGGACCTCTTTGCGTCGGTGCCGCTGCAGTGGCTCGGCGTCACCCTCTGCGCGTCGGGATTGTTCCTGATGGTCCTGAGCCTCGTCGCGTTTGGATCCAGTTTCCGCGTCGGAATCGACACGGAACATCCCAACGCTCTCATTACGTCGGGCGTCTTCGCGTTTACGCGTAATCCGATGTACGTGGCCTTTGGGTGCGTTCTGTTCGGCGAATTTCTGATACAGCCGCGCTGGCTTCTCTTGGTGTACCTGGTAGCGGGCTCGGTCTTGTTCCATCGCCAAGTTTTGCGTGAAGAGGCGTACCTTCAGCAGCACTATGGCCCAGAATACACCGCGTATCGTGCCAGGGTGCGACGGTATTTGTAGCGCTCGACCGAGATCCCGCACCGCCCGATTGTTGACAAAGGGTGCCGGGAAGCGCAGATTTGGCGGGAGGCATTTTTTGTTTGCGGCATATCTATCGGATCGCCCGTCGCGAGCTTTTTAACCCGGCCAATCACCGTCGCGGCATCGTGCTGATGACGCTTGTCTCTCTCGCGACGGTAGCCGGCTGCACGTCGCCCGGCGGGCGCGCAACGCAAACCGCCCTTATTCCCGGACCGGGTCACAAAACGCAGTCACACGGCTGCAACCAGACGATCGCGTGCGTCAAGCACGTCGTTATCGTCGTCCAGGAAAACCGCAGCCTCGACAACCTGTTCGGCGATCCCGCCGGGAACATTGGCGGCCTTGGCCGGCATACGAGCGGGGCTGCAAACTGTCCCGGCATCTTGGTCCAACCAACGATAAACCTGAAACCGGTGAAGCTCGAAGACCCCCACGACGTCAACCACAGCTGGAAGTCGTCGTTACAGTCGTTCGACAACGGCAAGATGGACGGCTTTTGCTACGATGCGTTCTATTACGATTCTCCTACGTTTCCGTATGCCTACGTCCCCGATGCCCCGACGGAAGCGCAGCCGTATTGGCACATGGCACGCAGCTACGTGATTGCCGACCAAATGTTCCCCACCGAGTTCGGGGCGAGCTTCACCTCGCACCTCATGCTCGTCGCCGGAAACGACGACCTGATGCCCGGCAACGACGCTCTCGTAGACTTCCCGTCATCCTTGCCGTGGGGATGCGACGCGCCGGCCAGTACCTATAGTCCGTACATCCACTACAACGGCGAAGCGCGAATCTACAATATCTACGGGCCGTTCCCGTGCTACAACCAGTTCAAGACCATGGCCGACACGCTCGACGCCGCCGGAGTCTCGTGGAAGTACTACGCTCCGTGCGTCACGCCGGCTCCTCACGGCAGCTGCGACCCGGGAGGTCAGACGTGGTCGGCATTCGACGCCATTGAAAACGTGCGGAATGGTCCCGATTGGGCCAAGGTGGTTTCTCCGCCGGCGACGGTGCTCAAAGACGCTCAGAACTGCAGCGAGGCGTCGTGCGATTTCCCACGCGTGGCCTGGGTCATTCCCGACATAAAATCTTCCGACCACGCCGAGACCAAGCCGTACAACAGCAACCAAGGCCCGTCGTGGGTGGCAAGTATCGTGAACACCATTCACCATAACGCGCACCTCTGGTCGACCACGGCGATCGTCGTCGTTTGGGATGACTACGGGGGCTGGTCCGATCTCGCCGTGCCGCCGCAGGCGCCGAGATTCGGCGGCCACTTCGCGCAGGGCGACTTCCGAGGATTGGGCATCCGCGTGCCGTGCCTCATCATCTCACCTTTTACGCACCACAAACCCCACGTCGTGCACACGCAGTACGAGTTCGGCAGCATCCTGAAGTTCGTCGAGCAGGTTTTCAACCTGCCGGCGCTCGGAACGCTCGCGGAAGGATACACCGACGGGCGCGCCAACAGCATCGTTGACGCTTTCGATTTCACGCTCGACCCCAACGGCGGGGAAGATATTGCAGCACCCTATCAGTCCTCGGTCTTCTTGAATGCGAAACCGTCTATGAGGGCACCGGACGATAATTGAGCGAATTGCTTGAGGTGACGCCGTGAAGATTGTTTTTTACTACGACGTCTGTTCGCAGTGGTCGTACTTCGGAGACCTTACGTTGGATCGACTGCGTCAGAAACACGGGGCCGACATCGACGTCGAGTGGCGGATCGCGCTGGTGAAAGACGGCGAAGCGATCGGCTATACGTCGCAAGCGCTCGGATGGATGTACCAGCGCTCGGAATCCATTAGCGGCATCGCGGTTACGTCGCGATGGGTTCGGGGCGACGATCGCACGCTCTATGCGAACCTCGCCGTGGCCGGTGCGCAGCACCTAGGTCACGACGTGCGTCGCCGGGTCGCCGAAGCGATCCTCCTGCGCGGCGAGCCGCTGGGCTCGCAGGCCGGTGCGGTCGCCGCAGTCTCGCAGCTGGCGGCAATTCAACCCTCGCAGTTGGAGGAAGCGATGCGAGTCGTGGAGCCCGGCGTCCGCGAAAGCACCAGAGAATTTCGCGCGCTGCCGGTGACCGTCGTGCCGGCGTTTCTCATTCGTAACGATATCGGGGATACGACGCTGCTTTCCGGTCTGTACGAGTTCGCAACGCTGGACCAGGTGGTCGCTGAAATGCTTCGCGCGGAGCGCGGATACGCCGCATTTGCCGCGGCCAACCCGCCGGTTCCGACGTAGAGCGCCCGAACGCGTTCGCCGGAAGTGGCTGCCTTTAGGCCACTAGCCTTTAGCGCCGCTTCGCCGCGTTCGGCAATGCGCCGCGTTCGATGCGTCGCCATCCTGGAGGCGCGCGTCTTCCTCGGCACGACGCCGAGAGGTTGATTGCGTCGGCGCCAACATATTCTGAATGCCGCTTACGACGTTGATCGGTACTCCGTTATTGAATCCCATTTTCTTTCTCTTCTGCTGGTTTCTTCCTTATGGCTATACGTTTTAACACCATGTATACGTTCAAAGGTTGCCGGAGTTTCGTTCGTCCGCGAATTGCAACCGTATAGGAACGAGCGCGTCGATGCGATTGGGGACGCATGGGCTGTTTCGTTCGGAACAACACGCTGGGTGAACGGCCGCGTCGAATGAATTGCGGGTGCGGGCGCCCTAGGTTGCACCCTTGGGATTCCATGCGACTTTCGTCGCGGCGTCGGTGCGGCAGCGCTAATTCCGCCGACCCGCGCGATAAAAAGGCGTCCGTGCACGTCTGCCGCGACCTCTCGCAGCCTGCACGGGATTCGATGCGCAAGCCTCGAAGCGTAGCTCACTTAGGTATCGGTCGTCGTCGGAACTTCTATGGAATCGGCGTCGCTTTCGGATTATCGCCGCGGTCGCCGCTTCACGGTGGACGCCTCCTGAATCAGGCGTGCGTGCGAGGATAATTACGGATAGATGCAGAGTTCGGTCGACGTTCTCATAATTGGCGCCGGCCCTTGCGGTCTCGGAGTCGCCTGGCGCATCGGTCAACTCCGTCGCAGCGGCGCAACGCAGGCAAGCTTTCTCGTAGTCGACGCCGGCAAGCACGTTGGAGGGAGCGCCGCCTCCGTGACGACGGAAGAAGGCTTCACCTTCGACTATGGCGGTCACATTCTATACCCGCACGAGAAATATGAGACGTTCGCAACGCTCCTCACCGAACTCGTGACCGACTGGCACGACTCTACGCCGGTGCGCGGCGTATGGATGGACGGACGTCTCATCCCCTATCCGGTACAGCAAAATATCCACCGCCTCACGAGCACCAAGATGCTCGTTTCGCTTGCCGGTTTGTTTCAGACCGGATTCGCGCGAGCGATACACGGAAACGGATGCGCGATGGGCGCGGATCTCCACGGGTATCTGCGTGCACGATTCGGCGCCGGCCTGACGAATACCGTGCTCGGTCCACTGAATCGAAAAATGTGGGCAACCGAACTTCGATCGATCGACAACTGCTGGACCGCGCAGCGTAGCGGTTCGTCGACACAAAACGTTGCCGGTTCGGATATTCGTAAGATCCTGCGTTCGATGATAACGCGCCGGGACAACGTAGGATGGGCGAAAACGGCGCGAGTCAGGTATCCGCTACGCGGCGGCAGCGGTCTTATCTGGTCAAATCTAGCAAAGCGCTTGGGGCCCGACTCGCTGCTTCTCGATTCGCGTGTGATCGAGATCGACGCGCCGCGACGGATTGCGCGACTGGCTAACGGCCATCGCGTCCGCTATCGGTCCATGGTCTCGACGATGCCGCTCGACGCGTTGATGCGCGCGCTCGGGAGTCGTTACGCGAGCAGTCCTTTGCTGCCAAAACTGGTATACGCCCAGGCCTACTTCGTCGGCTTCGGTCTTGGCGGCGAGCAGCCGCCGGTTCTGCGAGACGTCCACTCTTTTCATATTCCTCAAAACGACATCCCCTGTTGGAGGGTCAACGTTCCTTCCAATTTTTCTCCCGGCAACGTTCCATCGCGCGATCATTGGTCGCTGATGTGCGAAATCAGTCGCCCCCGCGGCGACCGATTCGACCTAGAGGCGGCATCCGATACCATTGGGCGAAGACTGCTGGCCTTGGGGTTGCTGCCACGTCGTGCGCATATCGTTTCACGATGGCAAGCACAGATGCGTCACGGCTATCCGGTCCCCTTCCTCGGACGAGACGCGGTTCTCGAGCAGGTCCAAGCCGAGCTCCACGAAGTCGGTATACTCAGTCGAGGGCGCTTCGGCGGCTGGAAATATGAAGTTTCAAATCAAGACCACACGTTCATGCAAGGCGTCGAGGCCGCCGATTACTTACTGTTGGATCGCCCCGAGTTAACCTACCCGTTCCCTGAGAAAATTAATTGATGGATTCGCCGGATCGTACGATTCCACTGATCGATCTTCAGCCACAGCACCAGGAAATTGCGGCCGAAGCTCAACGCGCGATCGCGTCCGTCGTCGAAAGCGCGGCGTTTATCAACGGTCCCGATGTGGCCGCGTTCGAAGGTGAGTTTGCCGAGTACGTTTCGACGCAGTTTTGCATCGGCGTCGGCTCCGGGACGGCCGCGTTAAAACTGTCGATGCAAGCCCTGGATATCGGGCCCGGCGACGAGGTGATCGTGCCGGCCAATACGTTCATTGCCTGCGCTTTTGCCGTGTCCCAACTTGGCGCACGGCCGATTTTCGTCGATATGGACGAGCACTATACGATCGACGCCGATCGTGTTGAAGAAGCGATTTCGCCTCGCACGAAGGCCGTCATGGCCGTTCACCTCTATGGAAACGGCGCCGACATGGCGCGGATCGGCAAGATAGCGCTTAAACACCGATTGAAAGTCATCGAAGACGTCAGTCAAGCCCATGGCGCGCGCCTCAACGGAAAGCGGCTCGGCAGCTTCGGCGACGTCGCAGCGTTTAGCTTCTACCCCGGTAAAAATTTGGGAGCCTTTGGCGATGCAGGTGCCGTTTGTACGAACGATGCCGGGATCGATCGAAAAATCCGGCTTCTGCGGGATCTGGGGCAGGTACGGCGACACGAGCACGTCGTCGTGGGCGATAACAGCCGCTTGGACTCGCTGCAAGCTGCGATTCTTCGCATAAAACTGCGGCACCTCGACTCATGGAACGCCGAGCGCCGCAGCGCCGCCCAACGCTACGATGCCCTTCTCTGCGAGTCCGGCTTCAAGCCTCCGCCGCGACGAAACGGGTGCGAGCACGTGTATCAATACTACGTCGTCAACGTTTGCGATAGAAAGCGCGTTCTCGGCCAGCTCTCCGATCGCGGTATCAAAGCCGCGATCCATCATCCGGTGCCGATTCATCTTCAGCCGGCGTATCGGCATCTCGGAATAGCGCGAGGCAGGTTCCCGCGGTCGGAAGAGACCTGCGAAACCGTTCTGTCGCTGCCGATCTTTCCGGGAATTACGAACGCACAAGTCGATCGAGTCGCATCGGTTCTTCGAGATCACGCGAAACCGGCTTACCATGTTTGGGCGTAGTCTGAGAATCGGCCTCATCGGCTACGGTCACTGGGGTCCGAATTATGCACGGAGCATGGACGCGGTCGAAGGCGCATCGCTCACGTGGTGCGTCGATGCTTCCGCGGAGGCCTTGGAACGCGCGCGAGCCGCATGCCCCAACGTGCGCCTGAGCCGCGACGTCGACGACGTCCTAAACGCTCCCGACTGCGACGCCGTTATCGTCACGACGAACCCTTCGCAGCATTACGCAGTCGCCAAGCGTATTCTGGCCGCGCGCAAGCCGCTTCTGGTGGAAAAGCCGCTTGCGACCGACGAAGCCGGCGCGGCTGCTCTTGCAACGCTAGCCGAACGCCAAAACGTCATTACCGTAGCAGGTCACGTCTATCTCTTCAATCCGGTAACGCGCGCAATATCGAGCCGGCTTCGTAGCGGTAAGCTCGGACGCATCCGGCTCTTGACTGCGTCGCGGATGTTCACGCGGCTGGCGTCCAGTTCCACTCGTCCCGACGTCGACGCCCTGTGGGATTTGGCACCCAACGATATCGCCATGTTCGTGTGTTTCGCCGGTGGGCCGCCCCAGCTGGTATCCGCGGTACGCAGCGCGCACTTTCGCACCGACCAGGCCGATGCCTACGTCGTCATTCTTCGTTGGCGCTCGGGAATCGTCGGAGAACTGCGCGTTTCGTGGGATTATCCGTTCCGTGAGAGACTCGTCGGCGTCGTTGGATCGCGAGGAACCCTCCTGTTTGACGACGATGCCGCGGAAAAACTCACGCTATACGATGACGCTAGCGGAACCGCCGGAACTCCGAACGGGCAACGGCTTGCGTACGGTAGCGAGTCTCCGGTGGTGAGGCAGTTGCGTCATTTCGTTACGTGCGTCAAAACCGGCACGAAGAGCCCGGTCGACTTCCGGTACGGCGCCTCGATCGTACGGATTCTTGCGGCGATCGACGAGGCCGCACTTGAAGGGACCACCGTCCGGCTCGACACGCAACCACCCGAGGGTTGATCGGTTCGATACAGACCGACGATTGCGTCGGCTTTTCCCGAGCGAACGGCGCTTTGCGCGGCGCCCCGACCCTCATTTCTGACATCACCGCGACCCCGGCGGGGTTGGCCAGCGCGCGCACGACGTCGATGCCGGCTCCTTCCAGCGTTCCGTCGTTCGCCCAAGAAATGGGCGCGGCCTAAGGTTTCAGGCGTGCTCTTCCTGGATTTCCTCGACGGACGGCCCAAGCCGAAGATAGACGATTGGAACCAACAACAGCGTGAGCACCAGCGAACTTGCGAGACCTCCGATGACGACGGTGCCCAGCGAGCGCGCCGCTTCCGCTCCCCGATCGACGGCAAGTGCGAGCGGCAGCATGCCGGCGATCATGGCCACGGTCGTCATGACGATCGGGCGGAATCGTTCGAAGGCGGCCTCGATCATCGCCGCTCGCGTGCCCCGCTGCGTCAAGCGCAGGCGATTCGCGAAGTCGACCAGCAGGATGCCGTTCTTGCTCACGAGCCCAACGAGCAACACCGAGCCGATGAACGAAAACAAGTTCAACGTTTGATGCGTTATGGCGAGGCCACCTAACGCGCCGACGACTGCAACCGGGACGCTGAACATCACGACCAGCGGGGTTCGGTAACCGTTGTAGAGCGCCACCATCAAGAGGTAGACGAGCAGAAATGAGAGGGCCAGCGAAATCGACATCCCGACGACGGTTTCGCGGACGAACTCCTCGTTGCCGCCGGTCACGGGCGCCACGGAAACCCCACTTCCAAGATTCAAGGCCTTGACGCGCGCGTTAAAGGCACGCTGGACGTTCGAGAGTTCGCTTCGGGCAGCTGCGTTGGCACCGACGTAGATGACCGTTTGGCGGTTGATTCGCGTGATGAGCGGCGGCGCCGGTTCGCGGCCGACCGTCGTCACGTCGCCGACGGTTACGATCGATCCGCTGGTCGACCGAATGGGAATCGCGGAGATCGCCGCGAGGCTGATTTGGTCGGCTTGAGGATAGATGACTTGTACGTCCTTGAGGCCATCCGAAGTGGGAAACTGCGTTGCCAGCGTACCGCCGAACGCCGCGCGGATCGCATCCGCTGCCGTTCCGACCGATACGCCGAGCGCGCGCGCACGATCGCGGTCGAACTGAACTTCGACTTGAGGCGAAGGCGGATTGTCCGACGTGGTCGCGTCGATCGCGCCCGGCGTTGAGGCGAGCGCGGCGTAGACACGTGCCGCAGCGTCCGCAGGATCGCCGGCGGGTGCGCTGACCACCTCGTCGATCGGCTGCGCGATACCGCCGGTCGTGCTCGTTGCCGGAATGGCAACGATGCGTGCCGCTGGAACGACTCCCGACGCTGCTTGTTGCATCATCGCGGCGGTTTGTGCCGTACTGTGCGATCGGTGCGAACGCAGAAATACGTGTATCTGCCCGACGGCGGCATTGTTGACGTATCCCGGCAAGTTTCCTTGATACGCCCCCGCGAGCGCGGTCTCGCCGGCGACGTCGGACGAGCCGTCGATCATGCGTTCTACGGCGAGAACGCCTCGGCGCGTCGTTTCCAACGGCGTGCCGGTCGGATAGGTCATCGTCAAGAATAGCTCGCCGCGATCGATTGCGGGTACGTATTCGAACCCAACGATTCCCAGCGGCAAGGCGAGAAGCGCCAGCCCGAGCGACGCAAAGGAAACCGCAATTACGGTACGCCGATGTCCGAAGCCCCACAAGAGCGCGCGCTCGACGTACCATCCGCGCAGCCGTTCGAACCACGTCCCGAAGTCTCGGATGGGCTTCCAAGGTTCCCAGCGATACACCAGCGACCAGTGGGCCGCAAGCGCCGGCGTGACCGTAAAGGAGACGAAGAGCGACGTTAAGGTCGCGACCGAGACGACAAGGCCGAACTCGCGCAAGAACAATCCGACGGCGCCGGGCAGAAATGAGATGGGGAGAAAAACCACGACGTCGACGAGCGTTATGACCAGGGCTGCCATTCCGATTTCGGCGCGCCCACGATAGGCTGCAACTTCCGGCAGCTCGCTCCCGTCGGCGTGTCGCTCGATGTTCTCGAGCACCACGATCGAATCGTCGACCAATATCCCGATGATCAAGGTCATGGCCAGTAATGAAACGGTATCGAGCGTGAAGTTCAGAGCGCGCATCGCGGCCAGCGTGACGAGCAGCGAAGCCGGAATCGCGATCATCACGACGATGGCGCCGCGCCAAGACTTCAAGAAAAACAGCATGACCAACGCCGTAATCGCGATGGCTTCGGCCAGCGTGCGAATCACGCCGCCGAGTTGTTCCTTGGTGTACGTCGCTTGAACGTTTTGCACCGTGAACGCAATGTCGGGAAACTGACGCGCTAAACGCGGAAGCTGCGCCAAGACCGCGTTCGACGCTTCGACCTCGCTCGTGTTGGCCGCCTTTTGCACGTCGAGGGAGATCGCCGGGGTCCCGCGATCGTAGCCGTAAACGCGTTGCGGCTCGTACGCGTCGACGACGCGCGCCACGTCGCCGACCTTCATGAGCCGGGTCGCCGTCCCAAAGGCGCTCGTCGAGACTTCACCGGCGGCCGATCCGTTCGCCGATCCCAAGAGCAGGCCGGCCACGGTAGCCGGCGTTTGCACGTCGCCGCGAATGTCGATCGACGTCTCGCGGTTGGGTTCGTACGCGATGCCGCCCGGCGCCCGTACGTTGTTGAGCGAGATCGCATTGACGACATCGGTGAGCGTGAATCCGGAAGCGCTCATCGCGCGAGGATCGACCTCGACCTGGTACGACGGCGTCACCGCACCATTGACCTCGACGAACGAAATTCCGGGAACCTGTTCGATCGCCGGCACGACCTTATTCGTTACCAGCGCCGAGAGCTGTCCGGCCCCGAGCGTAGCCGACTTGGCGGTGAGCGATACGACGACGGCTTGGCTGGGATCGTAGATCGTGATCTGGGGCGTTTGCAGATCGCTCGGCAGTTGCCGTTGCGCGTTCTGGACGCGGCCCTGCACTTGCACGAGATCGGCGTTTTGATCCGACTTTAACGTAAAACGAGCGACGATGGTCGCCTGCGCCGGTTGAATCGCGGTTTCGATCGCCTGCAGATCCGGCGCGCCGGCAATTTGGTCTTCGATCGGGCGCACGATGGCATCGCGAATCTGCGTCGTGGAACCTCCGGGATACGTCAGAGCAATCTGAATCGTAGGAACGTCGTAGTTCGGAAACTGTTGTTTTACCAGGGCGTTCGCCGATATCGTTCCCGCCAGCAACACGAGCGCCAGGAAAACCGTCACCAGCGTCGGGCGCCGGATGAAGAGTTCGGTCAGTTTCACGGGACCGGCGCTTCGGCGGCTATCGGCAACGGCGGCGGTACCGGCTCGGGTCGCGGACGGTAACGCGGAGCGAATCGCACGAAGGCTACCGGAACCACGACCAACGTCAGAAACAGCGAACTCAGCAGGCCGCCGATAACCACGACGCCGAGCGACTGCCGCTGGGCGCTGCCCGGTTCGAGCGCGAGTGCCAAAGGCAGCATCCCGGCGACCATTGCCGCCGTCGTCATCACGATGGGACGAAATCGCTCGTGTGCGCTCTGGCGTATCGCCGTAATGCGATCGATCCCGCGACGAATGCGGTTGTTCGCAAAGTCCACGAGCAAAATGCCGTTCTTCGACACGAGTCCCACGAGCAAAATGGTGCCGATGAGCGAGAAGAGGTTTAGCGTTTGCCGGGTGACCGCTAGAGCCCCGACCGCTCCGACCGCCGCGACCGGCACCGCAAACATGATGATGAACGGAATTCGGTAGCTATCGTACAAGGCGAGCATCAACAGGTAAACGAGCAACAGTGAGAGCGCCAGCGCTACCCCCATTCCGGCAAGCGTTTGGGTGAGGTTGGCCTGCGCCCCGCCGGCCGCGGGCACGATGCTCACCGTATTTGGGAAGCCGAGTGCGCCGAATCGCCGCCGCACGTCACTCTGGACCGTGGATAGGGCGTACCCGGGTGCGATATTCGCGCTGAGATGAATGACCGTTTGGCGATTGGTTCGCGTGACGATCGGCTCGACCGGGTTCTGCGAGAGCTCGGCAACGTCGCCGACGCGAATCAACGATCCGTTGCGCGCTCGAATCGGAATATCCAAGACTGCCGACGGCGCGGTTTGCGCCGAACGCGGATACGTCACTTGCACGTACTGGATGCCTTTGGAGGTTTCGAACTGCGTGACCAGCGAGCCGCCGAAACTCGACCGAATGGCATTGGCCGCGGTGGCGATGTCGACGTCGAGCACTCGCGCGCGATCGCGGTCGAAGAGAACGTCGACCTGCGGAGAGAGCTGCTGATACGAGCTGGTGACGTGCGCCGTGCCGGGCGTCGCCTCGAGTGCGGCCAGCGCTTTGGCCGCATACGATTCGGGGCGATCGTCGAGCGACTCGACGAGATAATCGATGGGTTGCTGATTGCCGCCGCCGGTTCCGGTCGCCGGAATGGCGACGACGTCGGCGCCCGGAGCGGCCCGCGACCCCATCGTGCCAAAACGCCGCGCCCAGTACTCGGTCGACTCTTTGCGATCGAGGCGCAGAAAAACGTGAAGCTGCCCCGACGAGCCGAGATTGAGCGCTCCTCCAAAAGACTGTTGCGAAGACCCTGCGCTCCCGGTCACGGCCTGCACGTCGGCTTGGCGCGCGATTTCCGCAGTCAGCTTCCCTACTACGGCATTGGTTAGCGAAAGCGGCGTTCCGGTGGGATAGCGGATTTGCACGAAGACTTCGCCGCGATCGACCGCGGGCATGAATTCGAAGCCGACGGCTCTCCCCGCAAGCAAGGCGATTGCCACGACCACGCTGATACCGCAGATGCCGAAGACGAGGCGCGGGCGGCCGAGCGCCCAGTCGACCACGCGCGACGAATACCACTCCCGAACGCGTTCGAACTGGCCCGAGAAGAGGTCGAGAACGCGCCAAGGCCGCCACCTCGAGTGGAGCGCCCAGTTTCCGGCAAGCGCCGGAGTGATCGTAAACGAAACCGCGAGCGACGTGAGGGTTGCCGCGACGACGACGAGCGCGAACTCGGCTAAGAATCGCCCGGTAATTCCCGGAAGAAATGCAATCGGCAAGAAGACGACGACGTCGACCAACGTGATGACGATCGCCGCCGGCCCGATCTCGCTGCGGCCGAGAATGGCCGAGGTTCGGGGAGCTTCGCCGTGCTCGAAATGGCGTTCGATGTTTTCGATGACGACGATGGAATCGTCGACGAGTATTCCGATGATCAGCGTCATCGCGAGTAGCGACACGGTATCGATCGTAAAATCGACGAGCTTCATGATGGTGAACGCGACGAACAGCGAAGACGGGATCGCGATGAGGACGACGACCGAATTGCGCCACGATCGCAAGAAGAACAGCATGACGATGCCGGTGAGGACGATGCCTTGCGCGAGCGTGCGCCAGACTGCGGCGATTTGCTGTGCCGTGTAGTCGGCCTGAACGTTGAGTACGTCGAAATCGACGGTCGGATACTGCGCGCGCAACCCGGGGAGCGCGGCAAGCACGGCATTGGAAGCCGCGACCTCGCTCGCGCCGGTGGTTTTCTGCGCGCCGAGCGTGATGGCCAGCTGCGCACCGACGTACGAATAGACGCGTTGCGTTTCGGCCCCGGAATAGACGCCGGCAACGTCCGAAACGCGGACGTACTTTGGGGCGACGCTCCACGAGTTGAGTTCGTTCGTGGAAGCCGACAGCGGCGTGCCGATGCTCTGCTGCGGCGTGACCGTTACCGGCGGCGCTCCGGATAACCCAGCGTTTAGGGCGGCGCCGCCGGTGCCGCCCGCCGTGGGCTGCAACAGCAAGCCGGCAACCGAAGACACGCCGGTGACGTCGGCGCGAACGTCGACGCTGGTTTCACGATTTGGCTGATAAACGATGCCCCCCGGGGAGCGAACGTTGTTGTTCGTAATGGCGGAGACGACGTCGGCGAGCGTAACGCCGGAGGCGCTCAATCGCGCCGGGCTGACGTCGACGCGGATCGCCGGCGTCAACGCGCCGCCTGCGTTGACGTTTGCGATGCCCGGAACTTGTTCGAGATCCGGCACGATTTGATTGTTCACCAGCAGCGAGAGGACTGCGGGACTCATCGATCGAGACGTGACCACGAGCGTCGCAACCGTGGGCTCGCCCGGATCGAACGTGCCGATCGTCGGCGTCACCAAGTCGCTGGGGAGGTTACCCTCGGCGGAGGCGACGCGCCGTTGCACTTCGACGAGATCGGTCGTCTTGTCCGACTCGAGCGCGAACGTCGCAGCAATCGTTGCTTGACCGTTTTGAATCGTCGAATTGAGATGGTCGAGATTCGGAGCGCCGGCGATGGCGTCTTCGAGCGGACGGACGATCGCATCGCGAATTTCGCTTGGCGATCCGCCGGGATAGGCCGCGCGCACCTGAATCGTTGGAAAGTCGATGTTCGGAAACTGTTGGTTCACCAGCGTCGCGTAGGAGACGATGCCCGCTAGGGCGATTGCTGCCAGGGTTACGGTGACCAGCGTCGGCCGGTTGACGAAGGTACGCGTGATCCACACGCTACGGTCCCGAGTCGAGATCTTCGCCCGGTGTGATTCCGAGCTGCCCGTTGGAGATGACGACGGTGCCGTTGCGCAGGCCGGTGACGATCGAGGTCGTCGAGTCGCCGGCAATTTCGCGAACCTTCACTTGCGTCGCCGTGCCGTCGACGTCGGTCATGACCGTAGAATGGGAATCGTCGAGAAAAGCCGTCGCCGGAATCGCTATCCCGGAAGCACTCGGAAGTGAGATTTTGCCGGTGACCGGCAAGCCCGCGGCGAGGCGTCCTTGCGTGCCTCGGATCAGAACTTTGACCGTAAAATTCGTCGATCCCGGCTGTACCTGGCCGAGCACGCCGACCACCGTCCCGCGATAGTTCGCGCCGGTTTCGCCGGGAACGTTTAGCGCTACCCACGCGCCCGGCTTGACCCGAAACACGTCGGCGCTCGACGCATTCAACTCCGCATAAACCGGATCGATTTGCTGCAGGACGAAAATCGTTCGCGATCCGGGATACTCTCCCGGATTGAGGTTGCGATTGACGACCACGCCATCGACCGGCGAGACGATGGTCGCGCGCGAAATCTCGGCTGCGATTTGTTTCGCCTGGGCCCGTGCCGAGGCGGCGTCTTCGCGTGCCGATGCGACCTGGGCGGCCTGCAGTCCGGCTTGCATCGTACCGTTGGTTTTTTCCGCAATTTCCGCGGAAATGAGTGCGGCTCGGTTCGAGCGGGCATTGGCGGCATAAACGTTGGCCAGGGTCTGCTGCGTCTGCATCGCTTGCTGCGATACGTACCCTTGCGATTCAAGCGAGCGGTCGCGTGCGAGGTCCGCCTGTGCCTGCGCTAAATTGGCTTCCGACTGATTGAAGGCTTCGCGCGCCGAGGCGACGCTTTCGGGAGCCTGCGAAATCGTTTGTTGTGCCGTGAACACCGTCTGCTGCGCTTTCGAATCGTCGGAATTCGCGGCATGCACCGCCGATTCGAACTGCGCCCGAAGGTCGGAGGTGTCGAGAACGGCGATCACCTCGCCGCGCAAGACGCGGTCGCCTTCGTTGACGCTCACCATGGCGGCCGGCTCGCTCAGATTATTCGAAAGGGTAACGTTTTCGTACGGCGCGATGATTCCGGAAATCGTGAGCGTCGGGTGAATCGTAGCCGGACGCGCCGTTGACGACGGGATCGCGCCGGCTTGGGTTGCTTGCCCGCCCCGTCGGCCCCCGGTCGGATGTGCGCACCCGGCAAGCAGGAAAGCGACAACCGCGCTAAAGGCCACGATACCGGCGGGAAGTCTGCTCACACTCGTAAGCGTACTCATCAACCTGGGAGATTCCCGGGTTGGGACCCGCGACGCCTCATCGGGTTCCCAGGATATCGGCATACGATGTGCCGTTACAAAGGAATTCAACTAAATTTATGTCTCAATCGCTACGCGCGCTCGGCCTCGGCGCCCGGCTGCTCTTGTCGACGATCGCGCTGACTGCCGCCGCTTGCGGCGCAGGCGCCAAGACCGCAACTCCATCCGCCCTGGCGTCGGCTCCGTCGACGTACGACGGCGAACCCGTGAACGTAAGCGGCACCGCCAAGAATCCACACACCCGGCACACGCGCCGCGGTCAGTTGCTGCTCTACCAGCTCTGCGACGCATCGTGCGTCAACGTCGTCCAGTTCGGGAGCGCCGGCGTTGACGAAGGCTCGACGGTGAGCGTTACGGGGACGTTCCATGCGACGTTTGGCCGCGTTCGTCAGATCAGTAACGTCGTCGTCGTCGGGGGACGCCGAAGAAGCCAGTAACCCGGCTTACTACCGGCCGGCGCCGGGTATCTAGGATGACGAAAGGGTGCGTAACGACGCTTCGCCCGATTCGGCCTGGGCGTTGAGATCTTCGTAAGCCGCGTACTCGGCGGGGGTCGGTCGCGCATATGCTCCTTCGAGCGAATTCATCAAGAACCCGAGTTGCTCTCGGACCTTGGTTTCGTGGAGAACGTCGGCTTCGCTCGAATGAACGTCGAGCAGGACCAGACGCGCGATCTCGCCGTTGACTTGTGCCTGCTTCGCCGGAGACAACTTTGCCCGAACGGCCATCGCCGAGGCGATCGCGCGATCCAGGCGGTCGATCGCGCCCAAAATCTGCACTTCGAGCGTTAAGCGCGCTTGCAAATCGCCGGCTGCGGGATGAATCCGTGGATCGAGCTGCACGGTCAACGGAACTCGAGCAACGTTCGCACCGTATTGTAGCACCGCCGTGTACTTGCCCGGAACGACGGTCGGGCCGTTCGACGTATCGGGGAAGTCGTCGGTGCCGAGCGTGCGGAATCCGGGTGGATCGTAGGCCGGAGCGTAACGCAAGTCCCAGCGAATTGAGTTGATTCCCGGTTTCACCGCCGTCAAGTCGCGCAGTTCGCGCGCGCGCTGTTGGCCGGCGTCGAGATTTTCTTCTTGCTCGGAACTCAGTTTTGCGGGATGCTTATCCTTCAAATGGAGCGTGAAGCTGCGAACCGTCGCCCCGGCGCTATCTTCGATGGTGAGCGTCAGCGGAGTTTTCCCGTCGTACGCCGGCGGCACGTTGAAGAAGACCGTCGAGCCGTATTGCGGATTTTCACCCAAGTTCGGAATGGGAAACGTGGTGGCACCATAGGACTGCGTGAGCCACGCAGTCTCGGGAGCGAAGAGCTGTTCGCTCGCCACCGAGAACGCCGCTTGCCGTGCGAGCTGCTCGAGCAGTGCGAGGTTGTCGAGAATCCAGAAGGCACGGCCGTGAGTGGCCGCGACGAGTTCGCCCTCGCGTGCGTCGATCGCCAGATCGCGAACCTGTGAGCCGGGGAGGTTCAGCGAAAGAGGCTGCCACTGCTCGCCGCCGTTGAGGCTCACGTATACGGTGCTGCGCGAACCCGCAAACAGCAATCGCGGCTCGCGCGGATCTTGCCGCACCGCAAAGACGTACTGATCTGCCGGAAGGCCGTTCGTCAGCGCCGTCCAGTGGGCGCCGTAGTCGGCGGTTGCGTACACGTAGGGATGATAATCGTCCCACATGTATCGCGAGGCCGTCAGGAACGCGGTGCCCTTCTCCCGATACGACGGCTCGATCGAGGTGATCTGCGCCCACTGCGGAAGCTGAGGCGGCGTTACGAGGTTCCAATCGGCGCCGTGATCGACACTCACGTGGACCAAGCCGTCGGCGGATCCGGCCCACAGAAGCTTCGCATCGAGCGGCGATACCGCCAGTGAGGCGATGTCGGGGAACGTTTCGGCTCCGGTTTGATCGTAGTCGATCGGGCCGCCGCTAGGCCCCTCGGTACTCGGATCGTTGCGCGTCAGGTCGGGACTGAGGACGCTCCACGTCTGCCCGTGATCCATGCTCGAAAATACGACTTGCGCGGCGGCGAGCAACTCGTGCGGATCTGCGGGCGAAAAGAAGATCGGATGCGTCCAGCCGAAGCGGTATTTCGTTTCACCCGACGCGGCCCCGGCCATGTAGCGCGGCCAGGGACTTACGTTCTTGGCGTCTCCGGTGATACGATCCAACCGTACGAACGCACTGTAATAGCCGCTCCCGTACGTCACGAACGGGCTGTCGGGCTGCGGTGCAACGAACGTGCTTTCGCCGAGCGCGACGGTGTGCCAGTCGCCTTGACCGATACCTCCGCCAATTGCTGCGCTGGCCCCCTCGAACGCGCCTTCGTCCTGCGCGGCGCCGAAGACGTGGAATGGAAACTGATCGTCGAGAGCGACGTGATAGTACTGCCCGGTCGGCTGATTTTGTTCGGAACTCCAGTGTTCGCCGCCGTCGACCGAAACCGCACCGCCGCCGTCGTTGCCGACGAGCAGAATCTTCGGATCGCGGGGATTGATCCAAACGATGTGATTGTCGCCGTGCGGCGTATCGACTTCGGCGAACGTCTTGCCGCCGTCTTTGGTCTGGTACACGCCGTCGACTTGGGGGGCGTACGCAACTTGCGGGTTTGTCGGGTCGACGAAAATCGCGATGTAGTAGAAGGCGCGCTGGCGCAGCTTCATCTCGGCGTTGACCCGTTTCCACGTCGCGCCGGCATCGTTCGAGCGGAAAACGCCGCCATCGCGAGCCTGCACGATCGCATACACGACGCGCGGGTTGCTGGCGGCGACGGCAACGCCGATCTTTCCCAGGGTTCCGCGGGGAAATCCAGGATTGCGCGAGATTTTCACCCAATGCGTGCCGCCGTCGGTCGTCTTGTACAGGCCGCTGCCCGGTCCGCCGCTGGTCAGCTTCCACGGAACGCGCTGCGCTTGCCACATTGCGGCGTAGAGCACGTTCGGCTCCCGAGGCACCATCGAGAGATCGATGCCGCCGGTATCGTTGTCGACGAAGAGCACTTTCCGCCAGGACTTTCCACCGTTCGTAGTCTTGAAGATGCCGCGCTCGGCGTTCGGCTTGAAGACGTGTCCCATCGATGCCGCGTAGGCGACGTTCGGATCGCGCGGGTCGACGACGATCTTCGCCGTCATGTGCGTATCCCGGAGACCCGCGTACGACCAGGTCTTCCCCGCGTCCATCGTTTTATAGACGCCGTCGCCGGTGTCGAAATCGCTTCGAATGTCGGCTTCGCCGGTTCCCGCGTAGATGACGTTCGGATTCGAAGGCGCCACCGTGAGCGCGCCGATCGGGTTGGCGATGCCGGGAATCTTACCGTCGCTGATATTCGTCCAGTCCTGGCCGTAGTCCGTACTTCTCCAAATGCCGCCCTCGACGCCTCCCATGTAGAATAGATTCGGACGGCTTGCAACGCCGTCGACGGCGACCGAGCGGCCACCGATGAACGGGCCGATGCTGCGCCAGCGCAACCCGCTCATGAGCTGCTGCGAAGGCGATGCCGCAACCGCTCTCGGAGTTTGCACGAGTGCCGCGAGAAGCAGCGCGGCAACGAAAGTGGCGGAGAAAAAGCGCACGAGTTTCACGTCCTTATCGCAGCCGCATGTTTCAGGTTCGATTGACGTGGACGTCGTACTTGCATACTTCGACTTTATTCAATACTTTCACCGCCCCATTCGCGAAAACCAACCTTACGTCGTGCAGCATGCCGGGGCAACGTGCATACGAATTCTGCTCGAAACGGATGTAAAAGTAGTGGCCCGGTTGGACCGGGTGACCCTGCACGTCGTTTATCCCCCAGAAGCTTTGCCGGGAGTCCTTGTCGTAGAGCTGCGTGATCGGTACGCTCGTATCGTTCCAAATCTTGAAGACGACGTATTCGGCGCCGAGCGCGCCGCCCGGCTTCGCATGGCAAAGAATCGACGCCGCGACGAAGAGTGCCGCGAACCGAAAGCGCGGAATGCTTGGCATCATGTTCTCCCTTGGCAAGCGACCGGCAGCAGGACGGCCTTCCACGGCGAATCCTCGATTCCCAGTGAAAATACGGTCGACCGCGTTCGCATTAGCCGGTTTCTTGCTCGTCGCCGGCGCGGCTCCGTCGCCGACGCCGCAACCGCTCAACGCGGGCAAGCTTGCCAACCGCGAGTTCCTCGTGTCGACGGCGCTGGGCAGCGGATACGCTCGATACTTCGGCAGCGGATCGCTGGATGGTAATCCAACCGCTACCCGGGCGATCGTGATCGTTCACGGCGTGCTGCGGGATGCCGACTATTACTACGACACCGCAGCGATGGCGGCTCGCGCCGCCAACGTTTTCGACCGTACGTTGGTGATCGCGCCGCAGTTCGTGGAGTGGAGCGAGCTGGCCGGCCATTCCGTTGCGCCCCATACATTGTGGTGGGACGGCCGGTGGCCCGGTGGATCGGATGCGGTCTCGCCGGCTCCGATCAGCACCTACGACGTATTCGATGCGATGATCGCGCGATTGTCCGACGCCGCGCGGTTTCCACGCCTGCGAAGCATCGTCGTCGTCGGCCATTCGGCCGGCGGGCAGATCGTGCAACGCTATGCGGTCGTTGGGAAGGCGCCGCAGCTCGGAGCCGGTGCCCGAGTGCCGGTGCATCTCATCGTATCAAACCCTTCGTCGTATTTGTACTTGACCGATTGGCGGCCGTATCCGCCGGCCGGCTGTGCCGATTTCAATCGCTGGCGGTACGGCATCGCCGGCGCACCGCGATACGTCGAGGGAACCGAAGCTCAGTTGGAATCTCGGTACGTTCGCCGGCGAGTGACCTACCTGATGGGGACCGCCGACACGAATCCGAAAGAAGACGACTTAGACCGCTCGTGCGGCGGAGAATCGCAGGGGCCCTACCGGTTCGCCCGCGCAAAATTCTACATAGCCGATCTCGCGCGGCGACATCCGGCGGGTACCAACCAAAACTTCGCGTTCGTCCGAGGCGTCGCACACGATAACCGCCGGATGTTTACGTCGTCGTGCGGCATAGGCGTCATTTTCGGACTACCTACGACGAGTTGCGCTGCCGTCGGCAGGGTAGGCGGTTGAGCGATGCGGCGCGATAGGACGGAGCGAAAATGAACCTTCGACCGACGGCAGCCGTCGTCGCCGTGTTGGCGGCGGCTTGTTCCGGGGGCCCGGGCCCGGTTACGGCTCCGCTCCGCGAAGCTCCGGCCGTTGTCGCGGCCGTACCGGCGAGTCTGAACGGTTTGCGCGTCTCCGGAAACCAACTGGTAGACGGTTCGGGCAACGCGATCCACTTGCAGGGCGTGAACCGGTCCGGAACCGAGTATGCGTGCGTCCAGGGGTGGGGGATTTTTGACGGACCCAACGACGCTGCTTCGGTGAAGGCGATCGCTTCGTGGCACGTCAACGTCGTGCGCGTTCTGCTCAACGAAGATTGCTGGCTGGCCATCAACGGAATCAATCCGCAATACGCCGGCACCAACTACCAAAACGCCATCGTGGCTTACGTCAATCTGTTGCACCGCTACGGAATGTACGCCGAAGTGTCGCTGATCTGGGGCGCTCCCGGCACCTATCAGGCCACGTATCAGCCGGCCGCACCCGACGAAGACCATTCGCCGGCGATGTGGTCGAGCATGGCGGCCGTCTTCAAGGACGACCCCAACGTCATTTTGGCCCCGTGGGGAGAAACGACCGTTGGTTGGAAATGCTTCATGCGAAAAGGCTGCGACGACCAGGCGACGTACGGCCCGCAGAACGCGTTTTACCAAACGGCTTCGATGCGGCAGGCCATCGATCGGATGCGAGCCGCCGGATACCACGGCGTCATCTCCGTTCCGTGCATCGACTACGCGAACATGTGCGGCAAAGTCAACGGATCGAAATACGATGGCTCGACGTGGCTTGCGTCGCGCCCCAAGGATCCCGACAACCAAATGATTGCCGAGGCGCACGTGTACGGCAAGAACGCCTGCGACGACGTTGCTTGCTTCAATTCGAGCATGGGTCCCATCATCAAGGTCGTGCCGCTGATATTCGGCGAGACCGGCGAAACCTACGACGGCTCAGACTGCAGCTCGAGCTATATCGCGACGTTTATGACCTGGGCCTCGCGCAACGGCGTCGGAACCGAAGCGTGGACCTGGGATACGTGGGGCGGTTGCGGCGTCCTGATCGAGAACTACCAGGGTGCGCCGTCGTCGGCGTGGGCGCGATGGGTGAAGGAGCATTACCGAGGGAAGGCCTGAAACAGGCCTTCCCTCGCTTTGGTGCGACGGTGAAGCAGGCGCCTACTTTACGGTGACGTTCGCGGCTTTCGACGCAAGGCCGTTCGCCACGACTTGAAGCGTACTCGGGCCCGCATCCGCGCCCGAGGGCACGTCGAAATTCGTCGAGACCATGAGGGAGCCGGTGGCCACTCCCATCGAGCTGTGGCCGTGCGTCCGCGCGTAGAAAACGTGGCCGGTCGCCTTGTTCGTAATTCGCACCAACGGATAGTTCGTGGCATTTTGGAACTCGTCGCCGAAGGACATTCCCTGAGACAAGCCGTTGAATTGAGTTCCCGAAATCGCGTAGGTTTTTCCGCGCGTAACGTTCTTCGGCACCTTGGTTATCTGCGGCAGCCACGAGGCTTGCGGTTGTCCGGCGCCGCTGTAGAGGCTGGCGCTCGAGTAGCCGAGGATGAGCACCTGCCCGGTCGGCAGCAGAAGGGGAGCGCCCGAACCTTGGCCTTCGTCGGTAAACGTCGTGCCATTGAATTCATAGAGCTCGCCGCTGAGCCCGAACACGAGCACGTTGCCGCTCGGCAACAAGGCGGCGAAGGAGTCGCCGGCGTTATCGCCGTTTGGAAAGTCCGGGCCGGTCGACCAACTGCCGCCCGAACCCGAAGGATGGTACACGGCGGTGTGACCCGGTCCGTAACCGTTCGCGCCCGATCCCGAACCGGTTGCAAAAACCGTTCCGTCGGGGCGCAACATTGCGGGGCCGATCTCACCGGGCGGATAGTAGCAGTCCTTCGGCTGCTTTGGGCCGTAGGTCACGCAACCGCGGATCGGAGTGGGGGAGTGCAGATCGACGATGGTCGAACCGGCACTCGTCCACTGGCCGGTCGCGGGGTTGTATCGCTCCGATTTCGGCGCATTCTTCACGTCGGCCGTTAGGATCGAGCCGTCGGGAAGGAGCGTGTAGCCCTCCTCGGCGTTGAAATCGGATTTGCCGGCATTGCTCACCTTGGTCCACTGTAACGACGTGGGATCCAGCACGGCATCTTGCTTGGTCAGTTTTTGGCCCATGAAGAAGCGGCCGTCGGCCAGCACGCTGGCGGGAGAATCCCCGATCCAACGCCAGCCCTTCGGATGCCCGATTGGCGTCCAGGTGTTCGCTTTCGGATCGTATACCGCGCCCAGATTGACCAACTGGAGGTCGTACTGCCCGGGCGTATTGTACTCACCGCCGCTGATGACGAGCCGGCCGTCGGCGAGCACCGCGGAGGCAAAGGCGGTCGGGGCGTACCCCGCCGGGAGCGTGGCGACTTGCGTCCAAGTCCCGTCCGCATATCCGCCGGTCGCGTCGGGCGCGTAACGATACCAGGTGTCGGCCGAATAGCTTTGTGCGAGAACGGTGCCATCGGTCATCAAGAATGCCATTTGCATTCCAACCGGCGGCTGGTGCGCGATCAACGAGATTCCATGACGGGTGTGATTCGCGCGGAGCGTATTACCGGTTTGCGCGCCCGTTAGCGGCGGAAGGGACCGGTTCGCGGAGCAGCCGGCGAAGCCTAAGGCTACGACGGCGGTAAGGGCGACGAACGCCCAACGGTGCCGAAAGCGAGACACGCGTGAAAACCTCCAAGTAAGAGCAGAAGTTAAGAAGCCAGCACGGCTGGGAAGCCGTCTAGATGGTCGTGAGCCATTCGCCTTGGCGTCGCTCGACCCTCGCACGTCACAAGGGTAGCCCTTGACTCGTCGAAACCCCACGTCGTGAAGAATCTGCTGCTCGCATCCGCGATATGCATGCTGACCGCGGTCGCACCGGCGGCGTCGTCGCCGGCGCCGGGGGCGGTGCACCCGCCGGCGCTGGTTTTGCAATCGCTTGACCGGCTTCGTGGCGTCGATGCGCTGGGCGCACTTCCAGCGCCGATCCGGCGTGGCGAATTCGCGCTGCCCGGTGGAACGAAATCGCCCGGTTGGGCGTTGGCGGCTCCCGGCGCCCACTGGAACGCCACCGATGCAGTCGTCGACACCACGCTCCCCGGACGGCGGATGATCCTTGCCGCCTGCAACCCGGCGCTCTGCATTCTGCACTACGA
>JBAUZB010000036.1:0-26253 GCA_049585095.1 Candidatus Tumulicola sp.
ATTCTGCCCCCTAGCCGGCGCCAATCGAGATTCAGTGTCTAATAACGACGACAGATTTCGCCTAGGGATACTACATAAGATACGGTGTTCGCTGTCAAGGGCGCGCATAGGCTGGATCAAAGAATCGACCCGATTTAAGCACGCCGTAGGCTAGGGTCAAGAGTTTACGCATAACAGCGGTAATGATGATCATGTTGGACTTACGGCGCTCTCGCAGTCGGTCGGCAAAACGGCGAAGCAGTGGATTGTAGCGCATCGCCGAGATCGCCGGAAAGTAGAGCGCGGTGCGCAGACTGGCATTGCCGGTCTTGGCGATGCGACTCGGCCAGCGAATCGAGCCGGACTCGTAGTGGCGCGGTGAAAGGCCAGCGTATGCGGCGACGGCTTTAACATCGCGAAACTCGGCGATGTTCGGCATCTCCCCCAAGATGCGAGCCGCCGTCGTCTCCCCGATTCCAGGAATCGACGTAAGCAGCTCACGCTGTCGACGTAGTGGCGGATAGCGGTCGAAGAGTTGGTCGATTTCACGCTCGACCCGAGTGATTTCGCGATCCAGATGAGCGAGCGTCGCTTCAATCGACGCCTCCACCACTGAAGCGATCATGGGTGCTTGGAGTCGATTCTGTTCTTCCGTCCGCATCTGGACCAAGCTCTGGTACCGCCGAATTAAGCCTTGTAGGGCGCGGATTTCCGGCGCCGGCGGCGTCCACGCCTCTGGCGCGTGCGCGCGGCAGAACCGCGCTATGAGCGCGGCGTCGATGCGGTCGGTTTTTGTCCGCAGCATCTCGCTTTTGGCGAATGCTTTGATGCGCATGGGGTTGACCAGACTGACGACATGGCCGGCCTCGTGCAGCGCGAGCGCCAGATCTTCGCTCCAACCGCCGGTCGCCTCAAGACACGCGTGCACTCTCTCGGCTTTGCGATTGTGCAACCAACTCTGTAGCTGCTTGAATCCCGCCGCTGAATTGGAAAAGCTCCTCGATGTTGAGCGATCGTCCTGTAGCAGAACCGCATGCATCTCGTGCTTTCCGACATCGATGCCCAGGATATCCACGCACACCTCACTTGCTGGCAAGCTATCCCGAACGATCACCCTGATGCATACAGGCTTCGCGGCGTACGCGGCCTAAGATACGGTCCGATCTCCAGGGATAGCGATCATCGGGTCGGCCATCGATCTTATGTCCGGGCTCGAAGCCCAAGGCCTTTAGGGATGTGCCGACCCGCCCTTTCGGGTTAAGGGACCGTTCAACGCGGCCCGCTCGGTAACATATCAGGGCCCTCAAACTTCCGGTTTTGCTCTGCGGTCGGCGATCCATGCCCGTCGCAACGCAAACACGGCTCCGCGGATCGCGAAGCCGTGTCGGTTGGCGGCAAAGGTCCTTAAATAGTTGACTCGCGCTTTTAAGGCTTCAGCGAGAATACGTTGCCGTGGTTGTTCCTGACTATTCCATAGGTCGTGCCGTACAGTGTGCCATCTACTTCGAGCAGGCCCGCTTGTGGATTTTCGCCACCTCCGGCGTGGAAGCTGTGGAGTAAAATCTCTTCGCCGCTGGTTGTAACACCGAAGACCGTGCCGACGTTATACTTCCCGCCCATCGCAGTCGTGCCGTAGAGCACGCCTTTTACGTAGACCAAGTCCGCGACTGGATTGCTGCCGTTGCTTCCTGCAAAGTTATAAATCGTCTTCTCCGTACCATCCGTCGTAATGCTGAACACCGCACCATTGCGACCTTCGCCCGCCGCCGTGCCGTAGAGCGTACCGTTTACGTTAATCAAAGCAGCCGCAGGATATCCGCCGTCTCCTTGGCTTGTCCCGAAATTGTATACGGTTCGATATTGGCCGGTCGTCGTGATGCTAAAAACCGTTCCGTTGTAGTTGTATCTACCGCCGCTAGATGTCGTGCCGTAGAGAGTTCCGTTGACATCGAGCAGGGCTGCTTTAGGGTTTGCGCCGTCGTATCCGTGGCCGAACCTATGTAGCACTTTGTATTTGCCGCTCATTGTGATGCTGAACACGGTGCCGCAGGAAAGAAACATACCGCAGTAGGCCACGCCGCCATGCTCCGTCGTGCCGTAGAGCGTGCCATCGACGTCGATCAGACCCGCCACAGCACCATAGCCGTTGTCTCGCTTACCGTAGGTCGAGTCGAAGTCATAGATGATTTTTTCGGTGCCGTCTAGCTTGATGCTGAAAACGGTACCACCACCCTTTGAGCCCCCGCTAGCGGTCGTGCCGTAGAGCGTACCATTGACGTTGAGAAGTCGTGCTGCTGGATTTACTCCATCGCCCGGCGCGCCGAAACTATGCAGCACGGTTTCCTGGCCCGTCTTCGTGATCTTGAACACCGTGCCATAGATATGAGAGCCTCCACCAAGGGTCGTGCCATACAGCGTGCCTTTAACGTTGATAAGGTCTGCCGATGGATTCTTACCGTCATCCGGTGAGACGCCGAATTCGTGGAGTATGTTGTACGCCTGCTGCCCGAGCGATTGCTGCGACGCGAATCCTTGCGGTGAATCGCTAAGCAGCGGTCGCGATCCGCCGCAGCCCCCGAGCAGTGCGGCCGCCGCGCTAAGACTCAGGCCATAGCGAAGGAGGCCCGTTGTAAAAACAGTGTTTGCGGATGGTGGGTTCATTGTAAAGCTTCCTAACGCTCGAAAGATAACGCAACGCACCCGAGGGTTCGTCCGCACTTACTATGCGCCTGGCACGGGACACCCGTCAATCCCGGAGTGGGGCAATCCAAACGAGCGATAACTACATCAGGGCTTCGGAACTTCCGATTGAGTCATGCCTTATTAGTCAAAGGCCAGCTAACGCACACATAACGTCACAGAAACATCGAGTGCGCCTTCACGCCGATTCGAATGGTCGAAGCTGCGGGAAAGAAAAAGCGCCCCGGCATCGCTATGTGCCGTCTGCCTTGTATGGTGGCTGCAGCGTGCCGTTCGGGTCAACTCCATGCTTAATAGCTAACCGCCGTCTTTGGTAGGTGGACCGTGTCACTTAATCATGAGCCAACAACGCTTCAGACGGTAACGATTCGACTTCAGACCTTGCGCTTTCAACGTGCTACAATAGTAAGATCCAAATCGAGTTGGGAGGGAGTTAGCAGCCGCAGCCGAACAAACTGAGCTCGCTTTTTTGCTTGGAGAACGTAGTAAATGAAGACTTTGTCTGGCCTCGTCGCTGTGTCTATCAGCGCCGCTTTCCTGGCGGCATGCGGCGGTAATAATAATTCGCTGCCAACGCCGATTTCGATGGCTCCGGCTTCCGCTGGCATCGCATCGTCAGCGCGCCTGGGCGCGACTTCCGCTCACCTCTACGTAGCGAACTATCACGGCTTCAACGTAACGGCCTATGCCAAGACTGGCGGTGCGCCCGTTCGGACACTCTCGCAAGGCGTTACTGAACCTGACTCAGTCGCACTCAATTCTTCCGGCGACCTCTACGTCGCAAACTTCGCGAAGCGAGGGTCGGTGACGGTCTACGGCCCGGGCGGAACGTCGCCGGTACTGAGAATTAGTAAGGGCGTCTATAAGCCCACGGCACTAGCGATTGACGCGTCAGGCAACCTATACGTCGCCAATCCGAGGCGCCCTCAGAGCACTGTGACGGTCTTTGCTCCAGGTAGTAACACCGTACTGAGGACGATCTCGCAAGGTGTCAGTCTTCCGGAGGCGCTCGCGTTCGACACTTCTGGCAATCTCTACGTCGCCAACATTAGCACTGTGACTGTCTACGCTCCGGGTAGCGGGACTGTTCTGCGAACGATTTCTCAGGGTATCGACCAGCCAACTGCACTGATTCTGGATACCTCCGGCAACCTTTACGTTGCTAACTCTCTGGCCAATACCGTAACTGAATACGGACCCGGCAGCACGTCGGTACTCCGGACGATTTCACGGGGCGTGGACGCTCCGCTTGCGCTCGCGCTTAGTCATTCCGGTAGCCTCTACGTGGCAAACAGTGAGGCGAACACGGTAACTGTTTACACCCATCACAGCGGAGCGTTACACCAGACGATCTCGCAAGGCGTTGACTTTCCAACCGCGCTCGCGTTTGACGGCGCCGGCAACCTCTACGTCGGAAACTACGACAATAACACCGTTACGGTCTACGCACCGCACAGCAATTCGGCGTCGGAGACGATCGATCAAGGCCTGTTAAATCCGCGGGCGATGGCATTTGGACCGTAACGGCCAATACCGTTTGACCTAGGGCGATTCAATCGTCCGAAGCGCCATGATCGTCGTACAAGAGAACCGCACGCCGGACTTCCTCTTCCAAAACGTCCCCGGCGCCGATGTTCCCGCCGCGGAAGCTATGCGCCACCGCCTACTCCTCGGCGCGGCGATCCCTCCGACGTCGCTTGGCAGAATGCTGCAACGCTTAGCTTGCGCAATTGTCGAATCGGCTGATCAGGTCTTATCCTTACGGCTGTTCGTTACTAAGCGCCATGCCCTGAACACCATACGAATTGGTCTCGATTTTCACTCTGAACTTGCCCGGAGGATAGGGGCTGATGTAGACGTAATCGTTATTGTAATTCGAAACGTACATTTGCTCGTTCGCTTCACGAAGAACGATTTGGGTAACACCAAAGGCGGCCTTCACGACCTGGGACGGCGACTTCTTTCCAGGCGGAAATACATCCACAACATGTTTGCCGCCCGTTTCTGCTACGAGGATGTTTCCAGAATGATCGAGCTGTAGGCCTTGTGGCTGGTTAAGCCGCATGCCTAGAATACGGCCGTTTCTAGAGTCTGCGCGGAACTCTTTAATGCTGCCCAGCCCCGATGCGTCACGATATGCGACGTAGAGGTTACTCGCATCGTCTACGTTTATTCCGTCGGCTTCCACCCCGGGGGTTTGCAACGTACGATCTGGTATGGTGTGCCCCGGAAGATATTCCGAAACGGTTCCATTATGGTTAGCGGCATAGAGCCTGTCGGCGTGATCTTTAACGATGTACATCGGCCCGTCGAGATCGCTGTAAACAATGTAGGGACTTATGGCGCCTGGGTGATACGCCGTTATTGTATGGGAATTGGCGACATACAGATTCCGGTTCCGGTCCACGAACAGCCCGTATGGGAGACTCACCTGGTCGGTGATTGCTCCAATTGGTGCGGGGTTGAAACCACTCTCCGGGAAGATTAATACCTCGTCGCGGGCGGCGGCGACGTAGATGAGTGATCCCGTATGACTTCCCGCACGTAGCCAACCGCGCGGCTTCGGCCCGAAACTGGGCTGTCTTAGCACAGTAGCTGATGGTTTAGGAACCGCGTTTGAACTGAGTAGCGACGGTTCAGCCTCGGATGAACCCGCTGAGGTCGAGACCATCGGAGCGCAAGCGGTCGAGGCAAACACACCGATTCCGATCGCAAGAAAAGCCAACGCCGTGCGCATGAGATCCCTCTCTGATCGTGGGAGCTGGCGAAGGCCTTAGCCTGCTGGCAAAGTTGTTCCTGCATCGGCGTTGGCGGCGGTGCACTGTTGCACCGCTGCTCGACTTTAAAGGAACGCTCTATAACACGACATCTTATGCGGGTACAATCGAGGGCGCAAATCCTGAGGCAGCCCTGCTAAGAGAGCGAGCAAGACTGCCGTATTTTAGTTTGTTAGAATTTCAGGACGATATCTTCGCTTTTTAGGTGCTACCGAAAAAACGCTCCCGTATTGTTTACTACGTTGTACTGCGAGGCTGCGAGACGCTCTTGACGAGATTTCGCCAACCTCGCGCAGACAGCCCCAGCGCTTTCGACGCTTCGCAGTTTTTTGCAAACGCGAATGCAACGTTTGCACGAGCCGCGCGCGAGGAGGGGGTGGCGCCGTTTCGGGGGTCTTCCTCTATGCCCGCAATACCGCTGAAACTTCCCGTCCAGCCCCGAGAGCTCGTCGTCTACGCGAGTTCTGGCCACGTAGCATCAATCTGCAACCTTGGCACACCTTTAGGATAGGTTCCATTCGGATGTTGCGCGTTCCAGTTGCGCGCTCGGACAGCCAGATATTCAAAATTCTCCCACACGGCCGAGCCTCCGCGCTTGCGTACCAGCGGTACAACGCCCTCGACAATCTCCCATGCGTCGATGATCCTGCCCGCATAGACATCGAGCAAAGACTCCGCCGGGATGAGCTTGTGCTTCACCAGGCTACCGACCCAATCATACGAGTTCGAGAGATTTAGCCACGGGTTGTTTCCTCGCTCAAACGTTCCGTCCAGGAGCGTACGCCGGTAGGCGGGATCAGGCATCCGTGATCTGAGCAGTTCCCTTGCCCCATCCACCCATTCATTGAATTGCGGATCCTCTACTCGCTCCAGGACGGTTAGCAGGCCGGTAAGTTGATTCTGGTATGATCCTCCTTAGTTTCCGAAAGCCACTTCATCTGGTCTTTGCAAGCCGGTGGATATCGTGACGCTGGGCACGGTCGTTCCAGGCGCGTACACAACGACGGGACCGCCGCTACCGCTGGTTTCGTTTTCGATGACGGCGAGATAGCCTGCGCTGCTAACGCCGATGCCGTTGAAAGTGGCGCCGGAAGGCGGCTGCAGAACCGACGTCGGCCTCGTAGCACCCGGCGCGTAGATCGAAACGCTGTTCTTTATCTTTCCGCAACCATACGTGCAAAAATTCAAAACGTACAGATTGCCGGAGCTGTCGAAAGCCAACTGGCCCGGCGCGTATGCGCCGTTGGTGATCTTGTACTTCGGATTGGAACCACGAGCAGCGTAAACGTATACCCCGATCGGCCCACTTCCGGTTCGCGGCGCCTCAACGATGTACAACTTACCCGATGTATCGAACGCGTCCGATAGAAATACCGTATTCGACCCGTACAACGTCCAATAGGCCTTCGTTGTGTGAGGAGCGTAGGCGAAGAATCCTCCGGCCCCGCCGCTCACCCCCAAATCGCCTTTGGGATCGACGGCTAGAAAAAACGGGTGCGCGCCATCCGAGAGAATTTTGCGCGACGGCTGCGTGCCCAGCTCGCCACTACCCTTGGACCGAAATTCGCAGACGCGCGACTCTTGGTCGCCGCATCCTGCAAACAGGTTACCGAACGCGTCGAGCGTCAACAGATCGAATGGGTGGCGCTGCTGAAGCGTTTGCAGTGGCGTCGCCCCATAGTTGGCATACGAAAGCAGCTGGCCGACGACCGTCGCTTGGTACAAATACAGATGTCCCGAGTTATCCGCGGTAAGCGTCGCGTAGTTGTAATCTTGCGACGTCTCGTTTTTGATCGTGCCGACTTTACCAACGAACGTTGCGCCCGCGTCGGAATACACGCCAACCCAACCTGGCGTTTTCCCCGCCTCTCGGTTGAGTACGTAAAGCGTCGGCTCTGAGTCGGCACGCCGAAGACTGGCCTGCTCGGCTTGTGGAACGGCCGACGGGGTTACCCTGGCGGAATTGCACGCGGCAAATGCAAAAACGGCGGCAAACAAAGCCGCGCGAGCTGTGGGTGACAACACTCGAGATCCTCCCTTTAGCATTCGCAAGTGGGATGCCCAACCGGATTGAGGGGCTCAATGTCAACCCCAGGAATCCGCCATGGTCGCAATAGGGTGGATTCGTCATTCATCAGCGCAAACCTTAGCCGGCGCCGAATGCGCACCGGAGCCGAGCTGCAGGGGGCGCCCGTCGTTAAGAGGCTAAAGTAACGTACGATAATGTATAGTTGGAGCACATGGAACGCGAGTTGGGCCTGGAGTCTGGCGCTCGTAGCGCTTACCATCGCAATTCACGTAATTGGGGTAGTGTTGATCGCGAAGGCACTCGAAAAGCTCCGGCCCAAATTTCTGCAGCGAGGGCTGGCCTATATCCAGGGCACGTCGGTGACGATTGTCGTTATCATTGGGGTCGCGTTGTCGCTTGCGGTTCTTCACGCCGTCGAATCCATGGTGTGGGCGATCGTCTACGTATACCTCGGCGCGCTACCATCTGCCGCCGATGCGGAGCTTTATTCGGTCGCCGCAATGACGACGCGCGGCGCGGCTGGATTCGATCTGGCTCAGCATTGGCGCATGCTGGGCGCGACCGAAGCCGGCGACGGAATGCTGCTCTTCGGGATCAGCACCGCGTTCCTGTTTTACGTGATGCTGCGCCTCTGGAGGGGCGGCTCGCAAAGAGCCGGTTAGCCCTCGCTAAATCCGTCCAGCGCCGTGCCCAACTGCACTGTGGTTAAGACGCGAGGCGACGCTCCGGCTGACATTGAGCTCGCCCCATTCGACGAACGGCGCGATTCCTTCGAAGACCTCACGAACCTGCTAAACGCTGCGTATCGCCCACTCGGCGATATGGGTCTGAATTACGTAGCGGTCGACCAAGGCATAGAGACGACGCGTCAGCGCGTTCGCGCCGCATCGGCGTGCTGGGTTGCGAAGAAGAACGGCGACCTCGTAGGGACCATTTGTTATTACAAGGACCCACGACACGAGAACGCGCCGGCATGGTATCATCGCAACGGCGTTTGTTATTTTGGTCAGTTCGCCGTCGACCCGTCGTTGCAGAGACTGGGAATCGGATCGCGGTTGCTCGCAAAGGCTGAAGAGCGCGCTATCGCTGAGGGTAACATTGAGTTCGCCTGCGACACTGCCGACCGGGCCGATCATCTGATCGCCACATACGTACGGCGCGGATTCAGGATCGTAGGAACGCACAAATGGGGTCACAGCACCTACGGTAGCGTAGTGTTGAGTAAGCGCTTAGGCATCGGCGTTCGACCAGCGACGCAGACCGATTACGCCGCCATCCTGGCGATCTCAAACACGACACCGTGGGAGAAAAGCGATTTCCTGCAGCGAATGCTCGCGCGCAACTCCATCGACGTTGCCTACGATGCAGCCGGGATCGTCGGTTTCAACGCCTGGAATCGTGAGTTCTTTTCGCGCCCGCTCATCTGGCTCGTCGTCGTCGATCCGGCGCACCGAGCCGGAGGGATTGGAAGCCTCTTGGTTGCTCACACCGAACGAGCGTGCAAGGGAACGCGATTGTATTCATCGACGAACCGCAGTAACGTGCGAATGCAACATTTTCACGAGGAGCGTGGCTATCGCGTTTGTGGCGAGGTCGATCTGGATCCGGGCGATCCCGAAGTGTTTTACTGCATCGATCTATGAATTATCAAGGATGAGCAATATGAAAGGCGATTCGAGCGACCGTTTGCCGGATCTTGCAGCGGTGTTCGACGAGCACCTGCGCGCCGAGTTCGAACTGCACGACGCGGCGGCAACGATGATGACGATGAGCGAGAGCCCGCACCTGTACCACGTGCCCACGATGGCCGGCGGTAACGGGAGGGACGAGATTTTCGCGTTCTATCGCGACCACTTCGTGACCAAGTGGCCGAAGGACACGGCCACGACGCACCTCTCGCGGACGATCGGCGAAGATCAACTCGTCGACGAGCTCGTCATGCACTTCACCCACGACGCAGTCATCGACGCGCTCCTTCCGGGCGTACTCCCAACCGGAAAAACGGGTGTCACTGCCGGTCGTCGTCGTCGTAAAGTTTCGCGACGGTAAGGTCGCGCACGAGCACATTTATTGGGATCAGGCGTGTCTGCTCGTCCAGGTGGGTCTCTTGGACCGGTCCGATTTGCCCGTCACCGGTGCCGAGCAAGCGAAGAACCTGTTGGATGGCACTTACGCAACCAACCCTCTGCTCGCGACGTAATCCACGGCGTTCCTTCAAAAAGAAGAGTGCGGCCTCCCGACCTCAAAGAGGCGGCCAGCGCTTATTTGGAAGGGATTCGAATCGTGAGCAATCGGTCTCCAGTCATCGCCGGAGTTGCCCTTTTCGTGGCGGCAATGCTCGTGGCGTGTCACGGCGTGGGTACGGGAAGCTACGCACCGGGCGTTTCGCCGGGGGATTCGTCGCCGGAACTCGCGTCGGCGGCGTCGCCGACGTGCACCGCGCCGAAACGCAAGGTCCCCGGAAAGTATTTGAGTTACTTCGCAGTCGGAAACGTCAAAGGCACGACGTTTACGGCGCAAACGTCACAGCAGGACGAGTCTCTGTGGGTCTTGACGAGCTATACGAAGCCGACGCCGACGCCCAAGCCGACGCCGACGCCGAAGCCCACGCCCACCCCGAAACCGACGCCCACCCCGAAGCCGACGCCGACCCCGAAGCCGCAGTCGATCTACTATTACTGGGGCACGTTCTCGACCGCGAACAAGCAGAACGGTTGCGCGAGCTTGTTTACGACGACCGACGGCAAACCGCTGAGGGATCTCAAGTTCAGCGGAGAGACGTTCGGCTCTCCAAACCTGGCGACGTTCCAATACAACAGCAAGAACGTCGAGGAAGGACCGATCGCTTCGCTCGTCATCTCGAAGCTCTCGAGTAAAGGCGGGTCCGGTAAGATGACGCTGAAGCTCAAGGGCGGCAAAGCCTACACCACCGGGACGATCACCCTCGTCGGACGCGAGACGCTCAGCGATCTGCGGGCAGAGGAGCAGCTACGAAGCGCCTTGCCCATGCTCACTCCTTGAACCGGCTTCCGTAGCCGACGTCAAATAGATAAGTGACCGGTCCCAAATGGGGCCGGTCACTTGCCATTTGAACTCCGTTCGAGCGTTAGCGCCGGGCGCTGGTGCGCCCGCACGACGCGCAGCGGCCTTCGAAGGTCACGCGCTCGCCGTCGATTTCAAAACCGTGCTGCAGCGCGAGCGCCTTAATGGTGCGCGGCGGAATTGCGTATTCGACGTCTTCGATTTCGCCGCACTCGCTGCAGCGAAAGTGCGCGTGGTGCGGGCCCGAGGGCTCGTAGGTCGCCGCGTCGCCGCCCGGCACGTATACCTCCGACACCAAACCGAGATCGCGCAAACGCTCGAGGCCGCGATAGACGGTCGAGAATCCGATGCCCGGCCGCCGCCTGCACGCTTTTGCGTAGATCTCCGAGGGCGTGAGATGGCGGCCGATCCCGCTCTCTTCGACGATGTCGCGGATCAGACGATAGTTTTTCGGCAGGGACGGCTGCACGGACGATGCCATATTTAGCCTATTGACTCCGGACGCGCGCGGCGCTACTCTAAGCAATACTGAGAATGGTAGTCACTTTCACTAAGGTTAGTCAAGCCTTCCCTTCCCACCTTTCACCGGAATCGGAGAACTAGCACGAGATGGAAAACACGATTGCCGAGCTGTCGGATGCCGATCAAGGCTGTCCCGTAAAGCACGTACCGCTGCGGCCGCGGGTGAACATCGACTGGTTCCCCGAGTTGTTGGATTTGTCGGTGCTGCACCGGCCGTCGGCGCTCTCCGACCCGATGGGCCGCGACTTCGACTACGCACGTGAGTTCAACAGCCTCGATCTCGCAGCGGTGAAAGCCGACATCTTCGCATTGATGACGACGTCGCAGGAGTGGTGGCCCGCCGACTACGGGCACTACGGTCCGCTGTTCATTCGCATGGCGTGGCACAGCGCGGGGACGTACCGCATCGGTGACGGCCGCGGCGGTGCCGGCTCGGGCCAGCAGCGCTTCGAACCGCTGAACAGTTGGCCGGATAATGCGAACCTGGATAAGGCGCGCCACTTGCTCTGGCCGATCAAACAAAAGTACGGCCGCAAAATCTCGTGGGCCGATCTGATGGTGCTGGCCGGAAACTGCGCGTTGGAATCGATGGGCTTCAAGACGTTCGGGTTCGCCGGTGGCCGCATCGACGCGTGGGAACCCGACGAAATCACCTACTGGGGTCCCGAAGACGTGTGGCTCGAGGACAAGCGCTACACCGGCGACCGCGACCTCGACAATCCGCTTGCGGCCGTGCAGATGGGCCTGATTTACGTGAATCCGGAAGGCCCGAACGGCAAGCCCGACCCGATTGCCGCGGCGCACGATATTCGCGAGACGTTCGCCCGCATGGCGATGAACGACGAGGAGACGGTAGCACTCATCGCGGGCGGACACACGTTCGGCAAAACGCACGGCGCCGCCGATCCGAAGCAGTACGTCGGCTTTGGGCCGGCCGGCGCAGGCATCGAAGAACAAAATCGCGGTTGGCGCAATACGTACGGCAACGGCAACGGGGACGCCACGATTACCAGCGGGCTCGAGGGCGCTTGGACGCAGAAGCCGACGCAGTGGAGCAACCTGTATTTCGACAATCTCTTCAACTTCGAGTGGGAGCTGACGCAGAGCCCCGCCGGCGCGTATCAGTGGAAGCCGAAGGACGGCGCAGGCGCCGACAGCGTTCCCGACGCGCACGATCCGTCGAAGCGACACGCGCCGACGATGCTCACGACCGACCTTTCACTGAGGGTCGATCCGGTTTACGGGCCGATTTCGAAACGCTTCCACGAGAACCCGCAAGAGTTCGCCGACGCCTTCGCAAGGGCGTGGTACAAGCTTACGCACCGCGACATGGGTCCGATCTCGCGGTATCTCGGTCCCGAAGTACCGGCAGAGCGGCAGATCTGGCAAGACCCGCTGCCGGCGGTCGACCATACGTTGATCGACGAGCAAGACGTCGACGCGCTCAAAAAGCGGATTCTGGACTCGGGCCTTACCGCGTCGCAGTTGGTCACGACCGCGTGGGCGTCGGCTTCCACGTTCCGTGGCACCGACAAGCGTGGCGGTGCAAACGGCGCGCGCGTGCGCCTCGAGCCGCAGAAGGACTGGACCGTCAATCAGCCTGCGGAGTTAGCGAAGGTGCTGCAGACGTTGGCGAAGGTGCAGACCGACTTTAACGCATCACTATCCGGCGGAAAAAAGGTGTCGGTGGCCGACGTCATCGTCCTCGGCGGCGGCGCGGCGATCGAAAAGGCCGCTCGGGATGGCGGTCACGATGTGAAAGTCGGGTTTGCGCCGGGCCGCACCGATGCGACCCAGGAAACCACCGATGCGCACGCGTTTGCCGTGCTCGAGCCAACTGCCGACGGGTTCCGTAACTACCTCGGCAGCAACCACTACCATTCGCCGCAGCAACAGCTCGTCGACCGCGCGCAGCTGCTTACGGTCAGCGCTCCCGAGTTGACCGCCCTCCTCGGCGGTCTGCGCGTTCTCGGCGCAAACGCCGGTGGATCCAAACACGGCGTGTTCACGAAGCGGCCGGGCACGTTGACGAACGACTTCTTCGTGAATCTGCTCGACACGTCGACGAAGTGGCAGCCGGCCGGCGGCGACTATACGTACGAGGGTCGCGATCGGGGCACCGGCGAGGTGCGGTGGACGGGCACGAACTGCGATCTCATCTTCGGGTCGAACTCGCAACTGCGCGCCATCGCAGAAGTATATGCCATCGAGGGCGATCACTTCGTCCGTGATTTCATTGCCGCATGGGAAAAGGTGATGAACCTCGATCGTTACGATCTGGCCGCCGTGCCCGCTTAGGACGGACGGTTTACTTGCGCTTCTTTTTGAACTTTTTATGCGCGCGTTCGATTAACTTGTAGGCATCCTTGCGGGAGCATTGGCCCTCGAGCGTTATCTTGTTGCCTTCTTCTTCGGAATACTCGACGAGAAAATGCTCGATGCCCTTTAATGTCTCCTTGGGAATGTCGTCGAGTTCATCATACTGGTCCGTCTTGAGCGCGACCCCTTTGTGCCGCCGCGGACAGGCGATGAGGCGATTGTTCGTTACCCCATTTTTCTTCAGCAGAATGCCGCCGATGACCCGAACCTCGAGCAGACAGCCCGAAAACGTCGGCGCATCGTTGAGCACCAATATGTCGACCGGATCGCCATCATCCCCGAGTGTTTGCGGCGTGAAGCCGTAATCGTAGGGCCACATGAGGCCTTCGGCCAACGTCATCTTCAGGAGCATGATGCCATACTTCGGCTCAAACGCGAACTTGTGGCGAATGCCGGCGGGCGTCTCGATGACCGCAAAGACAATGCCTTTTGCTTCGGGCACAAAGGTGGGAATCATATCGTAATTCGTTGGGTTAACGGCCGTACTCATGGTTGCTATCTACCCAACAACGGCGAGTTTCAATGCGAACCATCCGGGCCCGTTTAATCCGATGCGAACGAGCACATTCGGCGGCGACGCTCACGTCTTCGCATTGCCGGCAAGCGTCGTTGCGGCGATACGCTAGAAACTTGCCCTCCGCGCGGTCTTTGGACTGCGCTCGCTGAGCGCGACGCTCCGCTCGGACTTGGGGGAAGAGTGATCGCTTGCTTGTCAGGGCAGTCGGGAGTACGATTAGGAGCATGATTATTAAGAAGGGCGCCCTGATGCACGCCGCGGTTTCCGTCCTCTTCGTCGGATCTGCCGCTGCCGCACTTGTCGGCTGTAACAGTGGTGCTTCGCGACTTGCTCCCTCCGGCTCGATGCAGCAGAGCGCCGTCCCACTCGCAGCCCAGCGCGGTGCTGCCATCGCCCTGCACCCCGATCTTGGCAAATCGTGGCTGCATCCCGCATCGCAAAAACTCCTATACCTGTCGGACTACGGCACGAATGACGTTTATGTCTATAATTATCCATCGCTTACTATGGCGGGAACGCTAACCGGCTTCAACGGGCCGCAAGGCGAGTGCGTCGACCGCAAAGGTGACGTGTATATTGCGAATAGTGCGGGGGAGAATATTCTTGAGTACGCTCACGGCGGCAGCAAGCCAATCAAGACCCTGTCCGACCCTGGCCAATATCCGGTTGGATGCGCCGTCAGCACAAATGGCGATCTCGCCGTTTCAAACATCTACAGTGTCGTCGCCGGTCCAGGTAGCGTTGCGTGGTACCCGGGTGCCACCGGTAGTCCAACCATCGTTTATTCCAAGAGCTTCGGGAGGGTGTATTTCCTCGGCTATGACAAGAATGGCGATCTCTGGCTCGATGGCGTCAATGATTCCAGTGTCTTCCAGTACGGCGAAATAAAGCACACCAATCCCACGACAATCATAGCCAAAACTCTGAGCCAGCCCATCAGCGTCCCCGGCGGCGTTCAGTGGGACGGTCGCCACATGGCGGTCGGAGATCAGAATGGCGCGGCGATTTATCAGGTTAGGCCAGACGGATCGACGTTTGGCACTACTCCGCTAACCGGATCCGGCGGCGTCGTTCAGTTCTTTATTGAAGGCTCGAAGGTCGTCGGGCCGGACGAAACAAACAGCAACTGCGAGTTCTTTCACTACCCTGCCGGCGGTATGGTGGCGCGCATGGGGCCAATCACTCTCAGTATTGCCGTTGGTTCGGCGATCAGCAAGTAAAGGTAAAGGGCTCGCCGTTTAGAGCGGGCATTGGTAGAGCAACATGGAGCACCGAAGCGCCGATACGTCGCCACGCCGTACGGCAAGGCTCGCCGGCCTCTTCTATTTGATCACGGCCCTGGCCGGCGGCTTTGCAGAGATCGGCGTCCGAGGGAGAGTCGTCGTTTCCGGCGACGCTGCGGCTACGGCACGCAATATCCTGAGCTCGGAGGGATTGTATCGCTTGGGTTTCGCTGCGGACGTCGTCGCAGGCGCGGCGTATATCGTCGTTACGCTGCTGTTATACGAACTGCTCAAGCCGGTGAACCGGAGACTCTCCCTCCTCGCGGCATTTTTTAGCCTCGTTGGGATAGCTATTGGGGGAGTGGCTGCACTCGGACATTTGGCTCCGTTGCTCATCTTGAAAGGCGCCCCCTACTTAGCGCCTTATAACATCGATCAGTTGCAAGCGATGGCTTTACTCTCTCTGAAGCTCCACGCTCAGGGCTACCTGATCTGCTTGGTGTTTTTTGGATGCTATGAAGCCTTGCTCGGCTACCTCATTTTCCGGTCGGCCTTCCTTCCGCGCACGCTTGGCGTGCTGGTCGGGATCGCGGGTTTGGCCTTCGTGACCAACAGTTTCGCGATCTTTCTCGCGCCCACGCTCGGAAACGCCCTGAACCCCTTCTTGCTAGCCCTGGACGGCATCGGCGAACTATCGCTGACGCTGTGGCTCATCGTGATGGGCGTGAACGTCACGAACTGGGAACAACCGGCGACGACCGTGCGTGATTCCGCGCTGGTTAAGGATGCGAAGTAGCAGCCGAGCTCGGGCCAGGACTCTCGCTTGCGGCTTGCGCCTCTTCATCAGACACGACGACAGGCGAAGGAACTGGACCCGGTGTTGCCACGGTTGCCTCGGCACAAATGTTCTTTTGCGGGCGATCCGTCTGGGCCTTAAGGACGGAACCCTTGGCAAACACGGCATCGTGCGCGTGTACGCCGAACGACATAAAGCCGCCGCGCGCACCGCCGACGAATGTCCGCTCGAACTGAAGGTGAATCGTGTCGCCGCAAAAATTCACGATGTCGTCAACATCTAAAGCGACCTCTTGCGACTCGTTTGTTGAAAACACGCGTTTGGTAATGTTGTTCTGGTTGGTGTATTCGCCTTCGACAAGATCGCCCGCCTTAGCTACGACATATCCTTTTAGGATCACATCCTGAATGACTTCAAACTTGACCTTATGGACTTCGCTACTCGTGCCGGCTCCGCCAACGCGGATATCCTTGGTAAATCGTCACGAACATCACCGTTCCGCGCGGAATATAAACTGACGGTGAGTTCGAAGATGACGCTTGTGACGGCGGAGTGGCAGCTACGGTTACGGTGATGAGCATGGCAAGAAAAAGCGGCAATCGATGCATGACGTGCCTTCCTTGAAAAAGATGACGAGTTGAACTAATTAGGGGCTTTTTGAATTTCGATAATGCAGTTCAGGGTCAGCCGCATCTTGTAGGGACCGGGAATCGGGTACACACGCAAGACATGCATGCCGTCTCTGAACGACGATGGACTCAGGTTGGGAATCGTGATCGGTTTGGGGACCTCGGGATCAAAAGTCCACGGCCCCCCCGGTATTGGTTCGTCGTCCAGTTCGATTGCATATTGCACCGGTGGTGCTGAAACTGGCCGCGTGTCCTCATAAGCTCTTGTAAAGTGAGGAATAGGATCCGTGTATTGAACGTCGGTCTCGGTACCGGTCACGCGCAGGATCACTGTGGAGCCATCGGCCGCAAGAAAGGGCTGCCGTTGCGTGTCTTGCGTGGAGAGACCAGTGATATCGTAGCTGAATGGCAGGATGGTCCAACTGGACGGCAGTCCAGGTTGCATGTAGTGAACTTCAAAAGTTGCCGTCCACGTTAGCAGCCACGCGACAAAAACGAGTCCTAAGGCAAGAATTTCTCGAGCGATCGGCTGCCGCTTTTGGCCTGACGAGGTGTAGCTGACTAGTAAATAGGACGCCGCTACAAGAGCGATCCCGGCCACGAAGTATGTGCAGATGAGTACGCCGGTGACGTAATCCGGCCTTAGGTGAACTCCCAGAGCGGCGAACAGTACACCGAGCACGGTTACCAATAGCGTTAGAAACTCTATGGGCTTGTTTTTAAAGAAGTCGGCTTGTCCAGTGGCCATTCTAGGTCTTACCGTATCCAGGGGTATCGCCCGTCATGCCGCGTATTATCCGTTCCGTACCTACCGCGTCGCATGCACGGCGAGGCTCGGGCGTGCCATACAGCACGCCCTTCACATCATCGAATCTCGCCCCGGGGTTGCCTTGCAAAAAGACATCCTCCGTAAACCCAATGCAGCCAAAGGCTCTGACGAATCCCGCCCCAGCAGATCGAGCCATTCGACGACAAAGATCGTACACCTAGCTCTGAAAATATTGGCAAGTGTTGTTGGTCTAGAACTCTCGTCCGAAACGCTGGGTTGAAAAATGGAATCGGAACGGTGACGCCGGCGAAACATTTTTCGGCGGTTGACGTAGCTGCAGCATGAGCATTCTCGACGCTTGGCGGGCGCTTTTGGTTCCCGGCCTGGTTCTCGCGGCCACTGCCGCGATGCCGGCGCACCCTGACGCGCAAGCGGGCGTCGTCATACGCGAGTCCGCGGCGGCAATGGGCATCTCGGCACTGCACGGCGTCCGAGCGGTCCACATCGACGCGGCCGTATCCTTCGTCGGCCTCTCCGGGACGGGCAGCCAGTGGATCGACCTCGCCGGGCCACGCTTTGCAGAGTACGTCACGGTGCCGCCGCTGGTACAGGACGACGGCTTCGACGGAAGCGTCACCTGGAATCGCGATCGCTCCGGTTTGGTGTGGAACGATGGAAGCGACGCAGGCCGGTCGGCGGAGATCGACGCAGCCTACGTCGCGCGCATGGCGCTATGGCGACCCGATGCGGACGACGCGGCCGTGCAATTCCTTGGAACGAAAGCCAACGACGGGCGCGCGTACGACGTGTTAACGGTTCTTCCGGAGGAATCAAAACTGCCGATGGATCTGTGGTTCGATCGGCATACGCACGTATTGAGGCGCGAAGTCTTGGCCAACGGGCCACTCGTTACGACGACGACGTTCTCCGGTTATCGCCGCGTCGGCGGTGCGCTCTTTCCGTTCGCCGTGCAAGCCGCGGGCTCCGATGGCAACACTTCGGTCGACAAGGTCACGCAGGTCGTGCTCGATCCGGCCGACGCCAGCCCGCAACTGCGCCGGCCGGCGTCGAGCGTGCACGACTTTTCCATTGCGAACGGCGCGACGTCGACTATTCCGTTCACGTTGCACGAAAATCACGTGTACCTCAACGTGATGCTCAACGGCAAGGGTCCGTACCTGTTCATCTTCGATACCGGTGGGGGAAACGTCATCGACCCGGAGGTCGCCCAAGCAATCGGTGCGATCGGGAAAGGTTCGGCTCAAGGCGGCGGAGCCGGTTCGGGAACGGAAACCGCGAGCTTGGCCGACGTCGACACGCTGCAGGTCGGCGACGCCGTCCTCAAACATCAACTCTTTGCGGTGGCTCCGGTGCGCATGGGCTTTGGGGTGGCGACCGGGAAGAACGTCGACGGATTGATCGGCTGGGAAGTGCTCGCGCGCTTCCTGACGCGCTTCGACTACGCCGAAAACCAAGTCGTCCTGACGCTACCCGATCGCGCGACGCCGCAGGCGAACGCGCACGCGATTCCTTTCGTCTTCTATGGAACGCAGCCGCAAATCGACTGCAAGATCGACGGAATTCCTTCGGAATGCACGATCGATACGGGCGCGCGAGATACCCTCACGCTTTTCGGTCCATACCTCGCGGCGCATCCTGAAGTCCGACCGGCAAAGCTCTCGGAGATCGGCGTCAATGGGTTTGGCTTCGGAGGGCCCGCATTGGGAAGACTCGGCCGCCTGCGCGAGTTTGAGATCGGTGGCATGCAGCTCAACGATCTCGTCGCCGACTATACCACGCAAACGCAGGGCGCGCTTGCGGCGCCGTTCATTGCCGCGAACATCGGTGGTAACCTGCTGCGCCGATTCGACATCACGTTCGACTACGGCAAGCAAACCATGGCGCTCGTTCCGAACCCGACCTTCAACGATCCCGACCGGTACGAACGGGTTGGGCTCTTTTTGATTAACAAAGGCGGAAAGATCACCGTCGTCGACGCACGCCCGGGCACCCCGGGTGCGGACGCCGGAATCGCTCCCGGTGACGTCATCTCAACAATCGACGGAGCGCCAACGGAAATGATGTCGCTCGAGGGCGTACGCGCCACGTTCTACCAGCCCGCCGGCACCGTCGTTCGCCTCGGGGTTACGACCAAGGACGGTACGCAGCGGACGGTCGCCGTCACGCTCCGCGACTTCGTCTAGCAAGCGCCCTTCCGAGGCCTGCGCTGCCGATCGCTCGAAGCAGGGAGCAAAATGCGGTTAGCGGTTTTGCTTTGCATTGCGATGCTCGGCGTATGCTTGCAGGTGCACGCCGCGGCGTCCGGCGATACCGGCACGACGGTGCCCTTTGCTCTGGTTGCCGATAACATCATCATCAGCGTTCGAATCAACGGCATTAAGACGGCGGCGATTCTCGACACCGGCGGGCGTAACGTCATGACGCCGGAACTGGCACAGCGCCTCGGCCTCGCCGGCAAGCCCAAGACCAGCGCCGGCGGCATGGGAGCGGCTCGCGTGAGCGTCTCGCAGACGCACGTCCACGAAGTCGCCGTAGACGGCGTAACGTTGCGCGATCAACCCTTCCTGATCTTGGCGTTGCCGTACGAACTCACCAACGGCGGGCCGCAGCCGGTGGAAGTCGACCTGGGCTACGAGCTTCTCGAGGACTATACGGCCACGATCGATTTCGTCAAGAGTCAAGTTACGTTCAACCCAGTGTCGAGCGGGCCGGACGAGCGCAACTCGAAGATTCCAATATCCTTCAGCGACACGACGCCGACGATAACCGCAACGCTCGACGGAATTTCCGGTACGTTCCTGGTCGACACCGGATCATCGTTTGGGCTTGCGCTGACCAGCCCGTTCGTCGCCGCCCACCGAATCACGCGCACCTATCGCGCGACCGAGGCCGGCGCGACCGGCCAAGGGCTGGGCGGTGAAACCTACGCGCAGCTGGCGCGGGCGACGTCGCTGACGATCGGCTCGAACATCGTCACCGAACCGGTGATGCAACTCTCGACCGACACCGGCGGAACGCTCGCATCACACGCCTATGCCGGCGTCATCGGTATCGACGTTCTGAGAAACTTCGACGCGGTTACCTTCGACTACGCGCATCGAACGCTCGCGCTACAGCCCGCCCGCACTTCCGATCCGACCGCGGCCCAAACCTACGATCGCACCGGCATGAGCGCCGACAAAAATGATGCGACCGCCTTTACCGTTTCGGGCGTTCTTCCCGGGGGCCCAGCCGCTGCGGCCGGCCTTCGGAACGGCGATCGAATTACCGCCGTCAATGGTGTGGCTGCGCGTGCGGTCGACACGCAGCAATGGTGGGTGCTGGCCCACGCTCAGGTCGGCACCGTCCTGCATCTGGTGATTGCGCGCGGCGGCGCGCAGGTCGTCGTCGACTTGCGGCTCAACGACGTCATTTGATTTCGCGCCGGCAGCGCGCTCGAACAAAAAGAAACGGCGCCGCACCCACACTCGTGCGACGCCGGGAGTTTTGTTTTCGAGGGCGCGCGTTTACCTGCGCTTGCGGCTGGTCGATTTCTTCGCGGCGGCTTTGCGCGGAGCTGCCTTCTTGGCCACGGGTTTAGCCCGCGCCGGAGACTTCTTCGCCTTGCGTGCCGACGACGCACGCGCGCCTCGCTTGGCCATCACCGCTTCTTTGAGCGCCTTCGCCGCCAAGAACTTAAAGACGCGCTTCGCCGGGACTTTGACTTGCTCGCCGGTCGCGGGATTGCGCGCCATACGCGCCGCGCGGTCGCGAACCTTAAACTGTCCGAATCCCGGAATCTTCACCGGTTCGCCACTGATGACCGCAGCCTGAATGTCTTCAAAGACTCCGTCGATCAGTGCGACGGCATCCTTGCGCGACATCTCGAACCGATCCATCGCCAACCTGGTCAAATCTACCTTGTTCATCCGTACCTTTCCGTGTGAGAGCAAAGCACTGCGAGAGGCAGACTACCGCTTCAGACGCCGATTTCCTACGGAATTCGCGAAACTTTACCTTGATTTCTTGAGAAAATTCGCATCGAGGGAAGTTGCGCGCCCGACCCCGTAAACCATGACGATGCGCGGCGGTCCCACGTTTGCTTCCGGTCCGTTACGCGGCGAGTTGGCGGTACCCGGCGACAAGTCCATCTCGCACCGTGCGCTCATTGCGGCGGCATGCACCCGGCAGCCCACGTACATTTCGAATCTCAATCCCGGGAGCGACGTACGCGCCACGGTCGAGGCGCTCATGGCACTGGGCGTCACGATCGAACGCGACGAGGCGGATCTCGTCGTACGGGGTGCCCGCCTCCGTGAGTCGGTCGCGCCGCTCGACTGCATGAATTCCGGTTCGACGGCGCGCATGCTGCTCGGCGCCTGCGCCGGTGCAAACGTTCGGGCGCGTTTCGCCGGCGATGCGTCGCTGAGCCGCCGCCCGATGGAGCCGGTCGCGGCCCAGCTCCGAGCCTTCGGCGCGAAGATCGAAACCACCGAAGGCCGCCTGCCGATGACGCTGTCGGGAACGCCGGCGATTCAAACGCGAAACTTCATCCTTCTCGCGCCGTCGGCACAAGTGAAGTCGGCGCTGCTCTTCGCGGCGGCGTTCGCCGGCGTCGCAATAACGGTGCGGGGCGACCGCGGATCGCGCGATCACACCGAGCGGCTGTTTCACCACCTCGGAGCCGACGTCGCTTGGAACGAGCGCCAGGTCGAATTCCATCCCCGGCCGCTTCGTGGGGGGCCGCTCCCCATTGCCGGCGATTTCTCGTCGGCGGCCTTCTTCATCACCGCTGTGGCCATCACGCCGGCGAGTTCGATCGTCGTCCGCGACGTCGGCGTCAATCCGACGCGCACCGGGCTCTGCGATGCACTACTGCAAATGGGCGCGCACATCGAGTTACGCAATGCACGGACCGTCGCCGGGGAGCCGGTGGCTGACGTTGCGGTCGAGTATGCAACGCTTCGGCCGACGGTGATCGGTCCCGAGCTGGCGCTGCGGGCGATCGACGAGATTCCACTCCTGGCCATCGCCGCGGCGTTTGCACGCGGAGAAACGCGAATTGAGGGCGTCGGCGCGTTGCGTTCCAAAGAATCCGACCGAATCGAAGGCATCCAACGGCTCCTCGACGCGGTGGGAATCCGGGTCTCGGCGCAGCGCGCCGGCCTCGCGATTTTCGGCGGCACGCCGGCCGCGGGGCGCCAAGCAGTGGAAACCGAGGGGGATCACCGCATCGCCATGGCGGCCGCGGTCCTTGCCTGCGCCGCCGGCCCGATTGCGATCGACAGCGATGCGAGCATCGACGTCAGCTTTCCGGCGTTCGTTTCGACGCTGGAAGGCGTTCGCCACGGAGTCTAGTCGCCTAGAGGAGGGTTCGCAGAGACCCCAGAGCCACCCGGGCAAGGCGAAGGGCAATCACCGCCTCGCGAAGGCGCAGCGTGTCCATCCCCTGACGGATCGCGCTCAGCGCCGCACCAAGCCGATCGAGCAGCGGCTTTACATCCTCGCCATCGCGACGAATGCGCGCGAGCGACAACTGCAGGCGATCCGAGCGGAGCAGGGCGACCTGCGGCGCTGCCGTCAGTCGACGCGCGTGGTCTTGCAGCCGCGACCACGACCGTTCCGCGGCTCCAGCGCCAATCAGCCCGGCGACGACCGCCAGCACCGCAGCAAGCGCCGGGATCAGCCAGAACACCGTCTACGCCGCCGAGTCGGCGGCTTTGGGGGTCGCCGGCTTGGCTTCGCCCGAAGGCGCGCTCGGCTCGGCTTTCGGGGCGTCGGGCTTCGAAGCGACCGGCTTATCGGCGGCCGGTGCGTCTTTCGCGGCGCCCTCGGGGGAGGATGATTTGGCGGCGGCCGCGGCCTTCCGCGAATCGGTCACGTAGAACCCCGATCCTTTGAAGACGATCGGAGCCGCATTGAAGACGCGGGCGAGATTTCCGCCGCAGGCGGAGCACCGCGCGTCGTAGCTCTCGTTGAAGCCGTGACGAACCTCGGCGACCTTCCCGCACTGCGCACATTTGTAGTCGTACAGCGGCATGCTTACCGAATCCTACCCGGAATTAGCACTCTAGGTCAACGACTGCCAAAAATGGTGACCAGCTACAGGTCGGCCAAGACGGCATCGTCGCGGCGGTACTCGACGAGGCCCTTGAAGAGCACCAACGCATCGTCGAGGGCCGCCGCCAGCTTGCGGCCGTGGCGCCAGCCATCCATCAGGGCGCCGAGGCGGCCGTGGTAGGCCGGATACGTGAGCCGAACGTGGACCCGAGCGCGCGTCGTGCGGCGTTCGATGCGAAAGTCCAGCCGGCGCCGCACCGAGTACGCTCCCACCAGCGAGAGGTGGTAGTTCGACATGAAGGCATCGACTTCGTACAGCTGCTCTTCTTCGCCGGGAAGTGACGAGCGAACGATGACTTCGCTGCCCACGCCGAGCGGCGTGCCCGGCTCGGTCAAACGCGCGCTGCGCAAGAACGAGAGCCACACCGGCCATTTTTCGACGGCACACAGAAGCGCGAACGCCTCTTCGGCGCTGCTGTCGACCTCGAGACCCGCGTACAGCGGCCGGCGTCCCGAAGCATCGTACGGATCGCTCACAATAGCCATGTGCGAGCGTTCTTCGCGCTACATGTCGTACCTTCTAGAATTTCATCCACAAGCGGTTGTGAATGACTATGCACCGATTTCGTTGCTGCCCACGCCGATCGCAAATGCCACCAGCGTTTCGACGCCGATCGGCAGCGCGTTTTCGTCGATGCGAAACTCGGCACTATGGCCCGGATGAACGGCGCCGCTGCGCTCGTCGCGTATCCCCAAACGAATTTGCAATCCGGGTACGCGTTGCGCGAAGTACGCGAAGTCCTCGCCGCCCATCGTCGGCGGCATTGCCTGCACGAGTACCGGCGTGCGTTCGCGCACGTACCGCGCAAAGTCTTCGGCAAGCGCCGCATCGTTGACGACCGGCGGATATCCGCGGACGACGCGCAGTTCCGCGCGCACGTTATACGCCTGTGCGATTCCCTCGACGATGCGCCGGATGCGCGTTTCCGATGCCTCGCGAACGTTCGGAACGAACGCGCGCAGCGTGCCGGACATTTCCACGGCGTCGGCGATGACGTTGTTGCGATAACCGCCTGCGATCGTGCCGATCGTGACGACGACGCTTTCGAGCGGATCGGTTTCGCGCGACGCAACGTTTTGGAGTGCGAGAACCATGGCCGCGGCGGCTGGAATGGCATCGACCGCGGTGTGCGGATATGCTCCGTGGCCTCCCTTGCCGCGTACGGTTAAGTAGAGTTCGTCGGTCGAAGCGTTCACCGCACCCGGCGTGATGCCGATCGTACCGGCTGGGAGACGCGCGTCGACGTGGAGCATGGCGATGGCTTCGACCTTCGGGTCGTCGAGTGCGCCTTGCTCGATCATCGGCGCCGCGCCGCCGGGCCCTTCCTCGGCGGGTTGAAAAATCAGGACGACCGTGCCCGCAAGCGTTTCGCGGCCGAGCGCCAGCACGCGGGCGGCGCCTAGCAGCATTGCCGTATGGGCATCGTGCCCGCAGGCGTGCATCTTCCCCGCGATTTCCGAAGCGAACGGCAGTCCGGTTCGCTCGGTAATCGGGAGCGCGTCCATGTCAGCTCGCAACCCGGCGACCCGGCCTGGCTTCGCGCCCCGGACGACGCCGACGACCCCGGTGCCGGCTAAGCGACGATGCTCTACCCCGAGCGCGTCGAGCTCGCGCTCTACCAGAGCCGCCGTTTCGTGCTCTTCCAGTCCTAACTCGGGCCGCCGGTGAATGCTGCGGCGCAGTTCGATCACGTGCGCAGCCAGGTCTTTCGGTTCGACGGCCATGCGCCGACCTTTAAACGGCAGTACCCGCCTTCCCGCCCGCGAATAGGCTCGTCCGACGATGATACCCGCGGATCTTGCCCTCGTAATTCTGATCAATCGCACCAGCGATTACTATCAGGCCAATCCTCCGACGTACATGACCTACACCGAGCGGACCCACGTCACCGCGCCCAGCTTGGGCCGCGCGCAAGACATCAACCGGTCGATCGCCGTTCGAGTGGCCGACAATTATGCGGTGATGCGCGACCTGCCCAACGGCGGTCCCCGAACCGGTCAGGCGTTTCCGATCATTGGATATTTCGATCCGTTTTCGTACTTCAGCTTTAGCTACTTTGCCAATCTCAAGCGCGTCGACATCACCATCCAGCGCGGACAGCCATACGTCTTTTCGACGCCGCCGCCCGATCCCGAAGTGAACGTCGTCGTTCCCTACAACAGTTATTGGGACGCGCGCTACGCGCCCGATTCGTCGGAAAGCGCGATTCATCTCTTGATCGACCCGACACCGCGCGTGACCAAGGGAAACTTCTATCCGAGCACCGTCGTCGAAGACCCGCAGACGCACCTGCCGTCGCACGTCGAGATTCGGGTCACCGGCGGCGACGACGAATCGATTGCTCTCGATTACAAGGTAATCGACGGCCACTGGGTGATCACGCATGGCATCTTCAGCGCCACCGAGCACGCGGTCTTCCTGACCTTCAAGGTCGTCGCCGACGTGACGTTTAGCGACATCGCGTTCCCGGCCGAAGCGCCCGACCCGCGGCTCGCGGGCAGTCCATCACCGTCGCCGGCGGCCGCACCGTCGGCCTCGCCGGCGCCCCGGTTTCTCGAGCACCGGCGACGCTAAAAATGGCGGAGAGGGAGAGATTCGAACTCTCGGAACGCTCATCACGTTCGCCCGCTTTCGAGGCGGGTGCCTTCAACCACTCGACCACCTCTCCGAGGCAGTGGGTTGGGACGATCCGGTCGGGATACCTGCTTACGCGCCGGCGCGGCGCTTGCGGAAGAATTGCTGTAGCTGCGCGGCCGTTTCGGCCTCCAAT
>JBAUZB010000037.1:0-7923 GCA_049585095.1 Candidatus Tumulicola sp.
GGGTGGCCCCGGCCGAAAGCGCCTCGCCGTCGCCGCCGCCGGATGCGCGCAAAGGCCTGGAGGGCGTCTGGGAGCTGGAAATTCAACGCGGCATCAAGACCGATTACGCGCACTTCAGACTCACCCAAACCGGCACCACGCTGACCGGAACCTTCCTCAATGACGCCGGGAAGAAGTATCCCTTGGCGGGTTCGGTCGACGGTCAGTCGGTTCGGCTGGTCATCACGATGCCCGACGGCACCTCATTGCTGCTGGAGGGCCGGCTCGACGGCACCACCGACATGATCGGGATCCTCACCACCCCGCAAGAGCAAGTTCCGTTCACTGCCGCGTACCGCGCCAAGGAGAAATGGATCGACAATCTCAACGCCGCGCCCGGCGGCATGGGCGGGATGGGCAGCGGCGGCGGCGGTTACGGCCCGCCGTAGTAGCGCCGCGTCAAGCGCGGCCGCGCGCGAGCCGTTCCTCCACGTAGGGCACTAAGCCGCCCGCATCGATCAGCGAACGCATGAACGGCGGGAATTCGGCCGCGCGAAATTCCGTGCCCTTGGTGAGGTTCCGCACGATGCCGCTTGCCGGTTCGACCTCGATTTCATCCCCGCTCTCGATGCCGTCGACCGCTTCGTTCGATTCGAAAATCGGCAAACCGATGTTGAGCGCGTTGCGGTAGAAAATTCGCGCGAAACTCTTGGCGATCACCGCCGACGTTCCGGAGCCTTTAATCGCAATCGGCGCGACCTCGCGGCTCGATCCGCAGCCGAAGTTTCGATCGGCGACGATGATATCGCCGGCTTTCATACGGGTCGTAAACTCCGGGTCGAGACCTTCGAGCGCGTGCTTTCCCAACTCCGCCTGATCGACGATGTTGCAGTACTTGCCCGGAATGATGACGTCGGTGTCGACGTTCTTGCCGTATTTGTGCGCGCTCCCGCGCAGTTTCGATTCCATCGCCTCAAACCTCAACCAGTGCCGCGACGCCACGAGGATCGGTAATTTTACCGGTGAGCGCGGACGCCGCGCAGGTCGCTGGGGACGCCAAATACACTTCGGACTTGGGCGACCCCATGCGTCCCACGTAGTTGCGATTGGTCGTCGAAACGGCGCGCTCGCCGTCGCCGAGGGTGCCCATGTGACCGCCGAAGCAGGCGCCGCAGCCGGGCGTGTTCACCGCGCAGCCTGCCGCCGCCAGCGTCGTGAGAATGCCCTCCTGGGCGGCCTGCATCCAGACTTTTTGGCTGCCCGGATTGACGATGACGCGCAAGCTGTCCGCGACCCGCTTGCCCTCGAGAATCTTCGCAACGACGCGCAGGTCTTCGATGTATCCGTTGGTGCACGAGCCGATGAAGACTTGATCGACGGCAATGTGGTCGGCGGCAATCTCCGAAATCGGGTGAACGTTGTCCGGCGTGTGGGGGCACGCCACTTGCGGCTCCAGCGAACCGACGTCGATGGTCAGCACGCGCTCGTAGTCCGCGTCGGCATCGGCCCGATCCACGACGAACGGACGATCGGTACGTTCGGTTACGTACGCCAGCGTCTTTGCGTCGGCATGGAAGATACCGTTCTTGGCGCCGGCTTCGATCGCCATATTGGCCATCGTGATCCGGCCGGTGATTGAAAGCTCGTCGACGGTCGAGCCGTGATACTCGATGGCGCGATACGTCGCGCCGTCGATCCCGAGCTCGCCGACCGTGCGCAGCATAACGTCCTTCGCAAACACCATCGGACCGAGTTTTCCTTCGTAAACGATCTTAATCGACGCAGGAACCTTCAGCCACACCTCTCCCAACACGAACGCCGCCGCAATGTCCGTCGATCCCATGCCGGTGGCGAACGCGCCGAACGCGCCGTACGTGCACGTGTGCGAATCGCCGCCGACGATCACTTCACCCGGCGCAACCAACCCCTCTTCGGGCAACACCACGTGTTCGATGCCGCCGCGCCCGACGTCGAAGAAATGCACGATCTTCTGCTCGACTGCGAAGTCTTTCATGAGCTTGGCCAGTTTGGCGGATTGCGCGTCTTTCGCCGGCACGAAGTGGTCTTCGACCAGGGCGATACGCTTCGGATCGAAGACTCGGTCGGCGCCTTTGATGCCGCGCATGACGCCGATGGCGACCGCCGCGGAGAGTTCGTTGGCGAGAACGAGGTCGACGTTGGCGTTGATGATTTGTCCCGGTTCGACGCGCGCCAGACCCGCATGGCGTGCCAGAATTTTCTCGGTAAGCGTCATTCCCATGAGGAGAACGGTTATCCGGCGAAGCACCGGAGTCATGCAGCACGGCCGGGAATTCGGCTTTTCCACTCGCGCGATTCACGCGGGTACGCCACCCGATCCGGTCACCGGCTCGCGGGTTACGCCGATTCATCAAACGGCTGCGTACGTCTTCGAATCGACCGAGCAGGCGGCAGAACTCTTCGCCTTGCGGAGTTACGGCCACATTTACAGCCGCATCAGCAACCCAACGGTGGCCGCGTTCGAAGAGCGCATGGCCAGTCTCGAAGGCGGCCTCGGAGCGATCGCATTTTCGAGCGGCCTCGCGGCGCAGCTGTGCACGGTGCTCGCGCTCGCGGAGGCGGGCGATCACGTCGTCTGCTCGCAGAACGTCTACGGCGGAACCATAACGCAACTCGCCGTCACGGTGAAGCGCATGGGGATCGAAACCGCCTTCGTGCCGGTCGAAGACGCCGCCGCGATTCGCGCAGCGATCCGTCCGAACACGCGCCTGCTTCTGGCCGAGACGATCGCCAATCCCTCGGGCACGCTCGCCGATCTCGAAGCGTTGGCCGGCATCGCTCACAACGCCGGCATCGCATTAGTCGTCGACAACACGTTCGCATCGCCGTATCTCTGCCGGCCGATCGAACGCGGCGCCGACGTCGTGCTGCACTCCGCGACGAAATTCATCAGCGGGCACGGAACGACCATCGGCGGCGTGCTGGTCGAGTCGGGACGGTTTCCGTGGAACAACGGGCGATATCCACTGCTCTCGGAGCCGAGTCCCGGGTATCATCGGAAAGTATTCACCGAAACCTTCGGCGAGTATGCATTCTTGATGCGCGCCCGAGCCGAAGTGCTGCGCGACGTCGGCGCGCAGATGGCACCGATGGATGCGTGGCTGCTCCTGCTCGGACTCGAAACGCTGGCGATCCGCATGGAGCGTCACGTTCGCAACGCCCACGCGATCGCACAACACCTCAAAGCGCGCTCCGAAGTCGCCTGGGTGCACGAGCCTGCGCTGGGATCGATCTTCACGTTCGGCATTCGCGGGGGACGCGAAACCGGCCGGCGCTTCATCGACGCGCTCGAGCTATGGAGTCACTTGGCCAACGTCGGCGACGCGAAGAGCCTAGTGATCCACCCGGCTTCAACGACGCATTCGCAGCTTTCCGACGCGGAACTCGAAAAAACCGGCGTGCCGCCGGAGCTGATCCGCCTCTCGGTGGGCCTCGAAGATCTCGACGATCTCCTCTGGGATATCGATCGCGCGCTCGGCATCGCCGCAGTGCCGGCGGCGGCATCGTGATCGCGCGCACGCCGGCGCAATGGCGGGAATTGCTCGAACGCATCGAGACGGTCGCCATGGTCGGCGCGTCCGCAAATCCGGTGCGTCCGAGTTACACCGTCTTCTCATACTTACGAACGCAGACGCCGTATCGGGTTACGCCGATCAACCCGGCAATCGCTTCCATCGACGGCATCGCCGCCTATCCTTCGATCGCCGCCTACGCCGCCGAGCACGGAGCACCCGACGTGGTCGACGTGTTTCGCAAGCCGAGCGAAGTCGTCGACGTCGTCAACCAAGCCGTTGCCGCCGGCGCCAAAGCGGTTTGGTTTCAATACGGCATCATCAATGACGCCGCGATCGAAATCGCCGACCGCGCCGGGTTGACCGTCGTGATCGACCGTTGCATGAAGGTCGAGTACGCGCGCCTTTCGGGCGGCCTCGCCACCAGCGGATTGAACAGCGGCCTGATCACGTCTCGCCGCATCCCGCATTGACGTACGCGGACGAGTCGGCCGCGCTGGATGCCGAGATTCTCGGCGTCATCGACGATTGGCGGCACAACCGGCGAATGCTCGCCGACGATCGGTTCGATGCGCTCGCCTTGCGCGCGTTCGACTACCAGTTCCGCTACAATGCTCCGTACGCGCGGTACTGCGTGCGGTTGGGATTTTCAAGCGCTTCCACGGCTGCGTCGTGGCACGACATTCCCGCGGTTCCCGCAGCCGCATTCAAGGAGGCCGTGCTGGCGACGTTCGACTCGTCGACCGCCGCCCTGACGTTCGAAACCAGCGGCACGACGGCCGGGCGTCCCGGACGTCACTATTTCGAAACGCCGGCGCTTTACGAGGCGGCGCTGCTGGCGGCATTCGATCGGTTCGTGCTCCCCGACGGCGCGCGGTTACGCTACCTGAATCTGGTTCCGAATCCGGCCGAACGTCCCCAGTCGTCGCTCGGTTACATGATGCGGCACGTCAGCCGGCATCGCGCTGCCGGAGCGACGGGGTGGTACCTCCGCGGCGACCGGCTTGCGGTCGAAGATTTCGTTGCGGACGCGCAGTCGGCGATCCACGAGGGCTCGCCTGCGTGCATTGCGGCGACCGCTTTTGCGCTGGCGAACCTGCTCGATGCGCTCGAACAACGGAACGTCTTGCTGCCGCTACCTTCTGGTTCGCGCATGATGGAAACCGGCGGATTCAAGGGACGTGCACGAGTGGTGGAACGCGAAGAACTCTACCGGCGAGCCGGCCGGCTCTTCGGCCTGCCGCCGCAGGCCGTGCTCGCCGAATACGGCATGACGGAACTGACGTCGCAATACTACGACGATGCCTTGCTGCGCAACGACGACGGCCCGGTCGACGCCCGCCGCAAATTTGCGCCCCCGTGGCTGCGCGCTCGAGTCGTCGCACCCGACGGCTCGGCGGTGTGCAACGGCACCGTCGGCAGTCTGGTACACGTCGATCTGGCAAATCGTTCGTCATGCGTCGCCGTCGCTACCGAAGATCTCGGCGTGCAGTTCGGCGATAACGGTGGCCTGGTCCTGATCGGCCGGGAGCGAGGAGCCGCGCTACGCGGCTGCTCGCTCGACGCCGAAAGCCTCCGCCCGCTCCGGGACGCAGGCGCACCGGCGAGCGGGTGAGCCGATCGAAAGGCGCGGGATTAGGTCGCTGACGGACTCGGGCCGGGCGACGGGCTCCCGCTCGAAATCGGCGTCGGCGTGGGCGCGGGAATCGGGCCGACGACGACCTGCGCGCCGGTCGCAGCGGCGTCGATCGTCACGTTTTTTCCCTGCGTGCCGGCATTGAAAACGATTTTCTTGGGATACTGGCCGTGCGCGTTGGTGCCTTGCGTGCCGACGTTCCAATAGTCGCCCTCGGCATACACCAACACTAGCGGCAAGGTGACGGAAACTTCGGAGACGACTCCGGCACCGACGAACGAGTTTCCACCCGGAGAGAGATCGAGTCCGTTGCCGAAGTCGACCGGACCAAGTAGCGACGAAGCGCTGGGCGACGCCAGCGGCATAACGGAGTCGCGATAGCCGTACTCACTGGATTGGAACGTTTGGAACGACGCATTGATGTTTGCCGTGCCGTCGGTTGCAATGCCGATCTTTCCGCCGATCATCCCCTGCGTCGGTTGGCCGCCGAGCACGACGAGCGGTGCGGCTCCGTTGGGGACCGTGAACGCCAGCAATGCGGAGTTGCTTCCGAAGATCGCGCATCCGGTGCAGTTGATGTTCCCGCTGGGAACCAAGACGCCGGCAGTTTTCGGGTGCGACGAAAACGGCGTGCCGGCGGCGAACGACGCGTGCGACGCACTCGTCGAGCCGATGACATCGAGCGCGGCATACGAACTGGTGGTCGCGATCGGAAGGTGCGAGGAGCCGACGTAGAGGCGATTGAGCGATACCGATGCGACGCCCGGCGCAATCTCGAGGGTCGCGAATGCCGTGCCCGCCGGCGCCCCGACGAGTTTTTCAAAGGCGAGGTCTTCGCCTTCGCCGTTGATGAAGGAACCTTTGGCGAAACCCGAACCGTAAGTGCTCCCGTTGATCGTCATTCCGGTTGGGATGACGATCGGAAACTTCTCGCCGCCGGTTACGCTGTAGACACCGTCCGCCAATTGGATCGTCAGTCCCGGCGTCGTCGAATTTTTTACGACGTCAACCGCCTTGGTCAACGTTTTATAAGGTTTTTCGCTGCTACCGTTACCGGTGGTATCGCTACCGGTTTTCGGGTTGACCTCAAGCGTGGTCAGCGGCGCTATGGTGGGCGGAAGCGGCGTCGACTTTCCGCGGCGCGTGCACGCGGCGCTGCCGACGACGCCGGCGATCGCGACGCCGGCGACGAGCAGCATGAAGGCGCGTGCAAACCAAGGCATCCAGGCGCGTGCAAACCAAGGCATGAGGCCGCCTTTTGCCGCCTGCGCCTCGGGGACCTCGAAGCGGCGAGGCGAACAAGCGCGACGTGAAGCTCGTCGAGCGCCCGGTTCGTTCCATCGTTCGCGCGATCGCAGATGCGGCCGAACGCTGGGTCGACGCCGATTTTCCGCCGCGGGTGCGCACCCTCGAAGCCGTCTGCAAGCGCACCGGCTACTCGGTGCCGGCCGTCGAGTATGCGTTCGACCGTCTGTTCTCTTCGCTGACTCGAGACGCCATCGAAACGACGATCGTCACCGAACTCGGTTCGCTCGATTCGCTCGATGCCTTCGTTGGTACTCGCGGCGGTGCGCGCGCCCGCGCGCTGCCAATCGGAGGCGTTTGCATTCTTTCGAGCCGCACGACCGTCGGCGTTGCGATCGTTCCGGCCGTCTTCGCACTGTGCGCCAAGTGCGATGTTCTGGTAAAGGACCGCGACGATGCGCTGGTTGCCGCGTACTTTTCGACGCTCGTCGAAGAACTCGAGGAAATGCGCGAATCGGCGGTGGCGCGACCCTGGCCCGGCGAGCGCGACGCGCACGAGCTGCGGCGCTTCGATGCCGTGGTCGCGTTTGGCGACGATGCGACGTTGGAGCGAATACGCGCGACGCTTCACCCGACTGCGCGATGGATCGGCTTTGGATCGAAGGCGAGTTGCGGTTACGTGGGGCGAACGGCGCTCGCCGGCGCCGAAGCGGCGCAGCGCATCGCCGATGGAGCCGCGCGCGATCTCGTGTTATACGACACCGAGGGTTGTTTGTCGCTGCACGTTCTCTTCGTCGAACGGGGCGGAGCCGTTCCACCGGAAGATTTTGCCGAGAAGTTGGCCGCCGCGATCGAACGTGCGGCGATCGAACTTCCGATCGGCGCAGACGACGCCGGCCGGCGTGCCGCCGTTTCCCAAGCGCGCGATCTCGCCGCCTTTCGCGCAGCAAGCGATCGATCGGGAACGGCATACTCCGACCGCGAGGCATCGTATCTCGCCGTTGTGGACCCACCGGGCGACGAGCCACCGTTGTTCCTGCCGCGGGCGCTCGGCGTACGCCCGGTAGACTCGCCGTCGGAGGCAACGGCGTATCTCACCCGCCATCGTATTCCGATTGAAGCGATCGCGATCGCGGGGTTGCGACCGGACATCGCCGACATGGCGGTGCGAACGGGCGCCGCACGGATCGCAGCCTTCGGCTCGCTGCAGTCGCCGCCGCCGGGCGGCTACCATGGCGGGCGGCCACGCATTGCCGAGTTCGTGCGTTGGGTGACCGACGAAACGTGACCGACGACGGCATGCTCGAGAGACTGACGACGGTGGTGCCCGGGCCGCGCTCGTGCGAGCTAATTCCTCTGCTGCGGCGTTACGAGTCGCGTAACGTCACAGCTTTCTCGGACGATTTTCCGGTTTTCTGGGAGTCGGCTGCCGGATCGATCGTCGTCGACGTCGACGGCAATCGCTATCTCGACCTCTCGGCGGCATTCGGAGTCGCCAACGCCGGCCATGCC
>JBAUZB010000038.1:0-6322 GCA_049585095.1 Candidatus Tumulicola sp.
CTGCAAACCTTGGCCGAATGCGCCGCCCGCGCCGGCGCGCCGATGGTGCGCGTGACCGATGTGGTTTCCACGGTCGCGCGCACGCCTTCCCACCCGTACGCGCAGGCATTTACGGCCGACACGGTTCGAGGCCGCTACGCGATCCAGCTTCCGGTTTACGGACTCTTTCAGATTGCGAACGCCGGCACTGCGATCGCCGTGCTCGAGCGGCTGGGTGCGCCGTTACGGCCGGATCCGGAGTGCATCGAGCGGGGGCTCGCGCAGGTCGCGATTCCGGGTCGCATGGAAGTCTTTCCGGGGACGCCGGCGTGCGTGCTCGACATCGCGCACAACCCCGAAAAAGCGCAATCACTCGTCGCCTCGTTGCGCGACGCCTTCCCGCAGCGGCGCATCCACTACGTCGTAGCCATTGGCGAGAGCAAGGATGCCGCGCAGATTATTGCAACGTTGGCGGCGATCCCCGCAGAGTTTACGTTTACGTCGTTCAGCGTCCCCGGCCGGCGAGCTATCGATCCGCAGCGCTTGGTCGGCATTGCGCAAGCACTGGGAATCCGCGCATCCGCGACTCTCGAAGCGCACGGTGCGCTCGCGGCGGCGTGCGATTCGGCCGGCCCCGACGACTTGGTCGTCGCAACCGGATCGACGTTCGTCGTTGCGGCCGTGCGCGAGTCGTTGTTGAGCCGGAGCCTACCCGATGCAGCCGAATCCAGCACGCGTTGATCGCGGAGCGCTGTCGGTGCGGGGCGTAATGCTGCCATGGGGCGTGCGAACGTACGTGATGGGCATCGTCAACGTCACGCCCGACTCGTTTTCCGGCGACGGCGTTGCCGGCGCGCACGCTGCCACGGAGCGGGCGCTGGCTCAATGGGATGCCGGCGCCGAAATACTCGACATCGGCGGTGAATCGACGCGTCCGGGGCACCAGCCCATCGATACGTCGGTCGAGCTGGCGCGCGTGCTGCCGGTGATTCGAGCGGTCCGCAGCCGCTTGCCGCACGCGGCGATCTCGGTCGACTCGTATAAACCCGACGTCGTGCGTGCCGCGCGTGGTGCCGGTGCCGATATCGTCAATTCCGTCTGGGGTGCATCCGACGAGCTGCTCGACACGGCCGCCGAGCTTGATATGCCGTTCGTTGCGACCCACAATCGGCACGGCACCGGCGACGCCGCCGACGTCGTCGATACGGTGCTGCGTTTCTTAGACGACTGCGCGACGCGCGCCGTTGGGCGCGGCATTGCGCGCGACCGCGTCGTGCTCGATCCGGGAATCGGTTTCGGAAAGACCGCCGATCAGAATCTTGCGGTGTTGCGCGATCTCGATCGAGTCGTGGCGCTCGGCTTTCCGACGCTCCTCGGAGCGTCGCGCAAGAGCACGATCGGCAAGCTGACCGGACGCGAGCCGCCGGACCGCGTGTACGGCAGCGTTGCCGTGGCTGCGCTCGCCGTCAAGGCTGGAATCGACGTGGTGCGCGTCCACGACGTGGCGGCCGCGCGCGATGCCGTCGCGGTCGCCGATGCGATCGTTCGCGATTGGAGGCCCGCCGGATGGACCGGTTGAGTCTGCGAGGCATCCGCGCCTACGGGCGTCACGGCGTCAATCCGGAGGAACGAGCCGTCGACCAGCCATTCGACGTCGACCTCACGATCGACATCGATCTCGCCGCCGCTGGACGCAGCGACGATCTGACCGATACGCTCGACTACGCACGGTTGCACGAACGGCTCGTCGCCGTCGTTGCCGGGACGTCGTTCGCGCTGCTCGAGCGCCTGGCAGAAGAACTCCTCGTCGCCGTCTTCGAAGAACCTCGCGTGGTGCGTGCGGAGGTGACGGTGGCCAAGCCGAACGTCCTGCGCGGCGCGACGCCGTCGATCACGCTCGCGCGCACGAACCAGCGCCGCAGCTCGACGTGACGGTACATCGCGCGTTCGTCGGCATCGGCGCAAATGTGGGCGACGCTGCAACGAACGTCACGCGCGCACTGACCGCGATTGGCGTAGCGGGCGTCGTGGTCCGTGCGTCGTCGCTGTACCGAACGCGCCCCTGGGGAAAAACGAATCAGGCGCCGTTCGTCAACGCCGTCGCTCTGCTCGAAACCGAACTCGGCCCGCGCGAACTACTCGAGGCGTTTCACGCTATCGAGATACGAATGGGCCGCGTTGCCGGGGAACGATGGGGCCCGCGCCACATCGACCTCGACCTGCTGGCGTACGACGAGTTGGAACTGGTCGAGGAAGGCCTTTGCCTGCCGCACCGCTTCCTGCGCGAGCGTGCCTTCGTGCTGATTCCGCTGGCTGAGATCGACGCGAGATACGAAGCGCTCCGCGACGCCCTACCGCCGGCGGAGCTCCAAGGGGTCGAACGCCTTGGCCGAGGAACGGTATCGCTCATGCCTCACGAAGGTTCGCACCTTGCCGAGCGCGTCCGCCGGCTTGCCGAATTCCTCGCATCGTCGGATGCGGTGCGCGTTCGGATCGAGCGATCGGGAGAGGACGTCGAAGTCGGACGCCGGGCGGCGGCCGGCGCGACGCGGGCCGAAATGCCGGAGGGAGCTCCGGCCAAGACGCCGGCCTTGCGCGTCGACGCGATCAAAGCCGATCTCGTCGGAATCTTCCACCTGAGCCGGCCTGCGCCGGTTGAAGGCGAGCTTCTCGAAGAAGACCGGGAACTCGCATTTATCGAGGCCTTGGGCATTCGTACGCCGGTGCGCAGCCTGGGTTCCGGCCGCATCGTCGCTATTGCGTCGCATGACGGCGCGGCAGTCGAATACGGGCAGCCGCTCTTCCTCTTGGATCGAGGATAGCTGAATTTTTAGAAAGGTTTTAATCGCCAACCGGGGCGAGATCGCGCTGCGGATCAATCGCGCTTGCCAAGAACTCGGCGTGCGCACGGTTGCGATCTTCTCGGAGGCCGACCGCGATTCGCTGCACGTCCGCCAATCCGACGAGGCGTTCTGCGTCGGCCCGGGACCGGTGCCGCGTTCGTACCTCAACATCCCGAATATCATTTCGACGGCGCTGATCACCGGCTGCGACGCGGTTCACCCGGGGTACGGCTTTCTCGCCGAAAACGCGCGGTTTGCAGAGATTTGCGCGGATCACGGGCTGATCTTCATCGGGCCACGACCCAGCGTCATCGCGGCCATGGGCGACAAGGCGACCGCCAAACGGGTCATGCGCGATGCCGGCGTAGCAACGATTCCGGGCACCGACATCGTGCCCACCGCCGGCGACGCGACCGCCGCCGCCGCGACGCTCGGTTATCCGGTGTTGCTCAAAGCGACTGCCGGTGGCGGAGGCAAAGGCATGCGTGTGGTCGAGCGCTCCGACGACGTGGAGCGCGCGTTCGCCAGCGCGACCGCCGAAGCCGAAGCGAGTTTCAAAGACGGACGACTATACGTGGAAAAACTCATTTCGAATCCGCGTCACGTCGAAGTGCAGGTGCTGGGCGACGAATTCGGCACGATCGTTCATCTGGGCGAACGCGACTGTTCGGCTCAGAAGCCGTCGCACCAAAAGCTCGTCGAAGAATCGCCGGCGCCTAATCTTTCGCAGAGGGCGCGTTCGGCGTTGACTCGCATGGCGGTGCGCGCGTGTCAGCACGTCGGCTACACGAACGCCGGGACGCTGGAATTCCTGGTTGCCGGCGATCAGGCGTACTTCATGGAGATGAACACGCGGATTCAGGTGGAGCATCCGGTTACCGAGATGGTGTACGGCATCGATCTGGTCAAAGAGCAGATTCGAATTGCTGCCGGCGAGGCACTGGGTTACGCGCAGAACGATTTGGTCGCCCGCGGGCACGCCATCGAATGCCGGATCAACGCAGAGGATCCGCGCAATAATTTTGCGCCGCAGGCGGGAACCGTAACCAACGTCGTGTTCCCCGGCGGCCCGGGAATTCGCGTCGACACTCACCTCTATGCCGGTGCGACCATTCCACCGTACTACGACTCGCTGCTTGCCAAGGCGGTTGCCTACGGCGACACGCGCGACGCGGCCATCGCGCGTATGGAGCGCGCCCTGCGCGAAACCGTTATCGAAGGCGTGCAGACCACGGTCGGGTTGTGTTTGGAAGTGCTTGCATCGAAGGAATTTCGCGCGGGCCGCTACGACATCGGGTTTCTTCCGGCGATGCTCGGGTCGCTGGTATAAGGATCGAGCCGATGACGAGCCGGCGGCAGGGCCGAGAGCAAGCGCTGCAAGCCTTATACTCGATGGAGATCGGAGGCCGCGAACCGGCCGACGCGGTCGCCGAAGTCGTCGGCGAAACCGTCGGCACGCGGCATCGCACCTTCGTTCGGGATCTCGTCTTGGGGACGCTGGAGTATCGCTCCGAAGCCGATCGAATCGTCAGTCCCTTGCTCGAGGGCTGGGCGCTCGAACGACTCCCGACGATCGATCGTTTGCTCTTAGAGATGGGCACGTACGAACTGCGCCGCTGCCGAGGCACGCCGGCCGCGGTCGCGATCAACGAAGCGGTCGAACTCGCTAAACGGTTCTCCACCGAGGACTCGGGGCGCTTCGTGAACGGCGTCCTGAACGCGGTCGCGAAAGCCGGTGAAACGGCGGCGGATGCCCCGGCGTAATTCCGGGCGCAAGCGCTCCCGCGTATGGCGCGGCGTGCTGGTCGGCGTGCTCATGGCGGTGCTTTTCGTCGCCGGCACGGTCGCCGGCATCGTTGCCGCCTATGCGCGCAATCTTCCCGATATCAGCCGCATGGCGGACTATCAGCCGGCGAGTGCCACGCGCATTTTTGCACGCGACGGGACGCCGCTGGCCTCGGTGTACAAAGAGAATCGGGTGTGGGTTCCGATCTCAGGCATCCCCACGGTCGTTCGCGACGCGTTCATCGCCAACGAAGACCACAACTTCTATCAACATCACGGCGTGGACTTCGGCGGTATCGTTCGCGCGGGCTACGCCGATCTCACCCATCAGGAGTTTCAGGGCGCCTCCACCATCACGCAGCAACTCGCTCGGCGCCTTTTTCTGACCGACGAAGTCTCGCTGTCGCGTAAGGTTCAGGAGGCGCTTCTGGCGATCGAGATCGAGCGCTTCTACACCAAGGAAGAGATCCTCGAGCGCTATCTCAATATTATTTACCTCGGCGCCGGGGCCTACGGCGTCGATGCGGCGGCACGCACGTATTTCGGGCGCCCGATCGACAAAGTATCGCTGGCGCAAGCAGCGATGCTGGCCGGCGTCGTCGCGGCACCTTCCGATTATTCACCGTTCTCCAACGTCGACTTGGCTCGCGACCGCGAAAAGCACGTCCTGGAACGGATGGTCGAAAGCGGTTTCATCACGCGCGCGGAAGCGGACGATGCTTACGATGCGCCGCTCGGCTTGATCTCCCAGCGGGCACCGGGGTTGCAAGGCTACGTCGATCCCTATTTTACGACGTATGCAATTGCCCAGCTCGAACGGACCTTCGGGACGAACGCCGTCGATCAGGGGGGCTTGCAGGTCTACACCACGCTCGATCCGGCATTGCAACGTATCGCCCAGGACGCGGTGACGTGGGGCGTGACCCAGGCGCTCAACGAAGGCATCAACGCGCACCAAGCCGCCCTGGTCGCACTGCGGCCGTCGACCGGGGAAATACTAGCCATGGTCGGCGGTACGGGCTTTTCGCTGCGAAATCAGTTCAACCGCGCCTGGCAAGCTCGGCGCCAGCCGGGGTCGTCGTTCAAGGCGTACGTCTATACGGCGGCGATCGACTCCGGGATGCCGGCTTCGACGACCATCGAGGATACGCCGGTGAGTTATCCGATGGGTGACGGAACGCGGTGGTCGCCGTACGACGACGATTTCCGCTATCTGGGAGCGGTGACGCTGCGCGAGGCGCTGACGTTGTCGCGCAACGTCGTTGCGGTGAAACTCGCCGAGCGAATCGGCGTCGATCGCGTCATCGAGTACGCGCATCGCATGGGGATCACGGCGCCGCTCGAAGCCAACCTTTCGCTGGCGCTCGGCTCTTCCGTCGTTTCGGTTTTGGATCAGGCGAGCGGATACTCCACGCTCGCAAATCAAGGGCTTCACGTCGATCCGACGCCGTTTCGCCTGGTGAAGAACTCCCTGGGCAGCGTCGTGCTCGACGATCAGTATCCACAGGCAACCGACGTGATCGGTGCCGGAACCGCGTACATCATGACGTCGATCCTCGAAGACGTCATCGCGAAAGGGACCGGCTATCCGAACGCCGTCATCGGGCGTCCCGCCGCCGGAAAAACCGGAACGACCTCCAACTTTCGCGACGCATGGTTCGTCGGGTACACGCCGGATCTGGTGACCGCCGTTTGGCTCGGTAACGACGACTATT
>JBAUZB010000039.1:0-46433 GCA_049585095.1 Candidatus Tumulicola sp.
CGGCAGCACCACCCGGCGGCGATGCTTACCGCCGGTCAGTGCGGCCGCGAGTGCGGCGCCGAGCGCCTCTGCCTGGTCGGCGTTTTCGACCCGGCCCTCGAGGCGTTTTCGGTTGACTCGACCGTCGGTGGTCACATGCGCGCCCCATACGACCATCCGGTCGCCTTCGAGCTGGGCGTGCACGCCGATCGGAGCGCTGCAGCCACCGCGGAGCGCGCGCAATGCAGCGCGTTCGCAGCGTACGCACGTTTCCGTTAAAGCATCGTTGATCGCCGCCCGCAGTTCGCTCGCAAGTCCGGTGTCGTCCGCGCGCGTTTCAACTGCTAACGCACCCTGACCCACCGCGGGAACGACGGCATCGACCGGAAATGCAACGGTGTGCGCGGCGCGAAGCTGCATTCGGTTCAGTCCGGCCATCGCCAGCACGATGGCATCGTATCGTTCCTCTCGCAGCCTGCGCAGCCGCGTGTCGACGTTTCCGCGGATGTCGTCGTATCGCAGGTCGGGACGCCAGGCCGCCAGTTGAAGCCGCCGCCGCGGACTGGACGTGCCGACGATCGCGCCCGGCGGAAGCGCGGCGAAATCCGGATAGCGCTCGCTGCAAAATGCGTCGCGCGGATCCTCCCGCGGCGAGATCGCCGCGAGAAGGAGGTCGCCGGCGAGTTCGCTGGGCAAGTCTTTGCACGAGTGCACGGCGTAGTCGGCACGCCGCTCGCGGAGCGCCGATTCCAACTCGGCCACGAAAACGTTGACGCTATCGAGGTGCTCGACGGCACGATCGCGCTGACGGTCACCGGTGGTCGTTACGGGAAGAATCGTGCTTGCGATGCCGCGCGCCGCCAGCCGCGCGGCAACCGTGCGCGTTTGAATCATCGCCAGCGCGCTGGTCCGCGTCGCGCAAACGACGCTCGACGTGGCTTCCCGTCGCGGATCGGCGTGCAGGCGCTCGACGGCGGCATCGACTTCGTGTTCGGCGGCGGCGGGAGTCATCGAGGCCAGTTGGTCGACGGGCAATGCGGCCAGCGCTCGCAGAACGCTCGAACGCCGGCTCGCCGGAAGCACCGTCTTGACGTAGGACCGCATGCGCGCCAGCGTCCGCGCGGCGGCGCCATACTCATTTCCGAACGCCACCGCGAGCTCGCCGGCGATGCGTTTTGAAAAGGCCGGCGACGCGCCCTGCGAGTCGACGCTGAACGTGAGGTCTCCGCGACGCACGGTTGCGGGCATGTGAAAGTCGCCGCGCTCCGGATCGGTTGCATCGCAGACGAGTATGCCGGCGGCGCGAGCGTCGCGAACCACGCGCGCGTTGACCGCGTCGTCGTCGGTTGCGACGACGACCAGCGCCGCACCTCGAACGTCGTCCGAATCGTACGGCCGTTCGGCGCATTCCCATTGAGCCGCGAGCGCGCGCAGACCGTCGTCGACGATCGCGGGTGCGACGACGAAAATGGGATATCCCGCCGCAACGAGCGACTCGGCTTTGCGCGCCGCAACGCTGCCTCCGCCGACGATCACGGCTCGGCGACCGTTTGGGCGCAAAACGACTGGAAGCATAGGCTCGTCAAAAGAGTTCCGCATCCGTTCGCCAAAAACCGCCGCAAGTGCCCTCAAATCCGAACGTCGAGCGCCCCGCAATCGCGGCATTTGTCGGAGGCGCCGTGGCGGCGCTGATCACGTTGCCGGGGCTGGGCGTGGGTTCGCTGTGGGATAACAGCGAGACGGCGTACGGTGAAGTCGCCCGCGAAATCTTGACCGGTCATGACTGGGTGGTCCTGCATTTCAACGCCGTACCGTACTTCGTGCAGCCTCCGCTCTATTTTTGGCTGGCTGCGTTGTGGGCGCTCGTTCTCGGTCTGACGTCGTTTGCATTGCGTTTGCCGTCGGCCCTCGCGACGATCGCCTTGGCGGCAATGACGGGTTATGCGATCGCGCGCCAGGCGGGCACCCGGGTGGGAATTTACGCGAGCGTCATTCTGTCGAGTTGCCTGATGGTGGCGGTCATCGGACGCCTCGCAATCATGGACGCGCTGCTCGACCTAACCGTCGCAATGGCGATCTTTTGGTGGTTTCGAGGTTTGGAATCGGGACGCGACCGGTACGTAATCTACGGTTGGATTGCCGCCGGCTTCGGATTTCTGGCCAAGGGCCTGGTGGCGCCCGTCGTAGCGCTCTTGGTCATCGTGCCGTTCTTCGTTTGGAACGACCGGCACGAACCGACGTTCCTGCCGTCGCGGCGCGGCTGGATTTTCGGATTGCTGGCATTCTTTGCGATCGTCCTCCCGTGGCCGCTGGCGTTGGTTGGGCAATATCACCTGTTTCCGCTCGATAAGTTACTCGGACACTACACCATCGGGCGTTACACCGGCGTTATCGAAAACCAGTCGGGCCCGATTTGGTACTACGTGCCGGTCTTGCTCCTCGGATTCTTCCCGTGGACCGCATTTCTCCCAATGGCCTGCGTATACGGCTTGCGCCAGCTGCGAGCGATCCCTCAAGATCCGCACTTGGCACGGCTGGTGCGCTTGGCTTTGACCTGGATCGTCGTGCCATGGGTGTTTTTCAGCCTCGCACGCACGAAACTTCCCAACTACGTCGCTTTGGAATTTCCGGCGCTGGCACTCCTTACCGCGCTGTATTTCGAAGCCGTCGTCCGCCGTGGCGGAACCCGGTCGGTCGTGATCTCGGCGTGGTTCGTCCCGCTCACGATCGGCGCGCTCGCGCTGGCAATCGCCATCTTCATGCGGAGCAACGAATTCGACACGACGGTATCGCAACTCGTTCCGGGGCTCATCGCGATGGGTGCCGTCGTTTTTGCGGGGTCGCTGCTGACGGCGCTGCTGCTCGGCCGCGGCGCGAGCATGGGGTCGGCGCCGTACGCGCTCGCGGTTACGATGCTCGTCGCCGTCGACGTGTTGGCCTTGGTGGTTCTTCCGCACACCGAAGCCTACAAACCGATCCCGCGACTAGCGGCGATCATCGAGCGCGAGCGCACGCCGTTCGATATCGTCGCGATACAAAGCATATCGGGCGGCAACGCGCTGTTGTTTTATACGCGTCCCGACGTGGCGGTGCTGGCGCCGCCCAGCGGCGGAGATCCCGAGACCGGCGGCATCGATCCGCGCGTCGCTATTTGCGGCGCGCAGCGCGCGTGGGTGATTGCGCCGAAAAAGCGTCCGCCTTACGACCCGACGTACGGACGGCGGCGGCGCTTGATCGCAACCGACATGAACGCCGCACTATTTCTTTACGAGGGGCCGCTCTGCAACTAGACCACTAGGGCTTGTATGCGCTGACTTGCGCTTGCGTTACCGCCGAGGCTTTGTTGCTGCCGAGCGACCCGCGGATGTAGGTGATGACGTCGGCAATGTCGCCGTTCGACAGCGTGCCTTTCCAGGCCGGCATCTGGCCGTTGTACGACTGTCCCGCGACCGAGATCGACCCGTGGAGGCCGCCAAGGACAATCCCGATGACTTTGTTTGGGTCGCCGGTGACGACCGGGTTATTCGCGAGCGGCGGGAACGCGCCGGGTTGGCCTTGTCCGGTCGCGCCGTGACACGACGAACAGTTCGTCTGGAAGACTTTGGCGCCGTTAGCGCTGCCGGCCGAGGTCGCGCCTCCCGACGGAGCTTGCGCGGTAGAGGGTGCGCTCGCGGCAGCCTCACTGGCCGCCAAGACGGTCGCTTGGCTCGGCGACGGCGGCGCCGCCGCTTGTTTCGCCACGACGTTGAGCTGCGCGTTGATCGAGAGGCCGATAATCCCTATGACGATGATCGTCGTTCCCCACAGTATCCCCTTGCGCGAATGAAAGCTGCGCGTCGTGCTTCGATCGATCCATGGAACGATCAATACGAGAATCAGAAAGATCGTCGGAACGATGATGGTCGCGATGAGTTCGGTGTTGACGGTGAACGGTCCGATCGGAAACGGCGGCGGCACGATCGCCAGTAGGCCGAACAGCGAAAGAAAATACCAGGCGGGGTACGGCACGAACTGCGAATTCGTCGGATCCGCTTTCTGATCCAAGAATGGCGGCAAGGCGAGCGCTAAAAAGACGATGACGACGAAGACCAAGAACGAGACGGCGGCGTCCATGAACATTTGATCCGGCCAGAAACGGCCGGTTTTGAGTTTACGCGGGTCGTCGACGACCGGACCGGCCGAGCCGTTATGGCGGAAAATCGCCAAGTGCGCCGCCACCAGTGCGACGAGCGCCGCCGGCATCAACCACACGTGAAGGCCGAAGAAGCGGTTGATCGTGGCGGTTCCCATCGTGCCGCCGCCTTGCGCGATATTTTGCATGATCGGCCCGACGATGGGCGGGAGGCCCATGATGTTGAGCGAGACTTGCGACGCGAAGTACGCGTCCATGTCCCAGGGCAGGAGGTAGCCCGTCAGTCCCAACGCGAGCGTTACCAGCAGCAGCAAAACGCCGACGACCCACTGCAGTTCTCGCGGCGACTTGTAGGCGCCCCAGATCAGTACTTGCAGCAGGTGCAAGAAAACCAGTGCGATCATCGCCGATGCGCCCCAATAGTGCACCGAAATGAGGAAGTGCGTGAACGGGTCGAGATAGATTGCGCGCGTCGATTCCCAAGCGGTATCTGCCGAGGGCGCGTAAAAGAACGTTAGAAAAATTCCGGTCGTGATCTGCACGATCATTGCGAACAGGGTCGCGCTTCCGAACACGTACCAATAACTGGGGCCGCCGGGAACGTCCTCGGTGAGGAAGTCCTTCGTCATGGAGATGAAGCCGGTGCGCTTCTCGATCCAGTTCAGCATCGATGTTCTTCCCTTCGGGCGTTACGCTTGGTACGAAACGATGATGCGTGCGGGAGTGTTGGGCTGGTACTGGATCCAGGTGACGTCAGCGGCGCCGGTTTGCTCGCGGAACGGCAGCGGGTCGAGACCGCGCGGCGCCGGGCCGGCGACGTGCGTGCCGTCGAAGTTGTATTGCGACCCGTGGCACGGACACAGGAATTTGTTCGCCGACGAACTCCAGTTGAAGCGGCAGCCCAAGTGCGGGCATATCGGGCTGAAGATCACGAAGCCGAGATTGATCGCCGGATAGGACGTATCACCGCCGGGCGTTTTGTAAATATCGGGACGGGCGGCTTGGAACTTGGCGGCATCGATTTTGATGCCCCACACGTATTCGTCGGCTTCCTTGCCCGGCAACTACCCATCCTTGTATTGCAGCGTGAAGCTCATCTTCACCGGCTTCGAGGTCGCCTCGCCGAGCGCGTCGACTTCGGTCTTGTTCAAGGGAGACCAGCTACCTTTACCTTGGGTGCCGGTGGGCAACAGCGAGCCGACGATCGGCACCGCCAAGACGACGCCGATGATTCCCCCGACCGTCATCGTCGCATTGGCCATGAACGTCCGGCGGCTGACTTCTTCGGCAGTCTCCGGCTCGTCGTAAGCACTCAAAATTGTTCGCTGGACGCCTTCAGAGGCGTCGGCGGCTCCATGGTTCGACACGCTGGCTTCTCCCGAACGGTAGAAAACGGCTGGCCGTCTCTTTTCCTACCAATTGTATGTCGGCCCTCTTGAATCGGTTACCGAAAAAGTCCGCGCGCCGCGAGGTATTGGCGGCAGCGCCTCGATTATCGGCAGCAGCGCCGACCCCTGCGTTTGCGGGACGCTCGCTTTTTCGCGTCCGTGCGAAAAAAGCTGCTCCGCTGGCTCGTCGCTCGCGGCATCCGTGCCTTCGCTCCTCGTCCAGAGGCCCGCTCACGCACGGGTCGGCACTGCTGCCGATAATCGAGTCTTCCGGGGACTTGGGCGCGACTGCCGAACCTTCCGGCACGTTATCTCCCTTGATGATGATTATGAAGCGTGAATTTTGGGGCATCGTTTTCGCCGTTGCTGTCGCGGCTGCCGGATGTTCCGGCGGCGGCGGCAGCTCCGTGCCGAACGTCCCGAACGCTCCGGCGAGCTCGCCGACGCCGAGCGGTCAAAAAATTCAGCACATCGTGATCATGATTCAGGAGAATCGCAGCTTCGACAACCTCTTTGCAACCTATCCCGGCGCCGACGGCGCTACGTACGGGATACTGCACGACGGCAAGAAGTTCAAACTCGTCAAAGCGCCGCTTCCCGGCGAAGAACTCAACCACGTGCATCGCGGCTTCCTCATCGAATACGACGGCGGAAAGATGGACGGCTTTAATAAAATCCACTTCGGTAGCGGCGGCGCCGGACTACCGGCGGGCACGTATCCGCTGCGTTACGTCGACCCCTCGCAGATTGCGCCGTATTGGACGATGGCCAAGAACTATTCGCTTGCCGACCACATGTTCCAGACGCAAGGCAGCGGCAGTTTTACCGCGCATCAAGAACTCATCGCCGCTGGGACCGCAATCGGTCCATCGAAGAGCGTCATCGATTTCCCGTCGCAGGGTCCCTGGGGCTGCGACGCGCCGCCGCAAACCGTAACGTCGTACATTACTCCAACGGGATACTTCCGGGGTCAGGGTCCCTTCCCGTGCCTGACGTACAAGACGCTCGCCGACTTGCTCGATCCCAGACACATCTCGTGGAAGTATTACACGCCGGCGATGGTATCCGGCAGCAGCGGTTTTTTGTGGAACGCCCCCGACGCAATCCACGACATCCGCTACGGTCCCGACTGGGCGGTCGACGACGTGTCCCCCGAGACGACCGTCTTCAAGGACATTTCGGCAAATAAGCTTCCCGCCGTCTGCTGGGTGATTCCCAGCGCTACGAACTCGGACCACGCCGAGAACATCGACAACGGACCGTCCTGGGTAGCCTCGGTCGTCAACGCCATCGGGAGGAGCTCTGCCTGGCAATCCACCGTGATTATCGTCGTGTGGGACGACTGGGGCGGCTATTACGACAACGCCGTTCCGCCGCAGCTCGATTACCAGGGCCTCGGCTTCCGCGTCCCGATGCTCGTCATTTCACCCTACGCCAAGAGCGTCGGCTACGTTTCTCACACGCAATACGAGTTCGGCAGCATCGTCAAGTTCGTGGAGCAGAACTGGAGCCTTGGTAACCTCGGCGCCACCGACGTGCGCGCAACGAGCATCGCCGACATGTTCGACTTCAGCAAGCCGCCGCGCGCGTTCGCCCCGATACCCGCGGCACTGCGACAGTCGTTCTTCGAGCACGAGGCGCCATCGAGTGAACCGGTCGACGACAAGTGAGGGGAGCCGGTCCATTTTCGTTAGAACGTATGCAGAAACGCAAGACCGCGTCTTATTTTTTAAGGAGTTCACCATGCGAATTCGACTGACACTCGTTGCGGCGGCGATGCTCGTCGTTGGTGCGTGCAACGCGGGAGGGAACAATCAATCGGTACCTTCGACGACGGGCGGTTCCACCGGAACGGGTGCTTCCGAACGGATTCAACCCAACGCCGTGGACCATACATCGATACTGAAAATGCTGACGACCCAAGCCGTTATCGGCTCGACGGTCGATCCTGCCAACGGCGACCAAAATCCCTACGGCTTGGTCTACGTGAACAGCAAGCCGTTCGGAAACGGCGTCCTCAAGAAGGGCGATCTCGTTACGTGTAACTTCAACGATTCAGCGAACGTGCAAGGAAACGGGACGACCCTCGAATACATGCCGGCGGTGGTCGGCTCGACGCCGACGCGTTTGATTCAAAACGCTCAGCTCAAAGGCTGCGCCTCGCTGGTAATCAACTCGTTTGACGAAGTTTACACTGCGAGTTCGGGAGCGGCGAACGCCGCCGGAGTCAGCGCCGCGGGCAAGATCTCGCAAACCTTGAAAAACTCCAACCTGCTGATCGAGCCGTGGGGCACCGCGTACATTGTGGGGGAGACGAGTTATCCGCCGGGAGACGGGCTTTGGGTTGCCGATGCTTCCACGGGGAAGGTCGTGCGCATCAACCTCGGTACCGGAGGCAAGCCGACGTATACGGCAGTGATCACCGGATTCGCCGTCAATCACGGCGTGCCGGGAAGCATTCTCGGGCCGTCCGGACTGCAGTACGACGCAAAGGCCAAAACCCTCTACATCGTCGACGGCGTGAACGATACGGTGGTCGCCATAAAAGATCCCTACGATGACCTCAACCAAGCCGGTTCGATCGTCGTGGGATCCACCGGCAAGACCTTCACCGGACCCAAAGCCAAGGATGCGAGGCTCATCTTTTCAGGACCGCCGCTCAACGGACCAATCAGCATGGCCCTGTTGCCGAACGGCAATCTCGTGATCGGGAACACGCTTAACAAGAACGGCAAGAACTACTTGATCGAGATCGCTACCGACGGGACGGTCCTAGCGACCAAGAACGTCGATACCGGCGCCGCCGGCTCGATCTTCGGCGTCGTTGCAACCGGAACCACCGACGACAACGCGCTCGTCTACTTCAACGACGACAACCACAACAACATCCGGGTTTTGGAGAGGTAAAGACTCCTGCGGCGGCGCGCGGATACGCCGAGCGTTTAGTCAGGCGAGGGGATCCCCTCCGGTGCCGGATGGGCGTCAGAGCTTATAGCTGTGCAGCCCGGAGATAAAGATGTTCACGCCGAGATAGCAGAAGAGAATCGAGGCAAAACCGATCACGCTGACCCAGTTGGTGCGCAAACCGCGCCAGGCGTGACGGGTATGCAGGTGCATGTACGCCAGGTACACGATCCACGAGAACAATGCGGCGGTTTCCTTCGGGTCCCACTGCCAGTACGCGCCCCACGCCTCTTTTGCCCACATCGCTCCGGTGATGATACCGATCGAGATCAGCGGCAGGCCAATGGCCACGGCGCGATAGACGATCGTGTCGAGTTGCGCGAGACTTGGAAGCGCGCCGAGCCATTGCGCGACCGGATTACCCGCGCCGGCGGCCAGGGTCGTGCCGCCGTCGACTGCCGCGGTTGCGAGGAGTGCGTTCGGCCGAAAACTCCGCTCCGCGTAGTATTTCAACAGGTAAATGCACGAAAAGACGAAGGCGACCATAAATGCCGCATACGACGAAACGACGAGCGGAACGTGGATTTTTGCCCAGTACGATTGCAGCGACGGTACGGCCGGCATCGTGCCTTCGTTCCACGTGACGCCGTAGGCGAGAAAAATCGCCGCCAACGCCAAGACGAAGCCTCCGGCAAACCAGAGGTTATAACGAAACGCAAAGCCGATGTAGATGGCGACCGCCATTGCGGCAAACAGCGAGAGCGAACCGTACAGATTGAGGAGCGGCCAGACGCCGGTGAGTTCGAAGCGCGCAAACAGCTGCGCGAACTGAGCCGCGCAACCGAGTATTGCCAGCGGCATCCCGAACGATCGCAGCCATTCTTGTTGTGAAAAGAAGTAGGCGAGGAGAGCGAGTGCGGCGAGAACGTAGGATCCAAGCGCCGTCACCATGAGCACTTCGTCGAGCGGCATTTTCATCGTGACGTCAAACGTTCCCCCACCGTCAATCCGGTTCGCCGGAAGCCGCGCCGCGGGCGCTGCCCGGCTCCCGCTTCAACGCTACCACTAGCTGGTTGAAAACGTTCTCGAAAACGTCGTAGCCCTTTACGGTCGTTGCGGCGATGCCGATGCGGGAGCGCCGCGGTCCGGCCTCGTCGACCCGAACGTACAGGCGAGCGGGTAAGAAGTAGAACGAGACGATCAACCCCGTGAGCAGGACGAAGGCGCCGATCCCGACCAGCGGTATGCCGGGATCGAACCGGTACTGAAAACCGCTGTAGAGCACGTACCGATCCGGAATCACGCGCCAGCCGCCGCCCACGTCGATCCAGGTATGCAGCGGAACCAGCACGTCGCCGAGCGAGTTCCCCCCTTGTGCCACGCTGAGGATGACGGCGGCGTTGTTGACTCGGGGATCGGGTGCCGGCATTCCGGACTGCCGGTCGACCGTGGGCACGAACCGCTGGTAGAGAACGCTTCGAGATGTGCCCGGAATTTCGAACGAATCGCCCTCGAGCAGCGTTCGATCCGCGCTCCCCGCGGCCGGCTTCCCGTCGTGCTCGACGCGAAACCGCGTGCCGAAGCCGTAGCTGGCTTGGTAGTAGAGGGTGCCGTCGACGTCGATCGGGTGGTTGACGCGCACGGTCGCACGCTTTGCGACGCCGTCGTTGCCGGTGACGGTCACGTGAGAGACGTAGTCGATCGGCTGATAGACCATGCCGCCCTTGGTCATGATGGGTTGGATCGTGTAACCGAACCGATCGAGTCGCAGCACCGCGTGCGTCTGCGGGATCTCCACCGCCTGACCCGTCAGCACCGCCGTCTCGCCCGAGAACCCGCGCGCCCAGTACAACGTCGTACCGGCGGCGATGATGACGAATCCCAGATGGGCAACCAAAACGCCGCGGCGCGCCCAGTTATGCTTGTCGGCGAAAGTCCATTCGACACCGCCGAAAACGCGGTCGCGCACCTGCCAGCCGCGGGCGGCCAAGAAGGCCGCCACGCCGTCGCGTACCACGTTCGCGTCGCCGGCCGTTTCGAAGACGTCGTGCAGCTGGATTTTATCGATCTTCACCGGGTGCAGCGCCGGAAGGCGCGCCGGAATGACGCGTTTGAAAGTGCAAACCGCCAAGGAAAGCAGTATCAGACCGACGATGCCGACGTACCACGGCGAGTGGTAGATGTTGTCGAAACTCAGTCGCAATATGGCACGGGCAATCGGCGGCGGGTAGGTTGTAAAATATTGCGACGGATCTTTGCCTTGATCGACGACGACGCCGATCAGCGTGAGCACTCCCCACGCCACGAAAAGGGAAACGGCAAAAAGAACGTTGCCGAACGTGTGAATGAAATCGGCGTAGAGCGCGGAAACGCGCGTCGTCATCGGTGCCTGAAGTGCTTCAGAACGCGTTCCTACGTGCGGCGCCAGGTTCGTTCGAGCAGCACGATGACCCAAATCGAAAGCTCGTAGAGAACGTACATCGGCACGGCCAGCAACGCCATCGTCAGCGGATTGCCGTCGGGTGCGGCGATTCCCCCAGCGATGAAGAAGCCGAAAATGGCGTGTCGCCGGTAGCGTCGCAACAGCGAGACGTTCACGATGCCGAGTCGCGCGAGCCCGACGAGAACGATCGGCGTTTGGAAGATCACGGCGAAGAGCGCGAGCAGGATGATGACGAAGTTCAACGTGGCGGCGATACCGAACGTCGGCGTGGCGACCGCATCGGTGATATGCAGCAGTGCGGCGACAACGCGCGGTATAACGATGAAGTGAGCGAAGGCAAGTCCGGCGAGCGCGAGCAGCAGCGAAGGCAAGAGGAATGCGTAGACCATTCGGCGCGTCCGCGGATGAATTGCAGGCACGACGAACAACCACATCTGTTGCAGCAAGACCGGCATCCCGAAGACCACACCGCCGACGAGCGACAGCTTGAACTCGGTGAAAATGACGTCGGCCGGTCCGAATGCGTGGAGCTGGATGCCGTGAAAGTACTCGTTCATCATCCACTTGATGACGAACTGTGACGGCCAAAACAGCAGCACCGCGATCGCCCCGACCGTCGCGATCGCAATCAGAAGACGGCTACGGAGCTCCCGCAGGTGCTCCGTAAACGGCATCTCCTTTTGGTCCCACGGCACCTCGTCGCCGGTCGGGACCGCGGGCGGTTGCAACAGCACGTTGGCGCGCTCGCCTTCCCTACGAGCTGAGCGTGCCTTTACCCGGAGTCGGGGGCGGCACCGCTTCACCCGTCATGGATCCGGCTTCGACGTTGTGCATGATGTCGGCGTGCTGTTCGGCGCTACGTTGGCGCGCTTCCTCACGAGCGCGGGTCGCGGCCTCGTCGGCCTCGAGCTGCCCCATCACGAACTCTTTCTTGGCTTGACCGGCGCTGCGCGCGAGCTTCGGAAGCTTCTCGGCTCCGAACAGGAGCGCGCCGACGACTAGGATGCCGATAATGATCGGTGCATCGATGAACGCCAGAAGTGAATGAATCGCCATGACCGTCTCCTTTTGCCGCTACTCTTCGAGTAAAGCGTCGGCGAGTTTCGCCAACTCTTCCTTCGCCGGGCCCGGCGAAATCGGCTCTAAGGCACCCTTTGCCCGGTCGACGAACCGCGCAATCCGGACGCGAGTTGCCGCCAGGCCGCCTTGCTCTTCGATGCCTCGGACGATTGCGGGAATGCTCTCGTTGGCGCTTCCTTCGTAAAAACGGCGCACCTCGTCGCGAAAGTCCCGGTTTCCCGATGCCAGCGCGTCGATCAACGGAATCGTCATCTTGCGCTCGGTCAGGTCGTTCCCGACGGGTTTGCCGAGCGAGCGTTCGTCGGCAACGATGTCCAGCAGATCGTCTCTCATTTGAAACGCCACGCCGAACGCGTCGCCGAAGGCGCGAAGCCCGTCGATCTCGCGCCGGCTCCCACTTCCCATGATTGCTCCGCATTGCGCCGACGCCGCGAACAACGAAGCCGTCTTCTTGCGCGCGATCTCGGCGTACGCGGACGGCGTGAGGTCGAGATCGCCGAGTGCCTGCAGTTGGAGAACCTCTCCGTCGCAGATGTCGGCCAGCGTCGCCGAAAGAACGTGCGGAACTGGATGCGGATAGTTCGCGGTGACGTTCTTGAAAATCCACGCGAAGAGGTAGTCGCCGGCCAGCACGCTGACGCGGTTGCCGTAGTCGACTGCCGTCGCGTTCACTCCACGGCGGGTGTGCGCGTTATCCACCACGTCGTCGTGAATCAACGTCGCGACGTGGATCAGCTCCATGTATGCGGCGAGGTGAAGGTGATCGAGCGCATTTCCGCCGCACGCATCGACCGCCAGCAGGGTCACGCGCGGGCGCAGGCGCTTCCCGCCCGCTGCCAGCATGCGCCGCACCGCCTCGGTGATGATGGCATTATCCGTCGAAAACGTCGATGCGAAGAACGACTCGACGCAGGCTTGGAGATCGCTGACCGCGTCGCTCAAGGTTTGGCCCCGTAGTGGATCGCGATGGCTCCGCCCAGAATCGGAACGTATCCCGAATCCGCGAATCCGGCGCGGGCGAAGCGTTCGCCGAGCTGGCGCGCGTTGGGATGGTGCGTCAGCGAACTGGGAAGATAGGCGTACGCCTGCCGCGATCCGCCGACGATGCCGCCGACCAGCGGGACGACGCCGTAAAAATACAGGTCGAACATTCGCTTCCACAGCTTGTTCGGCGCTTTGCTGACGTCGAGATTGACGAAGCGGGCACCGGGCTTGAGCACGCGCAGAATCTCACGCAGCACGCGTTCGACGTCGACGACGTTGCGCAGACTGAATCCCATCGTCGCGCCGTCGAACGAGCGATCGTCGAACGGAAGTCCCATCACGTCGCCTTCGACGAAGGATGGAACGGCCCGCGCTTCGGTACGCGCTCTGATCCGGGCGCGTTCGAGCATCGGCGCGCAAAAATCGATGCCGGTCACGTCGAGCGTGGGATCGACACGCAGTAAATGGAAAACGAGGTCGCCGGTACCGCAGCACAGGTCGAGGACCCGCCCCCCGCGCGGCGGCGCCAGCAGGGCGATCGCGCGGCGGCGCCAGCGCTCGTCCATCCCGGCGGTCAGGACGCGATTGGCGGCATCGTAGCGCGGCGCGATTCGTGCAAACATCTCGCGCACGAACGCGCCTTTGTCGCCGTTCGGACGCTCGCCGATCGGAGCTGAAGTCATCGGTCCCGCTGCTTTCCGGCAGCCGAGCGGCTCTCCTGGCAGGCCACTAGCGGCGGTGACGTTTGTCGGGATTGCTCGCTCGTTGATTGGGTTGAGTTCCACCGCGAACGTTCGAGCAGCGATCTCGAGCGCCGAAGACGTCGAGGTTCTCGCGTACACGCTTGCGCGCGGTCCGGTGTTGCACGCGCTCGAAGCCGCGGCGGTCCGGGGCGCGCACGTCAAAATTCGACTCGAGGGCGCGCCCTACGGCGATCCCGGCGGCGCGCTGGCGCTCGATAACCGCCGAATCGTCGCCGAACTCGCGCGATGTGGAGCGGACGCACGGTTGGCGCATACGGGTCCCGCCGGTGCCTCCGAAGCGCCGGTGCACGCCAAGGCGTTGGTAGCCGACCGTTGCCTTTTCCTCGACGATCGCAACTGGGGCGCCGACGACTTCGTCGTCGCCGATACCGACGCCGATGACCTACGATCCGTCATGAACGCGGTCGACGGGAACGCGCCGCGCGACGGCACGGCATCGGCCTTCGCCATTCAAAAGCGCGGCGCATTGGCACGCGAGGCCGAGTTGCTCGCCACGGCGCGACCCGGCGACGACGTCATCGTCGAGAGCGAGTCGTTCGGCGCAAGTAACCCGGTGTGCGTCGCCCTCGACAAACTCGGCCGGCGCGGATTGGCGCCGCGGTTGATCGTGTCGGCGCGCGAGGCGGCGTCGAACGAACGCGAACGCAAGGAACTGATGAAGCTTGCCGGCGATGGAGTGTCCGTCCGCCTGACGCCGAGCACCGAAAAGTTTACGCTCGTTGCCGATCGCGCCTGGATCGGCTCCGCCAACGCCTCACCGGCGTTTGGCGATCCCGACATGATCGATTGGGGCCTTTGCACCGGCGATCGTGCGATCGTGGACGCAGCTCGCGAACGTGTCGAAGCGCGCTGGGAGACGGCCAGGGGGTTGCCGGCGCAACCGTCTAAGGCATCAACCGTACAACAGCTTTGACGCGTTGCGATCGGTTGCCGATGCAACCTCGGCGACGCTGCTGCCCAGGATGCCGGCGATCTTGGCCGCGGCGTGGATCATGAAAGCCGGTTCGTTTCGCTTGCCGCGCATTGGGACCGGTGCGAGATACGGGCAGTCGGTTTCGAGCACGATTGCGTCGATGCCGACGGCATGCACCGCCTCGCGCAGTCCGCCGGCGTTGGCAAACGTGACCACGCCGCCGATTCCGAGAAACAGGCCGAAATCGCCGGTGAGCCTGCGTGCCTGCTCGGCGTCGCCGGTGAAGCAATGCACGACGCCGCGCATCCCGGGCGTGAAATCCTCGGCTACGATCGCTAAGAAATCGTCAAAGGCGTCGCGTTGATGGAAAATCACCGGCAGATCGCGCTCGCGCGCAAGCCGCAGCTGCGAGCGGAGAACCGCTTTTTGGGTCTCGCGGGGGCTATGGTCGTAGTAATAGTCCAGGCCGGTTTCACCGATAGCCACCACGGTCGAATCTTCCAGCAGCGGCGCGAACGCGGCGGCGAGGTCGCCGGGAGCCGCTTTGGCTTCGTGCGGATGGACTCCCACGGACGCGAGCAAACCGAAGTCCTTGGCAACTGCAATTGCGCGCGCGCTGTCGTCGAGGTCGCATCCCACCGTCAGCAGCCGCGTAACGCCGGCTTCGGCGGCGCGGCGGATCGTCGGTTCGCGGTCGCCGTCGAACTTCGCGTCGTGCACGTGGCAGTGCGTATCCGTCATTGCGCGGCGGCGAGTTCGATGCGCGGAAAAAGCGGATCGCCGGGCGTGATCCGGGTGCCCGAAGGCAAGCCGCCCCAAGCGGCGAGGGCTTGGTTCCAATCGTCGGTAATATGCCCGGCCGCGCCGAGTCGTTTCCAGAGTTCTTCCATGCGCTCCGGCATTACCGGGTGCAGGAGCATCGCGAGCCATCGCAGCCCTTCGCAGAGGTCGTACAGCAGCGCGTCGAGTTCGCCGTCGCGTCCTTCCTTTGAAAGAACCCATGGCTTGCGTTCGTCGACGGCACGGTTCAACGCGGTGACGAGTTCCCACGCGGCCTCGAGGGCTTCGCGAAAACGCAGATCGAGAATGCGCTCCCGAACCAGCGCCGGTAACCCTGCGAAGGCAACGGCAAACCCGGCGCCGGAATCTCGCCGCGGCGGAACGATTCCATTGCGGTATTTCTGCACCATCGAGGCGGTGCGGTGCAGCAGATTGCCCAGATCGTTTCCCAAGTCGCTGTTATGCCGCTGGGCGACCTTCTCTTCGGAATACGAGAAGTCGCTGCCAAACGGCGCTTCGCGCAACAGGAAATATCGCAGCGAATCGGCGCCGAATCGCTCGGCCAGCGCGAACGGATCGATCGCGTTGCCCAAGCTCTTGCCGATCTTTTGACCGTCGAGGGTAATCCAGCCGTGGGCGAAAACGAGTTCCGGCGCAACCTCGCCGATCGACCACAGCATCGCGGGCCAGATGATGGTGTGAAACCGCGCGATTTCCTTACCCATCAGCTGTACGCTGGCCGGCCAGTAGGCGGCGAACTTCGCGGGGTCGGTCGACCATCCGATTGCCGAAATGTAGTTGAGCAGCGCGTCAAACCATACGTAGACGACTCCGCCGCCACCCGGAATCGGAATGCCCCATTCCAAATTCGTGCGCGTAATCGACAAATCGTCGAGCCCTTCTTCTAGGAGCGCCATCATCTCGTTGTAGACGCTTTTGGGGCGCACCCACTGCGGATTGGCGCGGAAATGCTCGAGCAAACGATCGCGGTATTTCGATAGCCGGAAGAACCAGTCGTTTTCGGAGATGCGGGTGACTTCCCGGCCGCACGTCGGGCAGCGTCCTCCAACCAGCTTGGACTCGGTCAAAAACGTCTCGTCGTAGACGCAGTACCACCCCTCGTAGGTACCGAGGTAGACGTCGCCACTTTCGCGCATGCGCTCGAAGACGGCCTGGACGACGCGCTCGTGGCGCGGCTCGGTCGTTCGAATGAAATCGTCGTACGCCACGTGGTAGGTTTCGAACAGCGCCTTCCAACGCGGTACCAGATCGTCGCACCACGCCTGCGGTGTTTTGCCCGCGGCGGCGGCGGCGTTGGCGACTTTTTGGCCGTGCTCGTCGGTGCCGGTGAGAAAATGCGCCGGACCAGCGGTTCGTGCCGTGCGCGCCAGCACGTCGGCGATCACTGCGGTGTAGGCGTGCCCGATGTGCGGATTGCCGTTGATATAGAAGATCGGCGTCGTGACGTAGTAGGCGCGGCTCATGGTCAGCCGCTTTCGGTGGAGATGTCGCCGCCCTTGCCGGCTGCCTTGCGCGCGCTCGCCCGGGCGTACAAATCGGCTCGAGCTCCCAAGCCGCGCTTCGCGAGCGACTTCGCGATTTCGCCTACCCGGCGGTTTTGCGCGAGCAGCGCGTCGATCGCCGCATCGGCGTCGGCGCTTGCCGCCGGCGCGGACGTTGCTTCGAACCCGAAATAGGCGGCGACCGCAAATGCGATCTCGCCGCGCACCGGCTCGACCAAGGCGGCGGCAACCTCGGACGGACTCCCCCACGCTTGTTGCTGGTGCACCTTGGTGTATTCCCGCACGAGAAAGACGCGAGCATCCGGCGCCACCGCGTCCAAATCGCCGAGCGTCGCCCGAATTCGCCGCGGCGATTCGTACCAAATCGTCGTAACTCCGGAGCCCAGCGATCCGGCGAAGGCCGCTCGCCGTGCACCCGCGCCGCGCGGCGGAAACCCTTCGAACGTAAAGCGGCGGAGCGGGAAGCCTGAAAGTGCCGCCACGCCGAAGGCGGCACTTGGCCCGGGCAAAACCTCGACCGGTACGCCGGCGGCTCTCGCGGCAGCCACCAAATCGCTGCCCGGGTCGGAGATGCCCGGCATGCCGGCGTCGCAAGTCACCGCAACCAGCTCGTTGCGCGCGCGCTCGACGATTCCGTGCGTCACCGTGGCCGCGTTCTGTTCGCGGTAACTCCACAGCTCGCGACCCTCAAGGCCGAGCGCGTTGAGCAGCTTGCGCGCAACGCGCGTGTCTTCGGCGACGATCAGCGCGGCGTCTCGAAAGACGTCGAGCGCGCGAAGCGTCACGTCGCGCAGATTGCCGAGCGGCGTCGGCACCAAAACCAGCGGCATCGTACGTTTTCTTCGCTTCGACGTGCGTGCGGCCCGTACTTATGGATCGTCCGCTGAAGGAGGTATCGGTCGGCGCACCGCACTCGGCTCTTAGATTGCTCCTCTCTTCGTAAAACGTGGGGGTTTCAGCATGAACAGCGCGAGCGACACTTCGAATACCGCCGCCGCCTTCGGCCTCTTGAGCGGCATGATGTTCTTCATCGTCATCGTCGCCATCGCATTGACCGTTTTCTTCGTGTGGTGCTTCTGGCGCGTCTTCGCGAAGACCGGCATGAACGGCGCCCTCGGGCTGCTCTGCCTCATCCCGTCGGTCGGCCCGCTCATCTGCCTCTTGATTTTAGCCTTCACCCGCTGGCCGATCGAAGACACCCACGGCGTCGGCGGGCCGCCGCTCTTTCCGCCGGGACCTCCGCCGCCACCCCCGCCGGCGCCGCCGCCCGGTAGTTCGGTTATGCCGACGCCCTGATCGCGTTATCGATCGGAGCTTCCGATTCGGACCGGCACGGCTCGAATTAGAAGCTCCAGAGTTCGGCGATCCAGGTTTCGACGTCGGCGGCTTTCGATGGGAGAGCCGCCGACAGATTTTCCGAACCGGAGGCGGTGACCGCGAGATCGTCCTCGATGCGCACCCCGATGCCGCGAAAGCGTTCGGGCACGGTTGCGTCGTCGGGCTGGAAATAGAGGCCGGGTTCGACGGTCAGCACCATACCTTCGGAAAGTTTCCCGTATCGATACGTCTGCGCGCGCGCGTGTGCGCAATCGTGGACGTCGATGCCGAGCATATGGCTGACGTTGTGCAGCGTATACCGGCGGTAGAACGCGTTTGCCGGATCGAGGGCTTCCTCGAGCGACACGGTGAGAACTCGTAAATCGATCAAGCCGTTCGCGAGCACGTGCATCGCTCGACGATTCGGCTCGAGAAAGTCGTTCCCGGGAGCCACGGCGTCGATAGCGGCCCGTTGCGCTTCCCACACGAGTTCGTAAATGGCTCGCTGCTCGGCTGAATACCGCCCGGAAACCGGCAGCGTGCGCGTTACGTCCGCGGTATAGAGCGATTGGCGCTCGGCACCGGCATCGAGCAGCAGGAGGCCGTCAGCCGGCACGGCGCCGTCGTTGCGCGTCCAGTGCAGCGTGCAGGCGTGCTTCCCGGCAGCGGCGATCGTCAGGTATCCGACGTCGTTTGCATCGATGCGCGAGCGGCTCCAAAACGCCGCTTCGATCTCGCGCTCGCTCTTGGCGTGCCGCATCGCACGGATGGCATCGTCGAAACCCTTCTTGGTGAGCGTGCAGGCCGCGCGCAATTCGTCGATTTCGTACTCGTCCTTGATCAAGCGCATCTCCGAAAGATGGGCCGCGAGTTCCGCGTCGAGATTGCTTTCGCTCACGATGCCGTCGATCGCGTCGTCGAGGCCGCGCAACAGCGCCCGCGCGGCCGTTTCGCGGCGCAGCTCTTCCAGGTAGGGTATTCGGGCCGACAGCGGATGGCAAACGTCGACGCCGTAGTACGCCGCGCTCTCCTCGACGCCGCGATGGCGTCCGACCCAGAGTTCGCCGTTCATGCGGTCGGTGAAGAACTCCGGCGTTCCGCGATTGTGTTCTCGCACGAAGAGCACGCTGCGATGCCCTGCGCCGCGGGGTTCCATCACGAGCAGCGCCCCCGGCTCACCGTCTCCCATGAGATATGCAAAGTCGCTCCCGGGCCGGAATCGAAAATACGTATCGTTGGCGCGGACGCGCTCGCGTCCGGCCGGCACGACGACGTACGCTCCGGGATACGCCCGCGACAACGCCGCTCGACGGTCGCGAAGGCGCTCGAGTTGGGGATGGGGCCGGGAGTCGAGGGGCTCGTCGATCCAGCCGGCGGCCATGAATGCCGCCAATGCGGCCGGCGTTTCGGGATCGTGACTCGCCGTTTGAGGCGCGGCCGGCGATTCGGCGATGTTTTCTGCGGACATGATTGGTTTGGGTTCGCGGCCGGCGGCTTTCGGTCCGTTAACGGAGAAGGAGCCGCGCGATGAAGAACGACGTTCGTGCCAACGACGTGCTCGCCAACGAGCGCACGTATTTAGCCTACATTCGCACGGCGCTCGCATTCATCGCTTTCGGGTTCGTGATCGCGCGGTTCTCGCTTTTTACGCGCGAATTTTCCGAGATCGCGCACGTGCCTGCGTCGAAGAACGGCATCTCGACCGCTTTCGGAACGGGAATGGCGCTCTTCGGAATCGTCGTCGCGATACTCGGCGCCTGGCGATACGGCGCTACCGATCGCGGCCTTCGCGAAGGACGCGTCGAGGGATTTTCGGCGCTGATCGGATATCTGCTATCGCTGTTCGTCGTCGCTATCGGTGCGGCGATCGCTTTTGAGTTGTTGTCGTACCGCTAGGCCACTAGTCTTCGAAGAAAATCGCGTCGCCCGGTCACTCCAGCTCCAGCGAAAGATCCAGCGCCGGGGCGCTGTGGGTCAGCCAACCGGCGCTGATGAGGTCGACGCCGCTGCGCGCGATGGCCGCAATGGTCTCGGGCGTGACGCCGCCGCTCGCTTCGGTGAGTACCCGCCGGTTCACCAGTTCAACGGCTTGCGTCAGCTGCTCGAGCGTCATGTTGTCGAGAAGCACCGCATCGATCGGCTCGGCAAGTGCCGCACGCAACTGTTCGATCGTGTCGACCTCGACTTCAATCTTCACGGTGTGACCGGCGTGCGTTCGTACCGCCGCCACCGCGTCGTGGATCGAATTCGTCAGCGCCAGATGATTGTCTTTGACCAGCACGGCGTCGTCGAGGCCGAAGCGATGGTTGCTGCCGCCGCCGCAGCGCACCGCGTACTTTTCCAGCGCACGTAGGCCGGGCGTCGTTTTGCGGGTGTCGGTCACCCGAGCGCGCGTTCCCGAGACGAGATCGACGAGCGCGCGAGTGGCCGTCGCGATCCCCGAAAGCCGGCACAAGAAGTTCAGCGCCGTGCGTTCGGCCGTGAGGATGCTTCGGGCCGCGCCCCGTATGACGGCGATGCACTCGCCCGGGCGCACGGCGTGACCGTCGGCGATAGCGACCTCGATTTCGATCGACGGATCCAAAAGATGAAATGCGAGTGCCGCAACGCCGAGTCCGGCAACGGTGCCGGAGCGGCGGGCAACGATGCGTGCGCGCGCCACGCGATCCGGCGCGACGATGGCGTCGGTGGTGAGGTCGGTGCCGTGCCCGATATCTTCGAGAAGGGCCGCTCGAACCAGTGGTTCGATGACGAGCCGGGACGGTTCAAACAACGCTGCCCAAACGCGTAAACGAGCGCTTCGCCAGGGACTCCTCGGTCCGCGCGTAGTCGCTGCGGAAATGGCTGCCGCGGCTTTCGGCACGGGCCAAGGCCGCCTCGGCGATCAATCTTCCAACGACCAAGAGATTGCGCAGTTCGCTGCGCGACTCGGTGAACGCCGTCTGTAATTCCGCGATGCGCGCCAGCGCTTCGCGCAAGCCGCTTTCGTAACGCACCAGTCCAAGATTGGTGTACATCACGTTGCGCAGATCGCTGACGGCTTGGGCTTGCGTGCCGCCGGAATCGTGCCCGAGGTGATACTCGAGCCGCGCTCGCCGCCCGGCCGGGCGCGGGGCACCCCCGACGTCGGCTGCGACTCGCGAGCCGTACACTAGCGCTTCGAGCAGGGAGTTGCTGGCTAGACGATTGGCGCCGTGAACGCCGGTGGCACTGGTTTCACCGCAGGCCCATAAATTCGCGAGCGACGTGCGACCCCATTCGTCGACGGCGATGCCGCCCATATGATAGTGGGCGGCGGGGGCGATGGGAATGTTTTGCACCCGAGGGTCGACGCCGGCGGACATGCAGAACCCGAACACCGTCGGAAATTCGTCGGGAAACCGTGCTCCGATTGCGTCGCGGGCGTCGAGGCCGACCGTGCGCCCTCGCTGCATCTGAGCGAAGATGGCGCGAGCGACCACGTCGCGCGGACCGAGTTCGGCGTCGGGGTGGACGCCGAGCATGAAGCGTTCGCCCAAATCGTTGACCAGCACCGCCCCTTCGCCGCGGACGGCTTCGGTGACCAGCGGCATCGGATCGCGACCGATGGCCAGTGCGGTCGGGTGAAATTGGACGAACTCCATGTCGGCCAACAACGCGCCGGCGCGCGCCGCCATCGCAATTCCGTCTCCGGTAGCCTGAACCGGATTGGTGGTGTACCGATAGAGACGGCCGATGCCGCCGGTCGCGAGGATAACCGCTTCCGCAGTAAAGGCCTTCGTTTCGTCGTGCGCCCGTTCGCGCGCGTACACGCCGTGCACCGCGTCGCCGTCGGCGATCAAGTCGTCGGCGGTCGCGTTTTCGACGACGTCGATCGAAGGATGACCGGCGACGGCTTCGATGAGGGTGCGCAAAATCGCGTGACCGGTTGCGTCGCCGCCGGCCTTGACGATTCGCCGGCGCTGGTGTGCGGCTTCGCGGCCGAGCATGAGTTCGCCCGAATCGTTGCGATCGAACGCGGCGCCGAGTTCGAGCAGCTCCTCGATTCGCGCCGGAGCGTCGCGGGTGAGAATCTCGACGATCTTTTCGTCGTTGATGCCGGCGCCGGCTCGTCGCGTATCGATCGCATGCAGGCGCGGCGAATCGTCTTTCCCCATGGCGGCGGCGATGCCGCCCTGGGCCCAGTCGGTGGCCGCGCCTTTTCCGAGACGCGTTTTGCACAGGACCGTTACCTTCATCGGTGCGAGTTTCAGCGCGGCCATCAGACCTGCGATGCCGGCGCCGACGACTAAGACGCCGCTGCGGCGTTCTTCCACGTCGGCTCGCCTAATCGCGCAACTGCCGGCTGAATTCGAGCATCCGCTCGACCGAACGGCGTGCGCGTACGGCAATCTGCGGGTCGATGGTAACTTCGAACTCCATGGCTTGCAGTGAATGTAATATCTTCGGCAGGGTGTTGCGCTTCATGTGCGGGCAGAGATTGCACGGGCGCACGAAATCGACGGCAGGATACCGGGCCGAGACGTTGTCGGCCATGGAGCACTCGGTCATGAGCAACACGCGCGGGTGCCCTTCGGCCGGAGCTTCGGCGGCGAGCTTGCCGACGTATTCGGTCATGCCTTGCGTCGAGCCGACGAAATCCGCCTCGGCGAGTACGTCGGGCGGACACTCGGGGTGAGCGATGACCACCAGCGAGGGATCGTCGACCCGAAACCGGCGAACGTCGCTCCCGGTGAAGCGTTCGTGCACTTCGCAATGACCCTTCCAGGCCACGATCTCGACGCGAGTTTTCGCGGCGACGTATTTTGCAAGGTATTCGTCGGGAAGAAAGATGATGCGCGGCACGCCGAGCGCCTCGACGATCTCTAAAGCATTGCCGCTGGTCACGCACACGTCCGATTCGGCTTTCACTTCGGCCGACGTGTTGACGTAGGTCACGACGGGCACGCCGGGATAGGTTTCGCGCAAAAGCCTGACGTCGGCTGCAGTAATCGATTCGGCGAGCGAACATCCGGCTCGGAGATCCGGCACGAGCACGGTCTTGCCGGGATTAACGAGCTTCGCCGTTTCCGCCATGAAGTGCACGCCGCATAAGACGATCACGTCGGCGTCGGTTTCCGCAGCCTTCATGGCCAGCGCGAGCGAGTCGCCAACGATATCCGCAACCGTATGGAAAATCTCCGGCACCTGATAGTTATGAGCCAAGATCACGGCATTGCGCTCGCGCTTGAGGCGATTGATCGCGGCGACGTACGGCGCGTGAAGCGGCCACTCGACTCGCGGAATCACGTGAGCGGCGCGCTGAAAGATCGACTCGGTTTCGGCGGCGACGTCGGCAGTGTACGGGAGATCGATTACGCTCATCTGTTGTCGGTGGGTTGCCGCCGTGCGCGCGGCGCCCCTCTATCGTTAACGACCCCGAGGCGGCCGGTGCGTTTGCGAGACCGGCCCGTCAGCAGCCGCGGCGATCTCCGGGCGCCGCGCGAAACACCGCGTTCGGAGATGCGTAGGTTACGGTGGAGGACCTACATGACTACGCGAATTCTGGTGTTCGCCCTGGCCGCCGCCCTGGCAACGCTCTTGGTCACCGCCGCCTCGCTCGTTTCGTAGGGAGGCTCGCGGAGGCGACCGGACGCTCGGCGCGTGTGACCAGCCGCGTTCGGTGGTACGAGAAAGCAGGCTCTTTCTCGAATGCCGACAGGAGGGAAACTCATGAATCGATGGTTCGCCGCCCTGCTGCTGATGGGGACGATCGCGCTCGGAGCCGGAGCACTCGCCGCGGCGCAACCCGCTCCAACGCCATCCCCGTCGCCGTCCGCAACGCCGACGATGCAGCCCTGAGAAACGAAATCGCACCGCCAGCGCGGTGCGATTTTCGTTTGCCCCTTCTTCGGCTTGGAGGAGCGCCGGCTAGCGGCGGGCTTGGAATTTCCGCGTCGCCGCGGCCTTCCGGGCAGTTTTCTTGGCGATGCCGGTCCGCTTGCCGGTAGCCGCGCCTTTGCGCGCTGCTTTTTTTGCGACCCCGGTACGACGGCGCGTCGCCGCCCCTTTGCGCGCGGCGGCCTTGCGGCCGCGCTGCGGGTGGACTCCGAGATCTTTCGGCGACGACTCGGTGAGCTCGATACCGTAGTGCTGTGCCGCCTTCTCGATGTTTGCAAACGCCAACTCGCGCTCGCTCGCTGAAACGCCGGTCACCTGATCGAAGCGGGCCACCGCATTGCGGACGTGCTTCGCATCGGTCAGCGGCTCTTTGCGTTCCTTCGGAAAAGCGAACACGCTGTCGGGGAGGTCGCTCTGCCGGGTCAGACGCCCGTGCTTTTCATGGGGTTGCCAAGTCGCTCTCATGTGAGGTTCGTACCCGAATCGCGGGCTGCCGCAACGTCCCCAGGACGCGCTTACAGCCGCCCGATTTAGCGGCGTCGCGTCCGTCAGGCGGGGCCGTGCAGCGCTCGGGTTCCTCCTGCAGGCGCCAGCCGCCGCCCGGAGGGAGCACGGCAGGCGCCGAGCCGGGCGGCCAGAGGATTTTCCGCAGCGCCGCCCGCCCCCGGAGGAGCGCCCCAGCCCTTCGAAGCCCTGCACCAAATCTCAGAAAAGAAACCAACGTCACTCCAGAAAAGGAACCAACGTCACTATTGTGCAAAACAATGGTGACTAAGGTCTTTTTAAGGACTTTCTTGCGCGCTTTGAAGGAGTCGTCTGACCCATGAGCCTTTTCCCCAAGTTCGGCATCGTCGCCGTCATCGCGGCCATTCTTGCGGCCGGGTCCCTTCCGCAGGCGCAGGCCGCCGGCCAGCCGACGATCCTCAACGTCTCCTTTGACCCGACGCGCGAACTGTACAACGACTTCAATGTCGCTTTTGCCAAGTACTGGAAATCTAAATCCGGGCAGACGGTCACGGTGCAGCAATCCAACGGCGGCTCCGGTAAACAGGCCCGGGCCGTCATCGACGGGCTGCAAGCCGACGTCGTCACGCTGGCATTGGCCTACGACATCGATGCGATCGCGCAAACGGCAAAGCTGCTTCCGAGCAACTGGCAGTCGCGGCTTCCCGACAACAGCACTCCGTACACGTCGACGATCGTCTTCTTGGTGCGCCGCGGCAATCCTAAGAAAGTTCACGACTGGGCCGATCTGATCAAGCCCGGTATTTCGGTCATCATGCCCAACCCCAAGACGTCCGGCGGCGCCCGATGGAACTTCCTTGCAGCGTGGGCGTACGCGCTGAAACGCCCGGGGGGGAGCGACGCGGCCGCCCGCGACTTCGTCGCTCGTCTTTACAAGAACGTTCCGGTGCTCGACTCCGGAGCGCGCGGCTCGACCACCACGTTCGTCGAGCGCGGCATCGGCGACGTCTTGGTGGGATGGGAAAGCGACGCCCTCCTCGCGGTGCGCGATCTCGGGCCGACCAAATTCCAAATCGTCGTGCCGTCGATGAGCATCCTTGCCGAGCCGCCGGTCGCCCTCGTCGACAAAGTGGTCGACGCCCGGGGCACTCGGGCGGTCGCACAGGCCTATCTGCAGTACCTGTACTCGCCGCAAGGTCAAGACATCGTCGCGCGGCATTTTTTCCGGCCGCGCTTGGCGTCGGTAGCCAAGAAATACGCGTCGACGTTTGCGAGCGTTAAGCTGGTTACGGTCGACCAAGTCTTCGGCGGCTGGCAGCAGGCGCAAAAAACGTACTTTGCCGACGGCGGCGTGTTCGACCAGATTTACCAGCCGAGCCAGTAGTCGCCGACCGCCGTGGCCATCGTCCTGCGACAACGGAGCATCGTGCCCGGCTTCGGCATCACGCTGGGCTTCACGCTCCTCTACTTGAGCCTCATCGTGCTGATTCCGCTCTCGGTGACGTTCTTCAAAGCGTCAACCCTGGGATGGATTTCGTTCTGGGACATCGTGACGACGGCCCGGGCGGTGGCGTCGTACGAAGTGACCTTCGGCGCGTCCATTGTAGCGGCAGGGATCAATCTGATTTTCGGCATGCTCACCGCGTGGGTGCTGGTGCGCTACCGGTTTCCGCTCAAGAGGCTGTTCGATTCGTTGGTCGACCTGCCGTTTGCACTTCCGACGGCCGTGGCGGGCATCGCACTCACGGCGATTTACGCGCCGAACGGCTGGCTTGGCCGGCCTTTGCTGGCAATCGGCATTCACGCTGCGTACACGCGGCTCGGCATCGTCATCGCGCTCACGTTCGTCGGTTTGCCATTCGTGGTGCGAACGGTGCAGCCGGTTCTTCAGGATCTCGATAAGGAGCTCGAGGAGGCGGCAGCGAGCCTCGGTGCCGGAAGGTGGCAGACCTTTAGCCGAGTCCTGCTGCCGACGATCTTGCCGGCAGCACTCACCGGCTTTGCGCTAGCCTTCGCGCGCGCGGTCGGCGAGTACGGATCGGTGATCTTCATTGCCGGCAACATGCCGATGCGTACGGAAATCACGCCGCTGCTCATCGTCACGAAGTTGGAGCAGTACGATTACGCGGGCGCCACGGCCATTGCCGTGGCGCTGCTGGTGGTTTCGTTTGCGATGCTCCTGGCGATCAATCTGTTGCAGAAGTGGAACAGCAAACACGTTGGACGCGAGGAACCCGAGGTGATTCCCCTTGGTTGAATCGATCGCGTGGCCCGAAACGCGCCCGAGTCGCGAGCCGGCGTACGCGCGCAGCGGTGCAACTTCGGAACCGGCGGTGGTGCGATGGCTGCTGACGGCCGCGGTGGCATCGTTCCTGTCGATCTTTCTCTTCTTACCGCTCGCCGTGGTGTTCTCGACCGCCTTTGAAAAGGGCGTTCTCGTCTACGTGCGCACCTTTGCCGATCCCGACACCTTGTCGTCCATCCGCCTAACGCTCATAGCGGCGGGCATCTCGGTTCCGCTCAACGTAGCGTTCGGCATCTCCGCGGCATGGCTGATCGGCAAGTTCGAGTTCTTCGGCAAGAGCGTGCTGGTTACGCTCATCGATCTGCCCTTTTCGGTTTCGCCGGTCGTCGCCGGCCTGGTCTTCGTGCTGGTCTTCGGATTGCAAGGACTCTTGGGACCGTGGCTGATCGCGCACGGCGTTCGGATCATCTTTGCGATTTCGGGGATCGTCCTGGTTACGATCTTCGTAACGTTCCCGTTCGTCGCGCGCGAACTGCTGCCGCTGATGCAAGCTCAAGGCAACGACGAGGAAGAAGCCGCCCTAACGCTAGGGGCGAACGGCTGGAAAACCTTCTGGCGCGTTACGTTGCCCAACGTCAAGTGGGCGCTCTTGTACGGCGTGATTTTGTGCAATGCCCGCGCGATGGGCGAGTTTGGCGCCGTCTCGGTCGTCTCCGGGCATATTCGTGGGCTCACCGATACGATGCCCCTGCAAATCGAGTTCCTTTACAACGACTACCAATTCGCCGCAGCCTTCGCCGTCGCGTCGCTGCTGGCGCTGGCCGCGTTGGCGACGCTGGTCGCCAAGAGCGTCATCGAATGGAGAACGCAGTCATGAGCATCAGCGTGCGCGGCGTTAGCAAGGCCTTCGGCAGTTTCGCCGCACTCGACAACATCGATTTAGAAATTCCCGCGGGTAAGTTGGTGGCGTTGCTCGGCCCTTCGGGATCGGGGAAGACGACCTTGCTGCGAATTATCGCCGGCTTGGAGTTTGCCGATGCGGGAACGATCCAGTTCGACGGTGCCGACTTTACCCAACGGTCTCCCGGCGACCGGCGCGTCGGATTCGTTTTTCAGCACTACGCCCTGTTTCGGCACATGACGGTTTTCGAAAACATCGCTTTCGGTCTGCGCGTTCGGCGGCGCGCTTCCCGTCCCAGCGAAGAACAAATTCGTGCCAAGGTTTACGAACTGCTTCGTCTCATTCAACTGCGCAATCAGGCGTCGCGGTATCCGTCGCAGTTGTCGGGTGGACAGCGCCAGCGGGTGGCGTTGGCGCGAGCGCTCGCGGTCGAGCCGCGGGTGCTGCTGCTCGACGAACCTTTCGGCGCATTGGATGCGAAGGTTCGGCTCGAGTTGCGGCGTTGGTTGCGTCACCTGCACGACGAAGTGCACATCACGAGCGTTTTCGTCACCCACGACCAAGAAGAGGCCCTCGAGGTCGCCGACCACGTGGCCGTGATGAACGCGGGCCGGATCGAGCAAATCGGGCCTCCGGACGAAGTGTACAATCGTCCGGCCTCGTCGTTCGTCTTCAACTTCTTGGGCAGCGTCAATCTCTTTCACGGACGCGTCGACAATGGGACGACCTACATCCACCAAACGGCGACCGATCATTTGGTCTTCGTGCGGCCGCACTCGCTCGAAATCTCCCGGCGGCGACCGGATATCGCAAACCACTTTCGCGCTACGACGACGCACATCAATGCCGCCGGTCCGTTCGTGAAAGTCGAGGCGATCACCGAGTGGGGGGCGCCGGTCCAAGTCGAGATGTCGCAGGAACGCTTCCGCGACCTTTCGCTCACGAAGGGCGAGGAAGTCTTCGTGGCGCCAACCGAGCTCACGGTGTTTCGCAGCTGAGAAAACGCCCCCGGTCGAGCACCGATAGCCGCTGCGCTTAATGGCGAACGGCGCTAGCGGGGGGTGCCGCAGTCTATAAGTTGTGAGTAAACCAAACTTTCTGTGGAGTGGTTGTGGAGCGGCACGCGAACCGCTTGCGAGTGCATTCTCGCTTTGATACCATACGAACACTTCACGTTACATGGAAGTGCGGATTGTAAGGAACCGCGGTCCACGCACGTAGACGATCCTCGCGCAAGCGGCGATCCGAGTGCCTGGAACGAACCGGATTCGGAGTACGTCGGTGGGAGATCGGTAACGATCTCAAACAGGCGAAAACGGCCGGACAAACGGCAAAGTCCGCAGCCTCGTGCTGCGGGCTTTGTTGCGTAGCGCCAAGAAGATCGCGGCGATGGACGATCGTCGACTCGAGCTTACCGTGCGCGGTCTGATTCTCGGTGCTGCGATTACGCTGGTCTTTACTGCCGCCAACGTGTATCTCGGTCTCAAGGTGGGGCTGACGTTCGCTTCGACGATACCCGCCGCCGTGATTTCGATGGCGGTATTGCGAGCCTTCAAAGGCGCGACCATCTTCGAAAACAACATCGTGCAGACCGTCGCCTCGGCGGCCGGAACGCTCTCCGCGATCATCTTCGTGCTGCCCGGCCTGGTCATGATCGGCTGGTGGACCGGCTTTCCGTTTTGGGAATCGTTCAGCATCTGCGCGATCGGCGGAACGCTGGGCGTCATGTACAGCGTGCCGCTGCGGCGTGCGCTGGTGACGCAATCCGACCTCCCCTATCCCGAAGGCGTTGCGGCTGCCGAAGTGCTCAAGGTTGGAGTCGGCGGCGGCAGCGCGGCGGATGTGGAGCATAACCGCACGGGATTGATCGCGTTGGTCACCGGCACGCTCGCGTCGGCCGGATTTGCCGCCGTCGTCGGCGCACGGCTGTTTGCAGCCGAAATTGCGGACTACTTTCGGGTCGGCGCCGCCACCACCGGAGTCGGCTTCTCGCTGTCGCTGGCGCTGGTGGGAGCGGGTCACTTAATCGGACTCTCGGTCGGCGTGGCGATCCTCGCCGGACTGTTCGTCGCGTGGGGAATCGCGACCCCGATTCTCACCGCGTTGCATCCGGTGGCCGGGACCGCCGCCGACGTCGCGACGGCGGTTTGGTCGCATCAAGTGCGTTTCATCGGCGCGGGTGCAATCGGAGTGGCGGCGATTTGGACGTTGGGCCGTCTGGCCAAACCGGTGTGGGGAGGAGTCGCGTCGGCACTCCGAGCGTCGCGCCTTCGCGCGACCGGCGGGGCGAGTCTGCCCCGCACCGAGCGGGACATCCCGATCGCTATCGTCGGGCTCGTCGGCGCCGCGTGCTTGCTTCCGCTGGCGGTCTTGCTGGCCTATTTCCTTTCCGGCAGCCCGCTGGGGTCGCAGACCGCTCCGCTGGTTATCGGCGCGATCGCCTACGTGGTAGTCGCCGGATTCCTGGTCGCCGCGGCCTGCGGGTACATGGCGGGCCTCATTGGCTCTTCCAACAGCCCGGTGTCGGGTCTAGCGATTCTATCGGTTATCGGCGCGTCGCTGCTGTTGCTGGTGCTGGGGCGAAACTCGATGCCGGCCGCTGGCCCTGCGCTGGTCGCGTATGCCTTGTTCGTGACGTCAGTCCTCATCTGCGTGGCGACGATCGCAAACGACAACCTGCAAGATCTCAAAACCGGACAGCTCGTCGACGCGACGCCGTGGCGCCAGCAAGTGGCGCTGATCTTCGGCGTCGGCATGGGTGCCCTCGCCATACCGCCGATCCTCGATTTGCTCAACCGTGCCTACGGTTTCGCGGGTGCGCCGCACCATGCCACCATCGCGCAGCCGCTTCCCGCGCCGCAGGCCACGCTGATTTCGGCCCTCGCCCGAGGCGTCATTCAGGGACACATCGATTGGCGTCTGATCGGCGCCGGCGCACTCGTCGGGATCGTGGCGATCGTCGTCGACGAGTCGCTGCGCGTGACCGGGCGCCTTCGGTTGCCGCCGCTCGCCGTGGGGCTAGGGATCTATCTGCCCGCGTCGACGACGGCACCGGTGGTTCTCGGCGCGGTCTTAGGCTGGTCCTATAATCGCTGGGCGAACCGGCGAGGCAACCCCGCGAAAGCCAAACAGCTCGGCGTCTTAACCGCGTCGGGGTTGATCGTGGGTGAAAGTCTCTTCGGCGTGCTGCTCGCGGGGTTGATCGTCGTTAGCAACAACCCAAACCCGCTTGCGGTGGTCGGCGACGCGTTTGGGGCGGCGTCCACGGCCCTCGGCGCGATCGCTTTCGTGCTCGTCGTTTTGGGACTGTACGCGTGGACGGCGAATTTAGCGAAGCGCTAAAGGCCGCGCGGGGCGTTCGCGAAGTTTAGGAGAGCAGCTTGGGCGTAATGCGGAACGCGCCGGACGCGCAGATTTCCGTGATTTCGGCGTTGCTCAACCGGCGGAAGCGGATGTTGCAATATTCGAACGCCTCGCCGGCTTCGGTCGCATCGTAGCGCGCTTGCGCTCCGGGATTCAATTGGGGGCGCTGCTGTACCGTTTGGTTCTTGAAGTTGACGCGATAGACGAGCGATTCCCCGAACAGGAAAACGTCACCGCGACCGTTGGCGTAGCCGCCATAGACCGGCTCCGAAGGCTCTTGAACCAGGCGGTCTTTCGACTTTCGGCTCACGATATCGAGCGTGGCGACGGGGGCGGGCGCAGGTGCGTACAACATCATTCCGCCTGCTTAACGCAAAAAGGAGCGGAATGGTTGCAATCGGCGGCAAGACAGGCCTGCGGCGCCCGGCTGGGCGAAGCAGTGGGCCGTGAAACGTTTCGCAACAGCCTTTCTGTTCGTTCTGGCCGCAGTTGCTGCGAGCGGCTCAACCTCGGCCGCGGCCGATCCGGCGCTCTTGACCCCGGCGAAGCTCGATGCCACGGCTCCTGCGAGCTACGACGTAACCTTCAAGACGACGGCCGGCACGTTCGTGGTCGCGGTGACGCGCGCATGGGCCCCGCGCGGCGCCGACCGATTCTACAACTTGGTGAAGCACGGATTCTTCACCGGCGCCGCGTTCTTCCGAGTCGTGCCCGGGTTCGTCGTACAGTTCGGGTTGAGTCCGAATCCCGCGGTGAATAAAGCCTGGAGCGGCGCCGCCATCAAGGACGACCGCGTAATCCAGAGCAATCATGCGGGCTATCTAAGCTTTGCATCGGCTGGACCGGACACGCGCACCACGCAGCTGTTCGTCAATCTCGGCAGCAACGCGCGCCTCGACGGCATGGGGTTCGCACCGTTCGGAAAAGTCGTTTCGGGGATGAACGTGGTGCACAAAATATATGCGGGCTACGGAGAGAAGCCCGACCAATCGGCGATCGTCGCGCAAGGCAAGAGCTATCTCGACAAGAACTTTCCGTCGCTCGATCGAGTCATCTCCGCGACGATCGTTCCTCCGGCCCCGGCGCCTCACCCGACGCATCACTAGGCCGTTACCGGCAACGAGCGCACGCGACGCGCTGCCGCGGAAGCGAGCTCGCCGAGCCTATTCGGTGTCGACGGGTTGATACGAGGGCCGGTGATGCTCGAAGTACGATCGCGGCAATGCCGCCGGAATCGGCGAAAACTTCCGCGGCGGCCCGTTGAAATCGAATACGTTGCCGATGCTGGTGGCGCGTACGTCGGTCGTTCCGATACGCTTGAGACCCCAATTATCTTCGACAAACCTCAGAATGCTGCCGAACTCGTATTGCGTGTGCGACACGTAGCCTTTTCTGGCATACGGCGAAATAACCAGCATCGGAACGCGCAAGCCGAGACCCTGGAAGTCGAGCTGCGGGGGCGCGACGTGATCGTAGAAGCCGCCCCAATCGTCCCAGACGACGATGATGGCCGTGGTCTTCCAGTATTGGCTCCCGCCGATGGCGTTGACGACTTGTGCCACCCACGACGGGCCGCCGGTTACGCCATGCCCCGGATGATCCGAATTTGTGAAGTCGGGAATTAGCCAGGAGACTGCCGCCAGTTTGCCCTTCGAGATGTCGTTGAAAATGCTGGTTTCGGGCGTGGAGATGTTCGTCGTCCACTCGGGCCCGTAACGCACCGCGTAAATGGCGTCGAAGGCAGTCCAGATATCGCCGATTGTGTCGAACGGCGGTGCGTAGTACTTCCACGATACTTTGCCCGCATCGAGTGAGTCGCGCAACGTCGGATAGGTCAGACACGGGCGCGGACCCTGGCGCGGCAAGAAGCGGCGGCGCACCGTGAGCAACGACGTTTTCGTGACTTGCGGGGCGTCGCAGCCCCACGGAGTTTTGGTCGGGTAGTTTACCAGGCTATCGTAGCGGTTGATCTTCGTTCCGCCGGCGATCAGATCTTGGTGACCGACGAAACTGCCGCTGCTTTGGGTTTCGAACATGTGGTCGGCGAGCACGTATTGGTGCGCCATCGTCCAGTACGGCCGAATGTCGGCCGGGTCGACATACTGATAGGGATAGAGCCCGGCCGGCCCCATACCTCCAAGCGCGCCGAAACCGATGAGATCGAATCCGTCCATCTTTCCGTCATCGTATTCGGTCAAGAAGCCTTTCCAGGTGTGCTCCAAGTCTTCGGCCACCAGCCGGGCCTTTTTCAGAGGAACCACGGTACCGTCGTGAGTTTTGCCGGTCGTCGTTCCGTCGGCGCCGGGGTACGTCGCGAAAAAGTTATCGAAGCTGCGGTTTTCTTGAATCATGATCACGACGTGTGAAATATATTGCTTGGCCGGGGGTGTCGACGTTGCGCTGCCTGCCGGCAGCAACGAGGCGCTCGATTGGGATCCCCCACCGGAGCATCCGGAAATACAGAGTGCGGCGGCGATCGATGCGCGAAGGAGACGGTGGCGCTGCATTCGAGCAGAGTACCGCGGTCGCGCACCGCTTCCCCCCGCGCGAGGATGCAATCCGACGCCTCGCTCGCATCCTCGTTCATCCGCCGACGAAAAGGGACTGAAGTTACCGTGAAAATGGAAAGACCGACTGGAGTCGTCGCGTTTCGAGCCTTGCATCACGACGATCGAATTTTGATTCTGCCCAACGTCTGGGATGCGGCGTCGGCGGCGCTCTTCACGTCAGCCGGCGCACCCGCAATCGCCACCAGCAGCGCCGGGCTCGCGTGGTCGTGCGGCTACGCCGACGGCGACGCGCTGCCGCGTGCGAGTTTATTGCAGGCGGCCAGCTCGATTTGTGCCGTCGTCCCAGACGTGCCGGTCACGATCGACCTCGAGAGCGGATATTCCCGCGACACCCGCGAGGTTGCCGATCTCGTTGTACGGTTGTGCGCCATCGGCGTTGCCGGCATCAACCTCGAGGACGGGAATGATGCGCCGGACCTGCTGGCCGCAAAAATCGTCGCCGTGAAAGAAGCCGTTCGTCGTGCAGGCAGCGACGTGTTCGTGAATGCGCGCACCGACGTGCTCCTGCGCGAGCTCGCCTCCGGAAACGACGCCGTGCGCGAAACGATTTCGCGCGCGAGGCAGTACGCGACGGCGGGCGCCGACGGTATCTTCGTTCCCGATCTGCAAGACCCCGAGGCAATCCGCGCTATCGTCGACGCCGTCGACCTGCCGCTCAACGTGCTGGCGGTCGCCGGCCTGGCGCCGGCCGCGGAACTGCGCGCTCTGGGAGTGCGCCGGCTCAGCGCCGGTTCTTCCCTGGCCAAACTGGCGTACGGTGCGGCTCGTGCGGCAGCCCGGGCGTTCCTTCGAGACGGCGATAGCGACACGTTGCTTTCCGCGCCAAGCGTCGGCTACGCCGAAACGAATGCGCTATTGCGCGGAGTCGATTAAGCCGCGGGCGAGCCTCGGAAACACGACGGTGCCGCTGCCGTCGGTCAGCACGGTGATCGCGCCGTTCTCGTCGGTGCGGTACACCGACGCGCCGAAGCGCTGCATCGTCTGCAGCGTTTGAAGCGCCGGGTGGCCGAAGAGGTTGTGGCGACCAACCGAGATGACGGCATAGGTTGGATGCACCGCTTCGATAAAGGCGGGCGTTGACGAGTAGGCAGATCCGTGATGACCGATTTTCAAAACCGCGCACCGTAGGTCGACGCCCTCGCTCAAAAAACGCTGCTCTGCGGCGGCGCCGGCGTCACCGGTGAAGAGCATGCAGAACGTTTTGTAGCGCAATATGAACGCGACGGAATTTTCGTTGATATCGTTCCGCGAGTTCGCGACGAACGGGAGCGACGGACCGATGAATTGCAGCGTGACGCCGTCGTCGAAGCGCCACGCGGATCCTGCGCGCGGATAAACCAGCGGCACGCTCTGCGCACGCGCCGTCATAATTGCGTCTCGATAAGCGTGCCCGCCGTAGCGTTGGCCGCTGTCGGCAAGCTCGGCGACGCGCAAATGACGAAGCACCGGCGCGACGCCGCCGGCATGATCTCCGTGCGGATGCGAAACGATCACCGCGTCGAGCCGATGAATGCCGCTGCGCAACAAAAACGGCGCGACGATGCGCTCGCCGATCGATTCCGCGATCGAGTCGCTGCCCGGGTTGCCGCGCTCCAGGCGGCCGCCGGCATCGACGAGTACGGCGTGACCGGCGGGCGTTTGCACGACGATGGCGTCGGCTTGACCCACGTCGAGCACGGTAACGCGCAAACGGCCGTCGGCCAATCCGGGAGGAAGAATGACGAAGCCGGTGGCGGCGGCCAAGGCCGCGGCCGCTGCCGTGCGAGCGCCTCGGCGCAGCAGCAGCGGCGCGGCGACCAGCGCCGCATCGTACCAAAGAATGCACCACGCCGGAGCCGGTGTCATCGGAATCGACGCGTACGGCAAGCTCGCAAGCGTTTGGATGACGCCGAGCATCCACGCCAGCAGCCACGAATTCGCGTTGGCCGCGGCGTGCGCTAACGGTGGCAACCAAAACAATGCGAGTTGCGCGCACCCGAGTGCCATCGTTGCCGCAACGCATGGGACGATTGCGAGATTGGCCACGAGGGCGTAGGGTGCGAACTGCAAGAAAACCGCGGCGGTCAGCGGCCACGTCCCGCATTGCGTCGCCATCGCTAGCACCAGCGCTTCGCGCACGCGCGCGGGAAGCGCCGCATGGCTCGCGATCCACCGTTCGAACGGCCCGGCACACGCGAAGATCGCGCCGACGCAGGAAAAAGAGAGGGCGAAGGACGCCGATGCCACGCTTTGCGGGCGTGCGAACGATAGGACCAGGGCGGCGATGGCAAGGGCGTTCCACGAAAGGGTTGCGCGCCCGCAAGCGCGAGCGGCCAATGCGGCCGTTGCCATCGATGCCGCGCGCACTGCCGGCAGCTGCGCTCCGCTCCACCAAACGAAAATCCACATGACCGCGACGGCGATCGCGCACGTCGCGGCGCGCGGTAATGCAAACAGCGACAGAAAGGCCAAAGTAACCGCGACGACCGCTCCGAGATGCAATCCCGCCGTGACGAGAACGTGCACCGTACCGGTTTCTTGGAACTCGGAGCGCAAATCGGGCGGAAGTGAAGACCGCTCGCCCCACAGTTCGCCGGCTACCACCGATGCCGTCGGTTCGCCTAAATCGGCCGTGAGCCGCCGGTGCGCCCATTCGTGGGCGCGAGCCAACCACGTCGTCGAATCCCACGGCGAACCGGGCGCCGACGAAAGAATCGTCGCTGCCTCGAGTCGCGCGGCATTGCCGCGTTCCCGTTGGATCGCCTGTTCGCTCGGCTCGCCCGGATTGCGCGCGCCGTCGAACGGTGTGAGGCGGCCGCGTACGACCACGTGCGATCCGAGCGGCGGCGCGTTCTCGCGTACGTTTGCAAGAACGTGGAGACCGTTATCCGCGAGCCCAATCGTGAGTTCCGAAGCCGACCGTTCGAGGATCGTACCGGCATATGCAGCCGTACGCCGCTCGACCACGTGCGGCTGCACGTTCGACCGAATGCCGGCGTTGAGCGCGGCAGCGACGAGGGCGCCCACCACGAGCGCCCGAAACTGCCGCTCGCGCGAGCCGGCACATGCGAATGCCGCGAGCGCCGCGAAGCCGGCTGCGATGGTCACGCGCGCGTCGAGCGGGAGGGTATGGCCCGTCGCCGCCAGCGTTCCGAGCACCGCAGCGGACGAGCAGAGAACCAGCGCGTAGGGCGGCATCGGCGTACCCCTGCGACGCGGCAACCTTCGCGAAAGGAGATCGAGATGCGGATCCTCGTCACCGGCGGAGCCGGTTTCATCGGATCGCACGTCGCCGATGCGTACTTGGCGCAGGGGCACGACGTGCTCGCGCTGGATTCACTGTGGGAGCACGGAGGAGGCCGGCGGACGAATCTCTCGCAAGCGGCGGCCTTCGTCCACATGGACGTCCGCGACGAGAAACTGAGCCGCGTCTTCGGCGAATTCAAACCTGAAATCGTGAACCATCACGCGGCGCAGCACTCGGTCGCCATCTCGACGCGCGACCCGATCTACGACGCCGCGGTTAACGTCAGCGGCTTGCTGAACGTGCTCGAGAACTCGGTAAAAACCGGCGTTCGCAAGGTCGTTTTTGCCTCGAGCGGTGCGACGTTCGGAGACGCCGAACGTCTGCCCATCACTGACGACACGCCGCAACGCCCGACGTCGCCCTACGGCATTACGAAGATGGCCGGAGAGCATTACCTGCGTTTCTATCGGAACGAAAAGGGATTAGACTTTACGGCGCTGCGCTACGGAAACGTCTTTGGCCCGCGCCAGGACCCGAACGGTGAAGCCGGAGTCATCGCCATCTTCGCGGCCGCGTTCTTGCGGCGCGAAGCGGTGCGAATCGACTGGGACGGCGATCAGACGCGCGATTACGTGTACGTCGGAGACGTCGCGCGAGCCAACGTTGCGGCGCTCGAACGCGGTTCCGGCAACTATTACGTGATCGGGACGGGAATCAAGACGAGCGTGAACGCGATCTATCAGGGCTTCGTCGACGTCAGCGGTTTCCGCGCGCCGGTTACGCGCGCTCCGCGGCGTCCCGGCGACGCCCGCGATGCGCAGTTCGATTCGGCGCGGGCGCGTCACGATCTCGCATGGGCGCCGTCGACGACGCTGACCGACGGCCTGCGTGCAACTTACGAATACTTCAAGAACGCCGCCGCGGGTTAGGAGACGAACGCGTTCGGCGTACGGACGTGCTCGGGACGCGCGCCCATGCCGAGCAGCCGCGCCGGGAAACGCCGAAGATACCGGAATTCGTCGAGCAGGCGGATCGCCAGCGGCGGACGGCGGACGTCGGTGCCCTGCAGGACCGGCTCGATCGCGCGATCTTGCACGAACACCTGGAACGCTTGCGTGATTCGCGTTGGAAACGTGCGCCGCTCCTGGACGGCGGCGAGGAGTTCTTCGGTAACGTTTCCGGCGCGCAGCGGTTCGGCAAGAATGTTCGCCGCGGCGACGGCGTCCTGGATGGCGAGATTGATCCCGACGCCCCCGACCGGTGACATCGCGTGTGCGGCGTCGCCGATGCAGAGCAAACCCGGACGGTGCCAGCGGCGTAAGTGGTCGACGCGCACTTCGAGCAGCGAAACCTTCGACCAATCGTCGATCTCGCCAACCCGATCGCGAAGCGCCGGGAGCACGCGCACGATCCCTTCGTGAAAAGCATCCAGTCCGGCGGCCTTGAGGCCTTCGAACGACCCTTTCGGAATGATATAGGCGCACTGCCAATAGGTGTCGCGATCGATCAGGATGAGAAAACGTCCGTCGTTGATGGTTCCCAACGCCTGGGCCGGATCGCCGGGATGTTTCGAAAGGCGCATCCAAAGAACGTCCATCGGCGCCCCGACGTTTTCGATTTCGAAACCGGCTCGCCCGCGGACGGTCGAGTGACGTCCGTCGGTACCGGCGACCAGATCGGCGGCGATCGTAATATCGCCGCTTTTCGTCCTCGCGCGCACTCCGGCGATTCGGCCGGCGCTTTCGATCAAATCGACGCCCTCGGTCTCCATCATGAGATGGAAGGTTGGGAATTGACGCCCGCGTTCGGCCAGAAAGTTGAGAAAATCCCACTGCGGCATGAACGCGATGAACTTGCAATGCGTCGGCAATTTCGAAAAATCCGCGACCTGCAGGAATTCGCCGGCGACGTTCGCTCCGACTTCGCGAAGTTCGTTGTGCGGCAGCGCTAGGAACTCGTCGAGCCAGCCCAGTTCGTACAGCAGTTGCAACGTCGACGGGTGGATCGTGTCGCCGCGAAAATCCCGGAAAAAATCGGCATACTTTTCCAAGACGATCACGTCGACGCCGGCGCGGGCCAGCAGGACGCCGAACATCATGCCGCACGGTCCGCCGCCAACGATGCAGCATTGCGTCGAGTACCGGTTCGATTCCGTCATAGGCGCAGAACCTTCCGAGATTTCCGCACCGCCCCCTGCGAGGCGTCGGCCGCGGTTAGCCCACGACCAAATTCACGAGCCGGTCGGGAACGAAAATCCGCTTACGCAATGGTTTCCCGTCGACTTGCGCTCGAACGTTCTTCTCTTCCATGGCCAGTTCGAACGCCCGATCTTCGGTGATTCCGGGCGGTACGTCGATGCGCGCGCGAATCTTGCCGTTGACCTGCACCACCAGGGTGATGCGGTCGACCGACAACGCTCGTTCGTCGGGTTCGAGATAGCGTTCGAGATGCACCGAGGTCTCGTGTCCGAAGCGCTCCCACAGTTCTTCGGCCAGGTGGGGGGCAAACGGCGCAATCAGCACCGGCAAGACTTCGGCGGCGTAACGTGTGGCCGGCGATTCGGGAGATTGCTGCACGGCGAGCGTGAGCGCGTTGACCAATTCGTCGAGCTTCGCAATCGTGACGTTATAGTGAAACCGGCGCGACAGCGTTTCGTCGACGGCCGATTTGGCGGCGACGGCAACCGCGCGCACTAGCGCCTTTTCCTGCGCGGTTTCTGCGGGCGGCAGATCGCGAATGCGGCGGCCGGGCGCGCTTGCGAACAGCGGTTCGCACGCGCGCCATACGCGGTTGACGAACCGCACACGCCCACTGATCCCTTCGTCGGTCCACTCGCTGGTGTCTTCCGGCGGCGTGACGTACAGCAAAAAGAGGCGCATCGCGTCCACGCCGCTGGTTTCCGCGGTCTGATCGATGCCGACGACGTTCCCGTGCGACTTCGACATCTTTTGGCCGTTTAAAAGAACCATGCCCTGATGAAAGAGCCGCTGGAAGGGCTCGTTGGTGCCGGAGACCCAGCCGCAGTCGTGAAAGAACTTATAGAAAAACCGCGAGTACAGCAAGTGCAGGACGGCGTGCTCGGCTCCGCCGACGTACTGATCGACGTTCATCCACTGCGCCGCATCGGGGAGTTCCCACGGCGCGCGATCGTCGTGAGGGTTGAGATAGCGCAAGTAGTACCACGACGATTCGAAAAACGTATCCATGGTGTCGCTCTCGCGCCGCGCCGGTCCGCCGCATTGAGGGCAGGTGGTTTCGACGAACGACCGTACGTGCGCAAGCGGCGATCCTTCGCCGGTAAACTTTGCCGCTGCCGGCAGCACGACCGGCAATCGATCGTCGGGCACCGGGAGCTCGCCGCAACTCGCGCAATACACGATGGGAATGGGGGTGCCCCAGTAACGTTGACGCGACACGAGCCAATCGCGCAGTCGCGTGGTAACGGTTCTCTCCCCGACTCCGAGCGCGACTAACCGGTCGGCGATCGCGTCTCGCGCTCGCGCACTCGGCATTCCGGTAAAATCGCCGCTCGCGACCAGCGTGCCGTCTTCGACGTAGGCCGCCGCCGGCGGTTGGGCCGCCTCGCCGCCCGGGCCGGCGACGACGCGCACGATCGAAAGCCCGTTGCGGACTGCGAAATCGAAATCACGTTCGTCGTGAGCCGGTACGCCCATTACCGCGCCGGTACCGTATTCTGCGAGCACGTAGTTAGTGACCCAAATCGGCAGCCGGTCGCCCGAAAGCGGATTGATCGCGTAGGATCCCGTGAACAAACCCTGCTTTTCCATCAGGCTGGTTCGCTCGAGTTCGGACTTCGAGCGAAGGCCCTCGGCGAACGCCGAAAGCGCGGCCGCCTGTTCCTTGGATGCGACCGTCGCCAGCTTCTCGACCAGCGGATGCTCCGCCGCAATCGCCAGAAACGTCGCGCCGTAGACGGTGTCGGCGCGAGTGGTAAAGACGTCGACGACGGCATCCATCGTTTCAACGCGGAATCCGAATCGAACGCCTTCGCTGCGGCCAATCCAGTTGCGCTGCATCGTCAAAGTGCGTTCCGGCCATCCGTCGAGTTTTTCGAGATCCTCGAGTAAGCGATCCGCGTAGGCGGTGATCTTGAGAAACCATTGCGAAAGATTCCGGCGTTCGACGCGGTGGTTGCAGCGCCAACAGCGCCCGTCGACGACTTGCTCGTTTGCCAGCACGGTCTTGTCGTGCGGGCACCAGTTCACCGGCGCTTCCCGTTTGTACGCCAGGCCGCGTTCGTACAGACGCAAGAAGAGCCATTGATTCCAACGATAGTATTCCGGAAGGCAGGTCGCGATTTCGCGCGTCCAATCGTAGCTCGTGCCGATGCGGCGCACTTGCCGCTCCATGTTGACGATATTCTCGGCCGTCCACGTAGCCGGATCGACGCCGCGGGCGATTGCCGCGTTTTCGGCCGGAAGTCCGAACGCGTCCCACCCCATGGGATGGAGCACGTTGTAGCCGAGCATCCGCATCATGCGCGCGACGGCGTCGCCCAGGGTGTAGTTCTTGGCGTGACCGACGTGAAGGTCGCCAGAAGGGTACGGCAGCATCTCGCACACGTAATACTTCGGTCGCGAGTCGTCGAGCTTTGCGCGGTAGATGCCGTCGCGCTCCCAACGGTCTTGCCATTTGCGCTCGACGGATCTGAAATCGTAGCCTTCGGCCATACGAAGCATCGTACACGTTTCGTGCGCGGTGACGCTAGTCTCAGCCTTGGCCACAGGCCGGCGATCCGGGCTTTCCGGCCGGAGGCGGCGCGTGATGGAGGCGCATGATCGTGCGCATCGGGCTTTTCGCGGGCGCGTTCGTGCTGGTAGCGGCCGCCCTCTGGCATCCGGCTCCCCGGCCCGCGTTCCAACCGACCGCAGCCCCGGCGTTTTCCGGGGCGCCCGCCGACAACGCGCAGCCGCGGTATCGCGGTGCCGCTCGGGCACGTGCGATCGCCGATGCCGTCGTCTATGTTGCCGGCGCGGTCCGCCGGGCCGGCCTGTATCACGTTCATGCCGGAGATCGCGCGGCAGATGCCGTCGCGCAGGCGGGTGGGCTGAGCGCGGATGCCGATGCCGGCGGCGTCAATCTCGCCGCGCACGTCGCCGACGGTGACGAGATCGATGTTCCGCGCGCCGGTGAAAGCCCGACGCAGCGACGCAGCGCTACCGGGTCGCATCATCGCGGCCGGCATTCACATCGCACCGATGGGCCGGTCGCCGACCTGCAGGCGTGGGCAACGGGGAGCGTCGACGTCAACGTTGCGAGCGAAGACGAGTTGACCCGAGTGCCCGGAATCGGAGCGGCGATTGCCGCGCGCATCGTTCAAATGCGTGCACTCGAGGGATCGTTTCACTCGCTCGACGAGCTTCTCGACGTGACCGGTATGACGCAAACGCGACTCGAAAGGGCGCGACCGTTTCTTCGGCCGCCGTAACTAGGAGCGCGGCACGGCCGGGCGAAGGGGCTCGCTACATGGCGCTCGACCTTCCAAAAAAAGAATCCCTTCCACAACTGATTCGCCGAGCGCTCGCGGCGCCGCGTCGGGAGGTTTTGAGCGAGCGCGTCGATGGAGTTTGGACGGCAACGTCGAGTGAGAAGTTGCTCGAACGCGTCGAGAACGTCGCCTGTGCCATTCGCGCCGCCGGCCTGCTTCCCGGCGATCGCATCGCGCTGGTGGCGCGCGACTGTGTCGATTGGATCGTCAGCGACTTCGCCATCCTCTTTGCAGGCTGCGTCGTCGTGCCGATCTACCCAACGCAAGCGCTCGATCATACCGCGTATATTTTAGAGCATTCCGGCTCGAAACTGATTTTCGCCGATTCGAGCGTCACGCTGGAACACGTGCGCGCCGGCGGAGCCGTCATGCCGGCCGCAGTCGTCTTCGACTCTGCCGGCGACGACGGTATGGCTGCCTTCGAGGCGCGCGGCGCTGCCGCGCGCACGCGCCGCCCCGAACTCCCGGCAGCGTACGAGGCCACGCTCGCGCCCGACGATTTGGCGGTGTTGATCTACACCTCAGGCACGACCGGCAACCCCAAGGGCGTGATGCTCTCGCACGACAACCTGGCGTTCGACGCGCAGTCGGCGCTGAAGTGCGGACTCGACGGCTTGGTTGAAGGCAACGCGGTCTTGTCGGTGTTGCCGTACTCGCACATCTACGAGCACACCATCGTCTACGTGTATTTGCTTGCCCGGGTTCGCTACTTTATCTGTCACGATGCGGCGCAACTGGTCGAGGACATGCGCGACGTTCGGCCGACGGTCATGACGTCGGTTCCCCGAATTTTCGATCGGGTGCTCGCCGGCGTAACCGGACGGGCCATGATAGCCGGGGGGCTGCAGGCGCGGCTGGTTCCATGGGCGTTGCGTGCCGGTCGCCGCTACATGCAAGCGAAAACCTTCGGCGGCGGACCTTCGTTGGGAGCGGCGCTGCGCTACCGCATTGCGCAAAAACTCGTGCTAAGCAAAGTTCGCGCGCGGTTGGGCTTGGATCGGATGCAGTTTTTCGTGAGCGGCAGCGCCGCGCTGCATCTCGACACGGCCATGACGTTCTTGGGACTCGGCGTCCCGATCATGCAAGGGTACGGGCTCACCGAAACGTCGCCGGTGATCACCGCGAGCCGGCTGTCGTCGAATGAATACGGCGCCGCGGGACGGGCGATTCCCGGAGTCGAGGTACGAATCGCGGCGGACGGTGAAATTCTGACGCGAGGACGCCACGTGATGCTCGGCTACTATCGCGATCCCAACGCAACCGCCGAAGCGATCGTCGACGGCTGGTTCCATACCGGCGACGTCGGAACGATCGACGCCGCCGGCTTCCTGCGCATCACCGATCGCAAGCGCGAGGTCTTCAAAACCGATACCGGTAAGTGGATCTCGCCGGCACGAATCGAAACGGCGATAAAGCGCTCGGTGTTCGTGGCGCAGGTGATGGTCGTCGGCAGCGGGCGTCCGCACCCCGCCGCCCTCATATGCCCGAATTGGGAGCTGCTGCGAATCGAGCTGTCGCTCCCCGCGGACGCGTCGGCCGACGATTTGGCCCGGCGTGAAGGCGTGAACCACTTCGTCACGCTGCTGGCGCTGCGACAGACGCGAGACCTCGCGAATTTCGAACAGGTTCGCCGGGTCGTCGTCATCGCGCACGAGTTCAGCGTCGAAAGCGGCGAGCTTTCGCCGTCGATGAAAATCAAACGGCGCGTCGTCGAAGAGCGCTACGCCCGCGAAATCGAACGAGCGTACGCTCTCGACTTGCACGTCCAGACCCAGGCGTGAGCCCGCACGCGACCCGACGCGTCGACGAGATCGTTCGCGGGCCGATCAAGAGCAAGACGCTCTTCCCGGTCTTGATCCTGCATTTCATCAAGGAGCAACCGGATCACGGGTACGGTCTGATGCAGCGCATCGAGGGACTGTGCGGCGGCCTCGTGGCCGTGAACACGAACAAGATCTATCCCCTGTTGCGCCGTCTCGAGGAACGCGGTTTCGTGAGCGCGTCGTGGGATCACGCGACGAAACGCGCGCGACGGGTGTATGCGATCACGCCCCAAGGAGAGGATCGTCTCGAAGGGATCAAGGCGTCGATGCTGCCCTACCTCGACTCGGTCGAGTGTGCGATCAAGCGTCTGAAAGACGAAATCTACGCGGGAGCCAACTAAGTGCCGTTTCTCGCCGTGGTCCACTTGCAGGCGGCCAGCTGCACGGTGTGCGGTGCATCGATTGCCGAGCCGGGAGCGCGATCGTTCGTGGTCGACGCTCGGGGATCGCCGATATCGTTCGACGCCGGCGATCCACCTGCCGAAATGACCGTCGAGATTGCGTGCCCGAATGGACACTCGCTGACGCTCCTGGTTCCCAACGAAATTTCGGCGGAGGAGACGCTCATGATTCCCGACCAGGCCCCGATCGCGGCCGATGCGGTCATGCGTTCGGGCACGACCGAAACGGGCAAGCAGCTTTGACGAAACTTTGATTGCGGTCGTGGGGCGGCGCTGCAGGGACGGGCTCGACGAGCGATAATGAGGGGGCGCAATCGCCTGGTGGAGGTTTCCTTGAGCTTGCGTCTTCAATTGTCGCGCGCGCTGATTGCGGTCGGTCTTGCGCTGCTTGGAACCAGTTCGGCACCGGCCGGAGCCGCAACACCGCCGCCGATCCCGGCTCTGACCCCCGATGCCGTCACCCATCATTCCATCGTCCTGGGCGGCCGCAGCCTGGCCTATTCGGCGCGCGCCGGAACGATCACGCTGCGAAACGGCGACGATCAGCCGACGGCGCGCGTCTTCTACACCGCCTATACCCTCGACGGGGGCACGCCGACGAGCCGCCCGGTGACGTTCTTCTATAACGGCGGCCCGGGCAGTTCCACGATTTGGCTGCGCATGGGATCGTTCGGGCCGGTGCGGGTGAGCGTCGGTGACGCGACCACTACGCCGGGCCCGCCATACCGTCTGCTCGACAATGGATACAGCCTCATCGACAAGAGCGATCTGGTCTTCATCGACATGCCGGGCAGCGGCTACGGGCGAATCATCGGCGCCGGAAAACCGAAGGATTTCTGGGGCGTCGATCAGGACGCCAACGCCTTTGCGCAATTCATCGCGCGCTACTTGACGAACTTCAACCGCTGGAATTCGCCGAAGTTTCTTTTTGGTGAGTCCTACGGCACGACTCGCTCGGCGGTGCTGTCGGACGTTCTTGCCACGCGCGGCATCGCGCTCAACGGCATCGTGCTGCTGTCGTCGTTTCTCAATCCCACGGTGGATTACAACGACGGCGCGCCGATCGGCGGCGGCGATTGGGCCTATGTGTTGTATCTGCCCACCGAGACTGCAACCGCGTGGTATCATCACGCCATCGCCGGTGCCCCCGGGTTGGCCGGATTGCTGGCCGAGACCAAGCGATTCGCCTTGGGCGAATACCTCGACGGGCTGGCTGCCGGAGCGTCGCTCGCTCCGGACCGCTACAACGACATCGTCGCGAAGCTGCATCGCTACACCGGTCTTTCGGATCAGTACATTCGCAACTCAAACTTGCGCATTCCGTACGACCGCTTCGAAAACGAACTCTTGCGCCAGCGCGGCATCACCGTGGGCCGGCTCGACGCGCGTTTCCAAACCTACGTTCTAGACCGGCCGGAGATATCGCCCGACTGGGATGCGACCGATTCCGCGATCGACGGCGCCTACGTGGCTACCGGCAACTACTACATGCGCCAGGTCTTGAAGTACGATACGCCGCTACTCTATCGCTCGGAAATCTACGACTTGATCTACGCCGACGGCAACAGTTGGGATTTCAAGCACGGCGACAATCCGCAGACGTTTAACGTCGCGCCGGACCTGGCGCAGACGATGACGTATAACCCGCGCCTCAAGATATTCTCGGCCAACGGCTACTTCGACTTCGCTACGCCGTTCTTCGCAACGCAATACGTGCTCACGCATCTCTACATCGCACCGGCGTTGCAGAGGAACATTACTTACGGATTCTACGAATCGGGACACATGGTCTATCTGCATCCGGCGGCGCTCGCGAAGTTCCACGCCGATCTGGAACGCTGGTACGCGATGGTGCTGCGCTGAT
>JBAUZB010000040.1:0-2998 GCA_049585095.1 Candidatus Tumulicola sp.
CCTTTGGTCGTTGCGAAAAAGCGGCGAAGCAGGAGCGACCTGGATGGGAGCGACGAGCGTCTTCACCCGGAGCACCCAACACCGTCGCTGAGACGTGGCTATGCGGCGGCGAGCTTTGAGAGACCCAGAATTTCGCGCGCCTGATCCGGCGTGGCAACCGGACGCCCGGCTTCGCGCGCAATCCGGGCGACCCGAGCCACCAGCTCTTCGTTGCGCGCCAAACGCCCTTTGCTGTAGTACAGATTATCCTCGAGCCCGACGCGCACGTGTCCGCCCATCGCGATCGCGGCCATAGCCATCGGAAGTTGTCGGCGCCCGACACCGGCGACCGACCAGGTGCAGCCGGGAGGCACGTCGGCAACGAGCTCGCAGAGATTCGGCACCGTCGCTTCCAGCGCTCCGGGAACTCCCAGCACCAGGTCGACGTGCTGCGGAAACGTCAACAGACCTTCGCGCGCCAGACGGCGCGCGTTCGCCAAATGACCCTTGTCGAAGATCTCCAGCTCGGGGCGCACGCCGAACTCGTGCATTTTCGCCAGGATGCCGCGCATGATCGGGAAGCTGTTTTCGAAGATGTCGTCGCCGAAGTTCACGCTTCCGCAAGTCAGCGTCGCCATCTCCGGGCGCAGCTGCAACACGCTCGCGCGCTCCTCCGGGGTCATGCCGATCGCGCCACCCGTCGAGAACTGCACGATCAGATCGCTGTGCGCGCGGATTGATTCGTAGGCCGCGCGAAAGCGCGCGACGTCGTGCGTGTTGCTGCCGTCGTCGTTGCGACAGTGTACGTGAATGATCGAACCGCCGGCCTCGCGGACGGCGCTTGCGGTTTCTCCCAGCAGCTGCGGAGTATACGGCAGATACGGCGTCTGATCGAGCGTGATTTCGGCCCCCACCGGAGCGCAGGTGACGATCAACGGTTGCATCTCCAGCCTGCTACTCTAGGAAGCCGCGGGGCTCCTAGGCCTGAAGATAGCGGCGCGCGGTATCGACGAGTTCGTCGTCCAGACCGAGCAACGACGCCAGTGCAATTGCGTCCGCGCCGGTTGCCGCGTCTTTGCCGACTTCGACGATCGTGTAATCCATCGATGCCGCCAGCGCTGCCAGCGCCTGATTCAGATCGCCGGTGGACGGTGGGCGAGGAATGCCGCGCACTCCACGCACCGCGAAATGACGCGAGCCGGCCTCGCCGGGAACCCCGGACAAATGCGTCGCGGCGAGGCCGCACGCGCCAAGGTCCCGCAGACGCCGCAAGAGCGCGATCAGAAGCGCCTTTCCCTCGAGCGGAGTGGTGGTCCGCGCAAACTCGTCGACGAGCACCAAGAGCCGCCGTGCGCCGCGTTCGAGAACGTCGCGAAGTCGCACCACTTCGTTCGCGAACGAGGAGAGCAAGCTCCCGGGCTGGTTCTGGTCCGTTCCGATGCCGAGCCACGCGATCTCGCGAAAGAGACTCGTCGACGCATCGTCGGCGGGAACCGGCAGTCCCAATGCGGCGCACAGCGCAACGAATCCACAGGTCCGCAGGCAAACGCTCTTTCCGCCCATATTCGGACCGGTGAGCACCGCAACGTCGTGGAGCGCGATGGTTATCGGCGCAAATGTCCGCCCCTCGCGCGCGAGTTCGATCGCTAGCGGCAAGAACCGTCCGCCGGCGAACGCCAGGGACGGTTCGTCGACGATACGCGCAACCCGGCAGCGATGCTTTCGCGCGAACCGCGCGGCCGCAATCAGCACGTCGAGATCACCGAAGGCCGCGGCGGCGGCATCGAGATGCGCTGCAGCGCGGCGCACGGCGTCCGATAATCTCGCGCGAACCGATTCCTCGGCGGAGGCCACGGCGTCGGCGGCGGCATCGCGGCGGGCGAGCGCGCCGAGCGATGCGTCGTCGAACTCCAGTGCGCAGAGAAAATAGGTCGGCGCTTCCCGCAGCACCCGGACCCCGGCGGGCACGCCTGCGGTGAGATCGGCTCGCATCACGATGAACTCGTCGCTCGAAACGGCGTCGCGGTTCAGCCGTTTCGCGACTTCGGCGACGGCACGAGCGCGCGAGGCATCGAAACCGGCCTGCGCGCCCTTTAGTTCGGAACGCGCTGCGGCGAGCGCGGCATCGAACGCGTCGGCCAGATAAAATGCGTGGGTTCCGGTTCGTCCGGGTTCCAACGCCTGGCTCAGGCCGCGCACTTCGGTAGTGACGATCGGGCGGCTCCCGATCGCCGTGCCGATGAATTCGTCCACGCGGCCGGCGGCGTCGCAAAAGCGCTGCAGTTCGAGAAAATCGGCATCCGCCAGCACCTCGCCCATCGACGCACGGGCGATCGCGCCGCGGGCGTCGGGCGCCGCCCGCATGGCGTCGCGTATCGCGTCGAGGCGTTCTTCGTCGAAGGCAGCCGCGCAATCGGCAACTTGCTGCGCTCGGCGCTGCGCGGCGGCTTCTTCGCCCGGCGCAAAAGGGCGCCAATCGGCGAACGGGCGGACCCCGTATTCGCTTGCCGGCCGCAACGCATCGGTCAGCCACACAACGTCCAAAGCCTGTTCGCCTGCAGCGTCGAGCAGCGGTTGCGCGTTCATGCGGCGCGCTCTCCGGCATAGATGTCGAACGTCGGCAGGCCGGTCGCTTCGGCGACCGCCCGCGCAAAGGTTCGCGGCTCGAACGAGCGGTCCCGACCGATCGACGCCACCGTTACGGCGACGACCTGCAACGGTCGCAAACAGCGTAAGCGTAATCGCGCGAATGCGCTCGCCGCGGCTTTTCCGGTTAACGCGATCTGCGTTGGATCGCGAACCACGACCGGTCGGGTTTCGCCTGCGGCGATCAACGCCGCGGCTCGCGTCGCCGTCAACGCGCCGTCGAGGTGCAGCGCATCTTCGCGCCCGTCGTAACGCGCCACGCCGAGACGCTGCACCAGCGCAGCCATCGCGTCGCACGCCTCGCCGATCGTCCCCGCGGCCGAGGCTCCCCCGGCAACCACGATTGCACCCGCGGTTCCGGCCAGGGCGGCGA
>JBAUZB010000041.1:0-11316 GCA_049585095.1 Candidatus Tumulicola sp.
GCAACGCGATCGTATTTCCGTTCGAGTCCTTGCCGCTCGAGACCGTATCCGCGCCGGGATAACCTTCGAACACGTCGTCGAAGCTGCGATTCTCCTGAACGACCCAAATGATGTGTTGAATTTTACCCACGCCGTTGCCGTCGAGCGATTTCAGGATGCCGTTTTCTGCGTGCAACGGTAGCGAAGGCGCGCCCGGCGACCCCGAACATGCCGTAAACGCGAGCACCGCCGCGTACGCTAGCATCGTGTGAATAAACCGCTTCACTATTCGGCAAAGTGCCACTATGGCAGAACGCATTCCTTCAGCAAATTCATATTCATGAAAACTCGGCTCCGGCGATTTTACTAATACAAAAGCAAGCGGGCAGAAGGACCGTTCTCATCATTTTCTAAGACCCGCACATTCCTACCGACACACTTTTTTGAACGAAGGAGCTTCCGTGAACCGATCGTTGACAGGGACGGCAGCTGCGGCGGAAGTTATCTCTGCATGGCCGGCACCCATCAGTACAAAAACTATTCCGGTCCGGGCGGCTGGGGCTCGCCCAAGAACATCCGAGCCCTCTAACTCCGTCACTATACTCCAGTGAACGCAGGGGCGGGCGCGAAGGCGTCCCGCCCCTCGGTTATGGGCGTGTAAACGGTAGGGTGCCCCCCCATACTCGCCGCCCGCGTTCAGCGGTACGCTTCAAGCGGCCGCTTCGGCCGGTTGACGTCACCCTATGGGAGGTACCTCATGACACGCCTCAATCGATGCACAACGCTTCGTCGCGAAACCATCGCCGCCGTCGTCGCAATCGCTCTGCTCGCCGGGTGCGGCGCTCGCAGCGGGGCAGTTTTGCCGGCGTCAGCCGTTCCGAACATCCTTCCCGGCGCCGGCGCGAACGCCATCGTTGCCGATGCTGCGCCGCCGAAGTGCAAAGGGCAGAAAAACACCAAACAGTATGCCAGCGTCGCCTCGCAAGCGATGAAATCCAAAGGCGGATCGGTGTGCGTTCCCGCGTTCGGCGGGTGGGGCGGCGCGCTGCAGTTTCCCAGCGTCAGTGGCACGTCTTCGGTGAGCCTGATCAGCAGCACCAAGCCTTACAATCCGGCACTCTTTCCACCGCCAGGCTCCCAGACGGCAATTTTCTATCTTCAATTTGCGTTCAGCGGGTTCCCGACTTTCGGTCAGAACCTCCCGGGTGGCAATGCTTTGGCGAGCACGCACGTCACTCCGAACAAGTCGTATACGGTCGAGCTGACGGAAAAGATCGGCAGCGGCCTGTGGACGCCGTTGGCACAGTGCTACTCTGTCGCCAAGACGTCGCAATATGGCGGCGGGATCCCGCGCGTCGGCGCGGCCTTCATCGGGCAGTTCTTCAGAGAGCCGAACGCCGTCATCGAGATATTCAGCGGCAAACTCGTAAGCAACAAATGTTGAATCGACATCGCGGCTACTTCGAGTTGAAGGCCAGAAAATTGGGATCGGTGACTCCGTCCGTGATGGTTCCAACGAGCTTCGTTCCGCCCGGACTGTAAACGGTAACCGAACTGTTGAACGAGTTGGCGACGTACACGTTATCGCTGGAATCTATGATGACGGCTCTAGGAACGTCAATCCCTTCAGTGATCTTACGAAGCGGCTTTGTGCCTCCGGCTGAGTAGACGGTGACCCAACCGGGCTGATAACCTTCGCGCGTAAACGGATCGCTCGACACGTAGAGCCTGCCGATAGAATCTATAGCGATCGCGGCCGCAGAGGTAATCCCGGTAATCGTCCGCAGAAGCTCTAGGCTGCCCGCTTTGAAGACGTAAACTGATTTGTGGTTAGCGACGAATAAGTTGCCCGAGGGTCCAAAAGCGAGCGCAAGCGGTTGATGAAGTCCCACAATCTTATGCACCAGCTTCGGGTGTCCGGGAGTCTTTCCCGGCGCATACACGGTTACGGTCCCGTTCCATTCATTTGCGACGTACAGGTTGCGGGCGCGATCGAAGGCTAGGGCCGAGCAGCCTTTTGTGCCCTTGCGGATAACGTGGACGGTTTGTGTGCCGCCGGGCCCATAAACCAGAACACCTGCGCCGAATGTGGCTACGTAAAGGTAAGCCTGCGCATCTACTACCAAGGCGTATGGATCGGTAATGTTGCGAATTCTGCGCAGCAGCTTCGACGTGCCGGCGGCATAGACGCTAATCTGCCCGTTATCGAAAGCGCCGTTTGAGGCGTAAAGATTGCCCGAAGAATCGAATGCCATCGCGCCGCCACCGCCGTGCTTGATGGAGCGGCTAGTTTTTGAGCTTCCCAGAGCGTAGACCGTGACCGCGTGCGGCGGTAAGCCGTTGGACACATACAGGTACTGACCGCTAACCTCCGGCAAAATTTCAGCCCGGGATATAGTTGGCGTCGCGGGCGCTATCCAACTACGAGGCGCTCCTCCCGAGCACGCAACGCAGAGCAGCGTTAACGAAGCTACGCAAAGAAAGCGGTAGATCACTGGATTGGGGGCGCTACAAGACCGCGTCCCGACTTACGGCGATCGGCCAGTCGCCGGCGTTGGTGGAGAGAATCGTCGTCAGCTTCGTGAGTTTGGGATAATCGAGCTGCTGTACGGTAAACACGTCGTTCGTTAAGACGCTGGCGAACAGTTTGTGATCCTTCTCGCTCAGCGAGAGCCCGAAGGCTTCGCCGCCGCCGGCCATCCCGATACGTCTCGACGGCTCGGTCTGATTCGCCGGGAAAACGTCGATCGTCGAACCGTAGTTATCGGCGATGACGATGTTGCCGGAGCGATCGACTTCCAAGGCTCCCCCTCCGGTCATGTCGAGTCCGAGATCCTGGCCCGTGGTCGATCCGGGGGCAAACTTCAAGACGCCGCTTCCCTTCGAGCCGCCAAAATACGTCACGTACAGATTGTCGGAGCCATCGATGGCGAGATACTCCGGCGAGCCCGTTATCGGGATGGTCAGCGACGGCGTGGTCTGGCCTTTCGGATAAACGGTGATCGTATCGTTACCTACGTTTGCGCAGTAGACCGTGCCGGCGGCGTCGACGGTGAGACCGGTTGGCGTGTCGACGCCGGTGCTGATTCTCAGACTCGGCTTCGTACGGTGTGGCTTGTATGCAGTAATCGTGTTGTTGCCGATGTTGGTCGCATAGACTGCGAGCGCGTTGTCTACGAAAAGCCGCTCGGGGTGTGAAATGCCCTTAGTGATTAAACCCTTTTCTGGCGGATTGATGCCGCCCCTGGGATAGATCGCAATCGTGCTGTTGTAATAGTCCCCCCAGTAGATGTTGAGCGCTCTTCCCTGCAGCTCCGGCGCGATCCAGCTTTTTGCTCGAGTTCCTTGAATCGATACCTTACCGAAACCCTCCGAAAGCAGGGCGCTGCGACGAACGTTTGCCACCGGCGAAGCACCGAGTTGCGTGTTGCCCGCGGGCGCGAAGGAAGAGTTCGTGGAGCAGCCGGCTACCACGGCGCCGAGCAGCACGACGTATCGGAACCGGCGTGTTAGCCGGGGAAGAGGCTGGGGCAAGGTGCACTCCTTTTCTTGGCGCGGAAGCCCTACTGTACCATAGTCTAGATCCGTTTGATGGTCGCGAACCAGGCCGGTGCACCGTGGTCGTCGTGGAATCTCGTCTGAACGCGGTCCGGTTCGATTGCGGCGACGTTCCATCCACTGCCGGGGTTGAACGCCGCTCGTAGTTGTTCCTGACTGATGGGGTGCGGGCCGGTATCGGGCCCTTCGTCACTGAAGCACAACACATACGCGGTTCCACCGTGCTGCGTCACCGACGCGAGACTCGCCACGTAGCGTAGTCGCTCGTCGCCGTCGAAGGTGTGGAATAGTCCGCAGTCCAGCACCGTGTCAAACTTGCGCCCCAAACGGTGCAACTCGAATGCGTCCGCCGCAGCGAACTCAACTGCGATCCCACGCTCGTCGGCCTTCGCTCGCGCAATCGCCAGCGCCGTCTCCGCCACGTCAACGCCCACAACCGAGAATCCCAGCGAGGCGACCAGAAGCGCGTTCTCGCCGGTCCCGCAACCCGCGTCAAGCACCGCTCCGGCGAATCCGCCTTGCGGTGCCAAACGCACTATCGCCGGCTGCGGGTGGCCAATATCCCACGGCGCCGGGCCGTCGTGGTACGACGCATCCCACGGCCGCCCCGACATTCGTTCGTGACTGGTTGGATGCCGGCCACCGAACGGATCGTCAGCCGGGGTTCCCGATCGCTCCGCCAACTTCGTCCCCTTCCTGCTACTGATCTCGACACCATCGCGTGCGTGGACGCTCGTTGGACGCACGCGCGCTAGCATTTCTTATGGCACTTCACGCCGGTCATCCTTGGAGGAAAAGCATGCGTCTACTGAATGCACTCTTCGCCGTCGCGCTCGCCGTCGCGATGCCCGCCAACGGCGCTGCGAGCACGGCGCCGGGCAGCCAAGTCATCCAGAGCGGAGCGAGCGCAGCGAGCGCAGTCGAAGGACCATGTCATCCAGAGCGGAGCGAGCGCAGTCGAAGGACTATTTGACCATCGTCATGGTGAAGGGCCCCATTCCGCTTAACTGCACGATCGTATCGCCCTTGGCCATGGCATAGTGGGCCACGCCCGCGGGCATTGCTGCGTACGACCCAGCAGGAAGGGCGGTCATCGTAGCGGCATCGACCGTATTGCCGAGACCAACCATGAACGTTCCTTGAATCACCGTCAAGTATTCGGTGCCGGCGTGAGTGTGAGGCGGAAAGGTCGCTCCGTCAGGCAGCATGATGCGCACCGTATAATATCCGGGCTTGGCGAGGTCGCCGCCGAGAACGGCCATCTTCCCGCCGGACGGGAGCATCGAGCTCGACTGCCATTGCACTTGCGATGGGGTGACAGTGACCGGAGCCATCGCGGCGTCGGGTGTCGCTGCGGCGGCCGGGATGGCCAGGAATAGTCCAAGGACCACCGCGATCGCGAAGAATGCTCTCATGTAGATCCTCCTCGTAGTCTTATAGCTGCTCTTCTATTCGGCGCAGAAAGAGAGCTTGCGCAAGACGAACAGTTCGCCTTTTGAGAGTCGCGCCCCACTGAGTCCCTCATGCGAAAAGCAGCCCTGTAGCTGATGTTCGTGGCGTCTCAAGGTGCTCCGTGGGGACAGTATGCGGTATGCACGGCGTGCGGCACGAAGTACGCATGGACGTCGTAGTGGGGAATCTCGTATCCCGGGTGACCCTTTGGCTGGAACTCGATGTCGACGTGGTCGATGGTGTGGCCGGCAATCGGCTTCAGCTGGTCCGTCCAACTCTTACCGGCGGCGAACGCCGTTTGATCGATCATGACTTCGGTGAAGACAACCTTCCCGTTGTAGACGCCGTAGATGGGTCCGAACGGCAGGTCCTTCGGATTGGCCCAGTGCTCACCCATGCCTGGGACACAGGGGCTCACCTGTTGGACGCCGGCAGGCAGCCCCGCCGGAGGTGCAGCCGCAATCGCCGCGGCGTTGATGCCGAGCGCCGCCGCAGCCAGCGCGGCGATCATGAAAGCATGTTTCACGGTAGTCGATCTCCTTCGATTCCAGTTGTGCTGACCCGAAGTATGTCACAAAAACGTCCACTGAGCATCCACGGCAGCGATAGACCCTTCGTCCGGTCCGAAAGCGACGATACGCCTCGAGAGGACGCTCCCTGAGCCATTTCCCCATTGTGCTGGATAGGAGGCAGCTTACTGTTCCTGCCTCCCTTCCTAAGCCTTGCAGCAGCGTTACCTGCGATTTTAGTATCCATAGAGTTGGTCGCATTTTGACGAACGTTCCAGTTGCCGTAACGGTTCGTGGCGCTAGCCCTCGGGACGACAACACAGGACGTTACAGAGCATTCCGCCAAGCGTTTAACGTTCAGCTACCTTGTGGGGAGGAGACGCAGTATGGGCCTCACCGGTTTTAGCCATCGCGCATTCGTCGGCCGTGCGATTGTGTCAGCCGATTCTCTAATGCTCTCGCACGCCTTAATGCTTTGCGTAGTCACGCTGACTGCTTGCAATCATGCCGGCTTATCGGTTCAGCCTCCGGTTCTTATTCAATCGACCGCGTTAGCACTCGAACCAAATACGCTGCACGTAGTTCCTTTCTACCAGTACAGGGGCGGGACGGACGGACAGCTAGGAAAGTCCGACGCATCATCAGTTGCAGGGGCGACTTTTATCGGTGATCCGCAGAAGGCCCTCTATAGCGTTACATCAAGCGGCGGCCTAGATAAGTGTCAACGACATGTCTATTGGAGTGGGTGCGGTGTGGCTTACGAGTTGACGCCTCAGGGTAAACATACATATACGGAGACGGTTCTCTACTATTTTCATGGGCCCGACGGCAACTCTCCCTCCGCCGCGCTCGTTGCCGACGATTCTGGTTCCCTTTATGGGACGACGGTTCTCGGTGGCAAATACGGCAAAGGTGCGGTTTTTAAGCTGAGCAAAGCGGCCTCCGGCTATAATGAGACGGTTCTCCACAGTTTTAAAGGAGGAGCCGATGGAGCTGCGCCTTCCGCCTCGTTATTGCGCGGCAAGAGCGGCGTCCTGTACGGAACGACGGCTGGCGCGGACTACGGTTCTTGTGCGTGCGGCACGGCATTCAAACTGGTGCCGTCCGGTTCACACTACTCGATGAACGTTCTCCACGTTTTCAACGGCGGTAAGGACGGGGAGCAACCTACCGCGGCCCTGATCGCCGACAATAGTGGCAATCTCTACGGGACGACGTCAGGAGGTGGCGTTAACGGGATCGGCACTGTTTTTGAGTTGATGCCGACCCCATCTGGTGATTATAAAGAACGTGTTCTTTCCGCTTTTGAACACGGAGGTGCTTTCCCCGGCTCAAAACTCGTCGATGTAAACGGCGTGTTTTATGGAACGACGAGTTGGGGCGGCTCGGGGCCCTGCGCCGCCTTCCCGTTTGCGAGCGGTTGTGGTGTGGTTTACAAGCTGACGCAGCTGGGGTCGGGCTATGTCGAAAGCATTGTTCATGATTTCAAGAACGTGTCAGGCGGATTCCAGCCCGATGCTTCGCTCGTGGACGGCGAGGACGGGTTTTTATACGGAACGACCGCCGAAGGTGGATACCACGAAGGCCCGTGTAGGATTGAACGGCATGGCTATGACTACAGCGGGGGATGTGGCGTCGTTTATAGGCTGCGGCCCTCGGGCGCGAATTTTGAAGTGTTAGGTGAGTTCGGCAAAGGCTATAGTGGCAAACCGGCTGGACCCGCGAATTCCGGCCTTTTGAGGGACGGCGGAAGATTTTACGGGACGACGCCGTACGGCGGTCGTTACAACCAGGGGATTGCCTACAAGGTGGCCCCTTAGCTGCAACCGCCACGGTTAGCGCGCCATCTTTTAGAGCGTCGCTCCCACCCTGTTTCGTCGACGCTTGACGTGTATTCTATTCGGTGTCGACCGGCAGATACGACGGGCGCTGGTGCTCGAAGTACGATTGCGGGAGGAGCGCGGGAATCGGTTGGAAAGGGCGCGGCGGTTGGCTGAAATCGAAGACATCGCCGATGCTGGTGGAGCGCACGTCGGTCGATCCAATTCGCGCGAGGCCCCAGTTGTTTTCGACGAACTTCAGGATGCTGCCGAACTCGTATTGGGTGTGCGACACGTAGCCTCTTTTTGCATAAGGTGAAATGACGAGCATCGGCACGCGCAAACCGAGGCCCTGATAATCCAACTGCGGTGGCGCGACGTGATCGTAGAACCCTCCCCAATCGTCCCAGACGACGATAATGGCCGTGCTCTTCCATAGCTTCGTATTCTTGCCGATCGCGTTGACCACTTGCGCGACCCACGACGGGCCGCCGGTAACGTTGTGGCCAGGATGGTCGGAGTTGAGCGCGTCCGGGATCACCCATGAAACACCGGGCAGCTTATCGTTGGAAATATCTTTTAAAACGTTGGTCTCGGGTACGGAAATGTTCGCCTTCCACTCCGGGCCGTAGCGGACTGCTCGGATGGCGTCGAAGGCAGACCAGATCTTGCCTACATTCGTGCTCATTGGCGGCACGTAATACCTCCAAGAAACCTTGCCGGCATCGAGGGAATCGCGCAGCGTCGGGTATTCCAGGCACGGGAAAGGTCCCTTGCCGGGTTCGAATCCGTCGTTGGTCGTTATCAGGGACGTCACGGTATTCGCCGGAGCATCACAACCCCAAACGTTAGACGACGGGTAGTTCACTAAGCTTTGCGTCGAGTCGATCGCAGTGCCGCCGGCAATGAGATCTTGGTGGCCGATGAAACTGCCGCTGCTCTGAGTCTCGAACATGTGATCGGCCAGAACGTATTCCTGAGCCATAGTCCAGTACGGTTGAATGTCGGTCGGCTTCACGTATTGGTAGGCGTAGAGCTTCGCCGGCGGGCCGCCCCCCCACGCGCCGAAATGAATCAAGTCGAACCCGTTCATTTTTCCATGATTATATTCGGTCTTGAAACCCTGCCAGGTATGCTCGATATCCGTGGCGACGAGTCCGACCTCTTTAAGTGGCACGACTTTCCCATAGTGCGTCTTGCCAGTCGTCGTTCCGTCCGCGCCCGGATACGTCGCGAAGAAATTGTCGAAGCTGCGATTCTCCTGAATCACGATGACCACGTGTCGGATGTATTTCGGCGGCAGCGACGTCGACCCCAGAGCGGGATGTCCGGCGCTCTGCGGGGGCAAGGAGCCGCCCGATTGCGACCCGCCCGAACAGCCGGCGATGAACAGAGCGGCAACGATCGCCGAAGGGAAACGATTACGGCGCTGCACTGGATCAGATATACCGTCAATCCGGCACTGCTTCCCCCCTTTCGGGGGCGAACATACGTACCCGCTCGTCGTTTCGTTGCGGTCTGAGAATACGCTCACGGAGGCCCCGATGCCGGTCGAAACCGAAAAGACGGCAATGTTGCTATTCGGCGTGCTGATTGGTAACTAAGCCTCACATTGCAAGGAGCGAATTAATGAACATCCCTGGTTTACTTAGGTGCGCCGGCGCTGCCGTTGCACTTGGAGCTGTTTCGGCGTGCGGGGGCGGCTCGACGCTGTCGCCGTCAGCCGCGACGGTCGCGCCGTCAGCCGCTGCGCTCAAGGCGACCTACGTGGGTAGGACGCTGTTCGTGAATGGAAGGCCGGTAACGGCGGCGAGGCTGAATCGACTGCCGCATTTCGCAGGCCTTCTACCGGATAGCCGGCAGCCAAGAACCTACGAGTACGTCCTCAACTTCTACGGCTCGTACGGCAGCATTTTCAAATATCCAAAAAGTACCGAGATGATTGGTCAGCTTGATGGCGCCGGCGGCCAAGGATGCACCAACGTATTGTACGGCTATGGGAAGCATATTATTTGGAACGCCGGGCGTACGAACGACCTGATTACCAAATACAGCGTTCCGGATAATAAGGTGATCAAGACGCTGTCGCTTGACTACACGTACACATCGAGCTGCGCCATGAATGCCGGCGGCGATCTTGCGGTCGGAGTCCTCTTGGGCAATTCTTTCGGTCCCGGCGGTCAGGTCGTGATCTTCAAGAACGCCACCGGCTCGGGTAAGGTGTACAACACGCCCTTGTACAAAGAGTACTTCGACGGTTACGATCCCTCCGGCAATCTCTTTGCCGATGGTTTTGACGCAAGCTATAACTTCATGCTCGTCGAGCTTCCGAAGGGCCACAAGAAATTCGTTACGATCAAGACGAGCAACTCTCCGGAGTTCCCCGGCTCGGTGCAGTGGGATGGCACCTACCTGACCGTGTTCGATCAGGACACGAGTGAGACGTATCAGTACACGGTTAGTGGAACGACGGCGACGTTGGCGCACAGCGTACAGTTCACCGGAGCAAGCGATTGCGCGCAGACGTGGATCGTCCCGGGCCTGCTGTATTGCGGCGACGCGGAAAATAACGACGGCGAGGTTTTTAAATACCCTGCCGGCGGTTCACCGGCTGCGACGTTCGTCGGGGACTTCGACGAGCCTCTCGGGGTAGTAGCAGCGCAGAATTAGTCTACTTCCAATATTGAGAACGGCCCGCGACCATTCGGTCGCGGGGCCGGCATCGGCAAGTCTCCACAAGCTGCCATCGGAGCATTATGAAGCGAGTATCCGTTTTTATCATCCTCGTGCTGGCCGCGCTAGTGGCGGCCTGCAACTCATCGTCCTCGACGCACAACCTCGTCCCCAACGCATCGATGAATCTCTTTGAGCGTCGGCACGCGAGTTCGTCACCGATTACGCACGTCGTCATTATCATGCAGGAGAACCGAAGTTTCGATAACCTGTTCTACGGTTTTCCAGGTGCCAACACCGCGACGTACGGTTACGGCCACGGCGTAAAATACGTGATGCAGCCGCATTCTCTCGTTATTAAACTTGATCCGAACCACGAGCACTACCAATTTCTCGAAGATTACGACGGCGGTAAGAACGACGGCTGGGACCTGATCATAACCGGCGGTAACAATGGAATTGGGCGGTGCAAGCACTGGACCTACAACTGGGTGAATGAACCGAAGTGTTGGCAGTATCGCCCGTCGTCTTACTATAAATTGCCGTTCACGTACGTGCAGAAGTCCGACATTCAGCCGTACTGGACGATGGCGTCGCGATACACGCTCGGCGATGCCAACTTTGCCTCGAACAGTGGGCCGAGCTATGGGGCGCACCTGGAACTCGTTGCCGGGCAGATTGGGCACGCTGACGAAGTCCCATCGAATATGCCGTGGGGTTGTGACGCGCCGAAGAAACCGCCAACGTGGGAATACTATCTGGATTACGGACAAGCAGATCCTCCGCAGTTCCCAGCGATCTTCGGGCACAACGTCAAGGGGCCAAATCCATGCTTCACTTTTACAAGCATCGCAAAGGGGTTGGACGCCGCGAAGGTTTCGTGGCGATGGTACAAGCAGCCGACTCCTCCACCTTCAGAGCAAAAGCAAAACCCCGTCCCGCAAACTTTCCATGTGTATGATTCCGACTGGCTCGACGGGTTCGATTCCATCAAGGCGGTACGCTATGGCCCGGACGAGCAGAACATCGTCACGCCCGACACAAAAGTGCTTACCGACATCGCCAATAACAACCTTGCTCAAGTATCATGGGTAATGCCACACGAAGGCGCGTCGGATCACGGGGGCGAGTTTTCCGGGCTGTGCGGCCCGGCTTGGGTGACTGCGATCGTAAATGCGATCGGCAAAAGTCCCTACTGGAATAGCACCGCGATCGTTATCAGCTGGGACGAATGGGGCGGCTGGTTCGACCACGTCGTTCCGCCCCAGTACCCAAACCTTGAAACGGGGGCGTATGAGGGCCTCGGATACCGCACGCCGCTGATT
>JBAUZB010000042.1:0-4814 GCA_049585095.1 Candidatus Tumulicola sp.
AACTCGTACTGCGTGTGCGAAACGTATCCGGCGCTCTTGGCATAGGGTGATATGACGAGCATCGGCACGCGGAAACCTAAGCCCTGATAATCGAGTTGCGGCGGGACGGCATTATCGTAATAGCCTCCCCAATCGTCCCACACGACGACGATCACAGTGGATTGCCACGCAGGGCTCTTCCCGATGGCGTTGACGACCGACGCGACCCACTGCGGTCCGTAGTCTCGAGCGGCGGCGTGATCCGAGTTGGTTCCGCACGGAATCACCCACGAGACGGCGGGAAGCTTCCCCGCCGAAATGTCCTTGAAGACCGTCGTTTCGGGAGAAACGTCGTCGGGCGCCCAATCGGGACCGTAACGCACGTCGTGGATCGCGTCGAACGCGTTCCAAAGAAAGCCGCTGCTGCCCGGTACCATCGGAGGCGTGTAGTACTTCCACGAGAGGTGTTTCGGATCGAGCAGATCGGCGAGCGTCTTGTAGGTGAGGCACGGAAACGGTCCTTGATTGAAAAAATATTGGCCGGTGCCGTCGATGTACGACGTTACGGTTTGCGAGGGTGCGTCGCAGCCCCAGGGCCCCTGCGACGGGAAATCGATGAGGCTCTTCGAGGGGCCGATCGCGGTGCCGGCGGCGATGAGTTCTTGGTGGGCGGTGAAGCTGCCGCTGCCCTGGGTTTGGAACAGGTGGTCGGCAAGTGAATAGTTCCTCGCCATCGCCCAGTAGGGTTGAATTTGCGACGGATCGACGTACCGCAACGGATAGGTTCCGGCCGGACCACCGGTGCCGCTGGATCCGTAGCCGATTTGGTCGAATCCATCCATCTTGCCACCGTCGTACTCGGTGACGAATCCGGAATGCATGTGATTGAGTTCTTTGCCCGCCAGCGGTGCTTTGACGAGTTTGAACGTCTTGCCGTCGTGCAGCGTGCCGGCGGTCGCACCGTCGGCACCCGGGTAAGTCGCGAAGAGGTTGTCGAAACTGCGATTTTCCTGGATCACGATCACGACGTGTTGGATTTTTTGACCGGCGGGAGTCGGCGTGCCAACCGGACCGCTCGGAACGCTCGGCATCGAACCGCCGCCGCCCGAACCGGAGCAACCCGCAAATGCCGCGACAACGAAGAAAACGACGCCCCAGAACTCACGCTTCATGAGCAGCAGCGTATCGTGCCCCGGCAACGATTCCTCCCGAATTCCAAGCGTTGTTGACTGCAGTCTCTCGGAATTTATTCGCTGTCGACGGGCAAGTATGAGGGCGCTCGCTGCAGGAAATCTTTGCACGTCTGGCTTCCCGGTATCGCGGAGAACGCTCGCGGCTTCTGCTGGAAGCGAAAAATACTACCGATCGATTTCGCGCGGACGTCGGTCGTTCCGAGGGAGCCGAGTTCGAACGCCTCCTCGGCAAACTTCAGAATGCTTCCGAACTCGAAAGCCGTATGCGAAGTGGCTCCTTGACCGATGTACGGCGAAACGACGAGCGCTGGAACGCGAAATCCCAGTTCTCCCGAACCGTACTGCTTCGGCGCGACGTGATCGAAGAAGCCGCCCCAGTCGTCCCACACGATTACGATTGCCGTCGATTTCCAATACGGACTTTTCCCGATCTCGTTCACGACCGCCGCAATCCACGCCGGTCCGTCATCGGTTCCGTGTTCGGTTCGCGGATGGTCTGAATTGACTTGATCGGGTATCACCCAGGAAAATGCCGGGAGGGTCCGGTTGTCGACGTCGTTGCAAATGGCCGTTTCGGGCGTGGCGATGTTGGTCGTCCACTCCGGGCCTTCGCGCACCGCCTTGATCGCAGCGAAAGCGTTCCAAAGCGAGCCGGCTCCGCCGGTCTTGGGAGTGTAGGGCGGCGCGTAGTATTTCCACGGGACGTGTTTGGCATCGAGCAGATCGGCAAGCGTGCCGCTCGGATAGCTCAGGCACGGATATGGGCCTTTTTGGTACTTGTATCGGTCGTCCACCGTGATCAACGAGGTAACCGTACCGGCAGGTGAATCGCATCCCCACGCCTTCCACTGCGACGGATAGTCGATCAGGCTGTTGACGGAGTCGATAGCCGTCGCCCCGGCAATGAGATCTTGATGTGCGGTGAAGCTCCCGCTGCCTTCGGTGGCAAACATGTGATCCAGCAGCGCGTATTGGTGGGCGATCGTCCAATATGCCTGGACCTGATTCGGGTCGACGTATTGATAGGCATAGAGGCCGCCGGGATTGTTCCCGTTGATTTTTGCCAAGTTGAAGCCGTCCATCTTACACGCGCCGTCGTGCAGATCGCATTCGGCGCGATAGGTGGCCCAATCGTGGTTAATGTCGGCGGCGGGAAGCGAACGCTTTTTGAGCGCGACCTTCTGGCCTTTGGACGTGTAACCGAAGGTCGCGCCGTCGGCGCCGGGAAAAGTCGCGAAGAGATCGTCGAAGCTGCGGTTCTCTTGAATCATCAGCACGATATGTTTGATGTATTTCGTACTGATCGCGCCGGGTGCGGCCGCCATGGGTGCCGTAGGTTGTGCCGGTCCAAGCCGCCAGTCCGAGCCGCCCGAACAACTTGCAAGCAACAGCGTCGCTGCAAGTGCCACGCCGAATCCGCTTCGCACAAGCATCACTACTGTCTGCGCCTTCTTGACACCGTCCGAAACTATCGTGCGCCCAGAGCTTTTCCTTTTTGCCGGCAAAGAAGGAAGGTTCGCCCCGACGCCGTCATCATAGGAACATGACTGAAGTTACGAATCATGACTAACGCGGCGTACCTGCTCTTCGACGTTTTCACCGAGCGCGCATTTGCCGGAAATCAGCTGGCGATTTTCCCCTCGAGCACCTTTGACGACGCGACGATGCAGCGAATCGCGCGCGAGTTGAACCTTTCGGAAACGGTGTTTCTGGCACCGGGGGACGGCGGCCCGGCGGCGACGCTGCGAATATTCACTCCCGAACGAGAAATGCAGTTCGCGGGTCATCCGACCGTCGGCACCGCGATCGCACTGGTAGATTCGCTGCAGTGGATACGGCCGGATCAAGCATCGTTCGTTTTGCGCCTGGGTATCGGCGATGTTCCAATTTCGGTCGAGCGCGGCGAGCGAACGATGGCATGGCTGACGACGCCTCCCGTAACGTTCGGCCGCGAGATCGCGCGCGAAGATGCGGCGTCGATTTTGGGTGTGGGGGTTTCCGACGTGCGCGGCGACGTACCGGCGCAGGTCGGCGGTGCGGGAAATCCATTTCTCTACGTGCCGCTGGCGACCAAGGCTGCCGTAGACCGCGCCGTGCTGGACGTCACGTCCGTGCGCAAACACCTCGGATGGAACGACATCAACGGCATCTATTTCTTCGCTCAGACCGAGGATGGTGCGTACGCTCGGATGTTTGCACCGATGTCGGGGATCGCCGAAGATCCCGCCACCGGAAGCGCCACCGGGCCGCTGTATGCATACCTCGCAAAGTGCGGAGTGCTCGCGCGCAAGGAGCGTTTCGTCAACGAACAAGGCGTCGCATTGGGACGTCCGTCGACCCTTCACGTTCGCATTCGATGGAACGACCACGGCCCCGAGACGATCGAAGTCGGCGGTACCGCGGTTTTCGTCGGGGAAGGTACGTTGCGCGTACCCGATTAGATGCCGGTCGTCGCCCCGACGCCTGAAAATCTCGATCGCGCGGCCGCGATGCTGCGCAATGGCGGCGTCGTCGCAATTCCGACGGAAACCGTTTACGGGCTCGCGGCAAACGTTTTCGATGCCGCTGCGGTGGCGCGCGTCTTCGAAATCAAGCGGCGACCGTCGTTCGATCCGCTGATCGTGCATGTCGTCGATGAAGCGATGCTCGCCCGAGTCGTCACCGAGGTCCCGCCGATGGCGCGCACGCTCATCGAACGGTTCTGGCCGGGTCCCCTCACCCTCGTCCTTTACAAGCGCCCGGCCATCCCGGAACTCGTAACGTCCGGCTTGGCGACGGTCGCCGTGAGGATGCCGGCGCATCCGGTCGCGCGCGAGCTTTTGTCGCGCGCCGGCGTGCCGTTGGCGGCACCGAGTGCAAATCCATTCGGACGGCTAAGCCCGACTCGCGCCGAACACGTCGATCGAATGCTCGGCGACCGCGTCGATCTGATCGTCGACGGCGGCGCCGCCGAATGTGGCCTGGAGTCGACCATCGTCGGGTTGGTTCCGGCGCCGACGCTGCTGCGTCCCGGGGCGATCGCGGCCGAAGAAATTGAGCAGGCTATCGGTGCGCTCTGCCAGCCGGTCGATCCTGGTCTTCCCGTCGCACCCGGGCGGCTGCCGCAACACTACGCTCCGCGCACGCCGGTGCGTCTGGTTCACCCGCAAGCCGTGCCCCTCGGGGAACGAGGGCGAGCCGGATTCATCGGACTGTCGCAGCCGTCCGAGGGTTACGCGCAGGCGCGCGTTTTGTCCGACGGAGGTGACCTGCGGGAGGCGGCGGCACGCCTGTTTGAAACCCTGCACGAGCTCGACGAGGCCGGGCTCGAGCGCATCGACGTCGAGCCGGTGCCCGAGCAGGGCCTCGGAATCGCCATCATGGACCGGTTGCGCCGAGCATCGACGCGCTGATCCCCGAAACGAACCAGGTTTCTCGCGCGTTTCGCCGATAGAGAAGGATACGATGCCGATGTCTTTTGGATTGCGCGCTAAACACGCGCCGATGGTCCTTGCGATTTTTTGCTTGGGCGCGTCACCCGCCCCGGCGCTACCGGCGCCGGTTGCGGCCGACGTGCAAGAGAGTTATCGCTTGTTAACGTCGAGCGCCTATCGTCCAGTCGGCGCTCAAGTATTGTTGGCAGCTGCCGGCGATGCGCTTGCC
>JBAUZB010000043.1:0-1660 GCA_049585095.1 Candidatus Tumulicola sp.
CCTCGGGCCACGTCGCCGGCGGCGGTCTTGGCGGATTCCGCCGCGCCGTCGGTCCGGACGAACGACCCGCGGCCGGGAGCCGTCTCGATGACGCTGTCCCGCTCCAGGTCGCGATAGGCTCGCGCCACCGTATTTGGGTTGATCGTGAGATCGAGCGCGAGCTGCTTGACGGTCGGGAGCTGTTCGCCTGCCTGCAAGATCCCTAAAGCGACCGAGCGCTTTATTTGTTCGATGATCTGCAGGTAGATCGGCACGCCGCTGCGCGAGTCGACCGTGAGCACGGCCGGCATATCGTTTGCTCGGGACCTCTAGAACTTCGGGCCCCAGCCTTGGAACACGCGGCTGTCGGTTTGCCCTGGGAGGCGCACCGTCGTGCGAAGCTCGCGAGAGGTTTCGTTCTCGATCGGCGTGATGGCGGTGTATGTCATGGTTTCTGGTCCTTTCATCTCTAGTACCAACCTACTGTCGTACTAGTACACTAGTATAATAGGGTAATGCGGCGAGGATGTCAAGGGGGTTTTACGGAGGCCGGGTTACCCAGGCCCACCCCCATGCGCGCACGATCGCGCCGCGCCCAGTCTCCCCCGGAGACGCGCCCAATTGACCCGGCGTCGACGGAAAAGGTCCGTCGGGACCGCATCGAGCGCAACGGACGAGTTACGGCGAAACGCGAAGCGGTTTCAAACATGCAGCAAATCGCCGCGCAATACTCTCTCTTTCGCGGACCGGGCTCGCTCAGGGATCCGTCGGAACGCGTTGCATTTTGGTTGACCGCGATTTGCGCGCTCCCGGCGGCGCTCTTTATCGGCTACGTGCTGCACGAATCGATCGGCGCGTCGCAGGTTGCGCTCTTCATCGTAATTGCGATGGTGTACGTGACGCTGGCGCGCGGCCGTCTGCTCGGCTCGAGCGTGCGCGTTCACGATACGCAGTATCCGCGCGTTTTCGCGATCGTCAAACGAGCCTGCGCGGCGCTCGAGATTCCGATGCCGCTGGTATTCGCGCGTGAGGACAACTACGTGCCGGTTGCGGCGCTCGGTTTCGGCGAACCCTACGCACTGGTCCTCAGCAGCCACTGGATCGAAGTCTTTCGCGACGACGAACTAGCATTCATGATCGGCCGGGAACTCGGGCACATTGCGGCCGGGCATACGCGCTTTCTTTCGTTGCTCAGCGTTAACGGGAAAGAAAACCCCCTGATCGCGCTGATCTTCGGCGGATGGCTGCGGCGTTGCACGATGACGTGCGATAAAGTCGGACTGCTGTGTTGCGGTTCGCTCGATGCCGCCATCCGTGCCATCGGGGTTGCGGAGTTCCACGAGTTCGGACGAAAAGTCGACTATCAGGCGTTCGCCGACCAGCACGCGGAAATCGAAGCCGATAGCATTTCCCGCTGGGGCGCGTGGTTGGGCAGCGAGCCGTACGCGACCACGCGCATTGCCGCGCTGCGCAGTTTCATCGGGTCGCACACGTACGCGGTAGCCGAAGAATGGTTCTTGCGCGAGCGCGACGAGGAACCGCCCGAACTAGCGGCCCCGGGGGCGGCGGTGGTGGATCCGCGCGACTGCGCCGGCTGGTGGCGCCGGGCTGCAGCGATGGCGATCGACGTCGTGGTCGTGCTCGCGATCATCAACTCGTTTGCCTCCGGCAGCGGCAACGG
>JBAUZB010000044.1:0-8741 GCA_049585095.1 Candidatus Tumulicola sp.
GATCTATCGCGCGCGAGTCGCGGCGCGCGTCGCGACCGCCGCCTGAACGGAAGCGATGCGCGTGCTGCTGTCGGGTTACTACGGCTTCGGCAATCTCGGCGACGAGGCGTTGCTCGAAGTCATCGCCGGCCGGACGCGCTCGCGTTTCCCGAGCGTTCAGATCGAAGTGCTTTCAGCCACGCCGCGTTTGACCGCGAGCGCGTACGGAGTCGAAGCGTCGCCGCGTTGGGATTGGGGTGCGGTGCGCCAAGCAATCGGTCGGGCCGACGTCGTGTTGTCGGGCGGCGGCGGCCTGCTGCAGGACGCGACCAGCTTTCGCAGCCTTCTGTACTACGCCGGGATCATACGCGAGGCGGTTCGAGCCAAGCGTCCGACCATGATCTTCGCGCAATCGATCGGACCGTTGGACGTGTGGGGGCGCTTCGTCGTGCGCTGGTTCTGCAGGGGCGTTGCCCGAGCGACCGTGCGCGACGAACGCTCCCGCGGGTTGCTCTGCGCTCTGGTGCCGGATACGCCGGTCGAACGCACCGCGGATCCGGTGTTCTTGTACGATTTACCCGCCGCCGACGTCGACTTGTCCGCCGAAGGGCTCGGCGCCGAGAGTGGCGCGTATGCGATCGTGAGCGTACGGAAAGTTCCATCGCTCAAAGACGTCGCGCCGGTTGTGGCGCGCAGCGTCGACCGGCTCGCGCGCGAGCATGGCGTCCGAACGGCATTTCTTCCGCTGGGCGGAGCTCCCGATGCGGAGGCGTCGACCGAGATCATCCGGATGTGCGCTTCCGCGCCGGTCCTGCTGCCGGAGTGCGCTCTGGCGAAAGCTGCCGCCATCGTACGCGGCGCGCGAGCGGTCCTCGGCATGCGCCTGCACGCGCTCGTGTTGGCGGCACGATTCGCCGTGCCGTTCCTCGCTCTGGCGTACGACCCGAAAATCGCCGCACTCTGTGACGATCTCGAGTATCCGCTCGAACCGCTATGGAGTGCCGCGAGCCGCCGGCCCGGCGACGCGTCGATCGACGCGCTCGTCGACGGGCTGATGGCGCAGCACGCAGCGTTGTCACGGCATCTGTCGGATCGCTTGGCCACCGTGCGGGCGTCGGCGGAGCGCAACTTCGACGTCTTGGGCGAACTGTTGCGGGATTCATGACGCGTGCAGAGCAAGACGCCGGCGAGACTTCTTCGATGACCGAGAGCATTCGCCGCGATTACCGCAGCACGTTGAATCTGCCCAAAACGGATTTTCCGATGAAGGCCGAGTTGCCCAAGCGCGAGCCGGAGCGCGTTGCGTGGTGGCGCGAGCACAACGTTTACGAGCGGCGCTTGAATCGAAACGCGTCGGAGGAAGCGTGGATCCTCCACGACGGACCGCCGTACGCCAACAACGACCTGCACATGGGCGGCTTCTTCAACATGGTCCTCAAAGACGTGTTCGTAAAAATCGCCCTGCTCTCGGGGAAGTATGCCAAGTTCGTGCCCGGTTGGGACATGCACGGTCTGCCGATCGAGTTGGAAACGCTCAAACATTTGGGGATTGGTGATTTTCACGCGATCGATCCGTTAGAGCTGCGGGAGAAGTGCAAGGAGCGCGCGCTCTTCTGGCTCGACCGCCAGCGCCAGACGCGCATCCGTATGGGCAATTTCGGCTTATGGGAGCATCCATACCGCACCATCGATCCGTCCTTCGAAGCGACGATCGTCTCGGCGTTGGCCGACCTCGCCGAAAAACAGCAGATTTACAAGGGGCTGCGCTCGACGCTCTGGTGCGTTCACGACGAGACCGCACTTGCCGAAGCCGAGATCGAATACGAAGAAAAGCGTTCGCCTTCGATCTACGTTCGTTTTCCTGCCGACTCGCAACAACGGGATGCGATCGTCGCGCGATTTGCCCGTGGGGCGGCGCCGGGAGCCGATTTTGCGGAAAAACCGCTCGCGATTTTGATTTGGACGACGACGCCCTGGACGTTGCCGGCGAACGCCGCGATCGCGCTTCATCCGGAAGCGACGTACGGTTTGTACGATCTCGGCGACGAGTACCTCGTGGTCGCCGTTTCGCTGGCGGAAAGGGCATTGGCGGAGCGCTTTGGGGACGCAAAACTCGTCGCGCGTGGAGCCGGAAGAGATTTCGACGGCCTTGCCGTGCGCCATCCGTTTGCCGACCGCGACTCGCAACTCGTGCTTGCCGACTACGTCGATCTCGAAACCGGTACGGGTGCTGTGCACACGGCGCCGGGGCACGGCGCCGACGACTTCGATACGGGGATAAAATACAATCTGCCGATCCGCAATCCGGTCGATGCGGCCGGACGTTTCACCGAAGAAGCGGGGCCGTACGCCGGGAAGAACATTTTTGACGCCAACGCAACGATCGTCGAAGATCTGCGCGCCGCCGGCGCGTTGTGGAGCGTCGCGGAGTACGAGCACTCCTATCCGCACTGCTGGCGCTGTCATAATCCGGTGATTTTCCGTGCGACCGCGCAGTGGTTCATCGCCATGGATCAAAATCTGCTGCGGCAACGGGCGATCGACGCGATCGACGACGTGGAGTACGTTCCGAAATGGGGGAAAGTCCGCCAACGGCAGATGATCGAGACGCATCCGGAGTGGTGCATCTCGCGTCAGCGTACCTGGGGTACGCCCATTCCCGCGCTCGTCTGTTCGGCGTGCGGCGAATCCGTGCTCGATCCGGAAGTCGCGCGGCGCGCCGCCAAGCGCTTTGCCGACGTAGGAGCCGACGCGTGGTGGACGGATCCGGTGGAATCCTTTCTACCGCCGCAGTTCGCCTGTCCGAAGTGCGGCGCTACCGGGTTTGAAAAAGAACGCAACATCGTCGACATTTGGTTCGAATCGGGCGTCACTCATCTCGCAGTCCTCGGCCGCGACGGAATGCCCTGGCCGAGCGACTTGGTGCTTGAGGGCGGCGATCAATATCGCGGCTGGTTCCGCAGTTCGCTCATCACCGGCGTCGCGCTCAAGGGACGCGCGCCTTATCGGCACGTGCTCAAAAACGGCTGGGTGAACGACGAAGAGGGTCGCGCGATGTCGAAATCTTCGGGCACCGGAATCGGCGCGCGCGAAGCGATGGAAAAATGGGGCGCCGACGTCTTACGGCTCTGGATCGCGTCGGTGGAGTTCGTCGACGACGTACGCTTCGGCCCCAACGTCGTCGAGCAAATCGGCCGCGTTTACCGAAATCTGCGCAATCGCATCCGGTTCATGCTCTCGAACCTCGCCGATCTGAGCGCCGCCGACGTCGTCGCTCCGGAAGCGATGCAGCCACTGGATCGCTTGGCATGTGCGGTTACCGATGCGTTCGTCGACGACGTACGGCGGGCGTACGGAAGCTTCGACCTCCACGCTGCCTATCTGCGCATCGTGGAGTTTGAAAGTGCGATGTCGAGCCTCTATTTCGACGCGTTGAAAGACCCGCTCTACTCGCGCGCCGCCGGCGACTCGCGCCGGCGCAGCGCGCAATCCGCATTGCTCCACGTGCTGACGCGGTTCTTGACGGTGCTCGCTCCGGTGCTTTCGTTCACCGCGGAAGAGGCGTGGCAAGCGCTTCCGGAACCGCTGCGCTCGGGCAGCGAAAGCGTCTTCGATTCGGCGTTTCCCACCGGCCGTCACGAGCGCGCCGAGCCGTCGGACGACGCAGAGCTGTGGAAGAGCATTCGGGATCTTCGCGCGCGCGTTGCCGCCAGCGAAGCTCCGCGCGATTTCGAAGCCAAGGTTCGCCTCGAGGTTGCGCCCGCGCTCCATCGCCGGCTGGCGGCTCTCGGCGACAACTTGCGCGAGGCGCTGGTCGTTTCGCAGCTCGAGCTCGTCCGAGCCGCGAGCGACGACGGCGACGTCGTCGCCCTCGAATTGACGCCGGCCGACGGCGAAAAATGTGAACGCTGTTGGAAGTTTCGCGAGCTGGGCAGCGATCCGGCACATCCCGCGATCTGCGCCGATTGCGCTGCGGTCGTCAACGGCCTAGCTTAGGCCACTAGCCCTTCGGTCCAAGCGCCGCAATGACGGCCTTGGCGACGCCGGCGCTTGACTGCGGGTTCTGACCCGTAATCCATCGGCCATCGACTTCGACGTGTTCCTTCCATGGCGCGTTTTCCACGACGATGGCGCCCTGTTCGCGCAGCTTCGACGCGAGCAGATAGGGCATGAGCGAGGCCAGCCCGGTCGCACGTTCCTCTTCGTCGGTGAAACAGGCGATCGTTTTTCCGGAAACCAGCGTCTTCGGCTCGCCGGCACGAATCGCGTCGACGAACGCGGCCGGCCCGTGACACAGTGAAACGATCAACTTGCCCTGGGCGTCGAATTCGCTGAGCAGCGTTTTCAGCGAGAGGCTGGTCGCAAGATCGAACATCGCGCCGTGCCCGCCCGGAATGAAGATCGCATCGTATTGCGAGGCGTCGCCGACTTCGTGCAGCGCGCACGTTTCGGCGAGCGCCGCAACGGCGGCATCGTCGGCCTGGACGCCCTCGCGACTGCGTGGATCGATCGGGACCGGCCCGCCTCGCGGGCTCGCCGTGACCACGTCGAAACCGGCACTGCGAAAGGCCGCGTACGGGACCGCGTACTCTTCGAGCCACAGGCCGGTCGGATGGTTTGAATCGATCTCGGAACAACTCGTGACGACGAATAAAATCTTTGACATATGCTCCTTGACTTATGCCCGCGCGGCCGCGGTCAAAACGTGATCTCGAAAATCGTGCCAGCCGCCGGCCGCAATCGCGCGGCGCGCGTCGATCAGCAGGCGGTTCAGCAGCGAGACGTTATGATAGGAGAGCAGCCGCGGGCCGAGCATTTCATCGCTCCGGAAAAGGTGCGCGAGATAGGCGCGCGTGTAGGTGCGGCAGACGGAACAGCCGCACTGCGCGTCGACCGGTGAAAAATCATCGACGTACGCGGCATTGAACACGTTGAAATGGCCGGCACGAGTCATCGCACGGCCGTTGCGGCCGCAGCGCGTCGGGTACACGCAGTCGAACATGTCGATCCCGCCGTCGACGGCTTCGATCAGGTCGCGCACGGTCCCGACTCCCATGAGGTATCGCGGCTTCTCCGGCGGCAGGAGCTCGGCGCAAGCGCGCGCCGCAGCGTACATTTCGGCGCGCGTTTCCCCAACCGACAGGCCGCCGACGGCATAACCCGGCAAGCCGAGCTCGACGAGTTCGCGAGCGCTGCGCTCCCGGAGCCCGGGGTCGAGACCCCCTTGGACGATGCCGAAGAGTACCGTCGACGCGGAGCGATGAGCGGCGACCGAGCGCCGCGCCCACTCGGTGGTCCGGCGCACCGACGCTTCGAGTTGTTCGTAGGTGGCGGGCAGCTTCACGCACACGGCGAGCACCATCGCCACGTCGGCGCCGATCGCTTCACCGAATGCCACCACACTCTCGGGCGTGAACCGGCGCTCGCTGCCGTCGAGATGTGATTGAAAGGTCACGCCGTCGTCGTCGAGACTGCGCCGCCCTTCGAGGCTGAACACCTGAAAGCCGCCGGAATCGATCAGAATCGGACCGTTCCAGGCCATGAAGCGATGCAGGCCGCCGGCGCGCTCGATGACATCGCGACCCGGACGCAATGCCAGATGGTAGGCGTTTGCGAGTATCATTTGCGCCTGCGTTTCGCGCAGTTCGTCCGGCGTCAACCCTTTCACGGTTGCGGCGGTGCCGACCGGCATGAAACACGGCGTTTCCACCACGCCGTGCGTCAAGGCGAGCGTTCCGCTTCGAGCCCCGCCGTCGGTCGCATTCAGCGTGAAGAACGCCCGGCGAGCCGCGTCGGCGTCAGTCACTTCCGCGAAGCATCTCTCGCGCGCGCAGGTAGCCCTCGGGCGGATCCGCCTCGAATTCAAGCCTCGTCCCGCTCCGCGGGTGAACGAATTGGAGGCGCCAGGCGTGCAACGCTTGTCCGGGAAGATCGAAGCGCGCCTCTTGCCTTCCATAGCTGCGATCGTTGACGATCGCGTGTCCCATCGCCGACAAGTGCACGCGGATCTGATGGGTTCGTCCGGTTTCCAGCCGAAAGATCAGCTCGGCGTGTTTTGGGAAAACAGTGCGCACTTCATAGTGCGTGATCGCCGGCTTGCCGTCGCCGGTAATCGCAAATTTCAGGCGGTTACGCGGATCGCGTCCGATCGGGCCTTCGATCGTTCCACGGCGCTGCTCCGGGACGCCCACCACGAGTCCGAGATACTCCCGCGTTATCGCGCGCGCTTTCATCGCGATACCGAGGCCCGACAACGCGGCGTCGTTCTTGGCCACGACGAGCAATCCCGACGTATCGCGGTCGAGGCGATGAACCAGACCGGGCCGTAGCGCGTCGCCGGGAAGGCCAGTACCGAGATGCGCGAGCAACGCGTTGACCAGTGTGCCGCTGCGCGAACCGTGCGCCGGATGCGTTACCATGCCTGCCGGCTTGTCGATGACGACGAGATCTTCGTCCTCGTAGACGATGGGAATTTCGATGGCTTCCGGTGCGGCGATCGGTTCGGCGCGCCGCGCAATCTCGAACTCCAGCCGATCGCCTTGCTCGAGTGGACGGCTGGCTTTACCCAATTCCCCGTTGATCCGGACGGCGCCGCGTTTGAGGGCGTCGGCGACGAGCGCGCGCGAGGCGTTCGAAAGCCGGGCGACCACGACGTCGGTGCGTTTGCCGGCCTCGTCAGCGGTGACGACGTGTAACAAGGCTAGAAATCAGGAGTAGCCCGACGCCAACCGTGATGCACGAGTCGGCGATGTTGAAGATATTCGGCCAGATTCGATAAAAATCGATGAAATCGATTACGTAGCCGTAGTGCACGCGGTCGAGAACGTTTCCGACGGCACCTCCGACGATCATTCCGAACGCGATGCGCACGGTGAGCGACCGTGCGGCGGCGTCGCGAAAGCTGAACCAGAAAAGCACCAGCACGACGATCGCCATGGCGATCAAGAGGACCGCGTTGCTGCCGAACAGCCCGAAGGCGCCGTGGACGTTACGTTCGTACGTCCATTTCAAAAAATGCGGGATAACGAACCGGCTCTCGCCCGGCAGGAACGACGCAACGACGAGATGCTTGGTGAACTGGTCGAGCCACAGCACGGCGATCGCGACGCCCGCGACGACCAGCGTATGGATGAGATTTAAGTTCTTATAGTTTCGGTTGGGGGACAAATTGATAGAACCATCCTGCGACGTTGAGAAATGCGTTGTTGACTAAGACCAGACCGACGACGATCAGAAATGCACCGGCAGCGAACTCGACGGCGGGAAGAAAGCGCTTCACCCGGTTGAGTGCCGGCAACACGGCGCCGATCGCGGCGGCGGTGAGAAGGAACGGTACCGCTAGCCCGAGCGAGTACGAACACAGCAATACGGCCGCGGCGGCGTTGTGCTGCTGCGACGCAACGGCAAGAATGCCTGCCAGGATCGGGCCGATGCACGGGGACCAACCGGCGGCGAACGCCATGCCGACGACGAGCGAGGTCCATAACGTCCGCCGCCCCTGCCGTTGCGGGTGGGCCCGCTTGTCCATCATGAGGTACGGAACGCGGATCATGCCCATCATCTGCAGCCCGAGGATGACGACGATGACGCCGCCGACCTGCGAGACCAGCGTGCGGTGCTGGTTGAGCAGGCCGCCGATCGCACTGGCGGTCAAACCCAGAATCACGAACACCACGCTAAAGCCGAGAACGAAGGCCGTTGCGTGTGCCAGCGTCTGTACCCTCGCTCCGGCCGCGGCTTCCGCCTTCAAATCCTCGAGACTCTCGCCGGTCAACAACGAAAGGTAGGCTGGAACCAGCGGAAGGACGCACGGCGATACGAAGGAAACGAGCCCCGCCAGGAAGGCGATGCCTACCGTAATGTGCGTCGTCGAGGTCATGCGCCCAAAATGGTTATCCCGCCGTCTGAATAAGGCCTGTACGAATGCATCACTGGTTCACCTATCCGACAAATATCGACCCGGTCGCGATCCATCTCGGCTCGCTGAAGATCCATTGGTACGGCATCGCGTACCTCGTCGCATTCGTTTGCGTTTACCTTTGGATGGCTCGGCCCGCCGGGCGCCGTCGCCTCGGCCTGACGAAGGAGCAAATTCAGGATTTTCTTTTTTACGGGTTGATCGGCGTGCTCGTCGGCGGCCGCACGTTCTTCGTCATGAACGACATCATCAGCAAACACGATCTCTCGACCTACCTTTCGAATCCGATCAACTTCGTTGCGGTCTGGAACGGAGGAATGGCGTTTCACGGTGGTCTGGTCGGCGTCATCGTGGCGATCGCGCTGTTTCTACGCAAGCATCCCGGATTGAGATTCCGGGTGCTGAGCGACGAGGTCGTCATGATGCTTCCGATCGGCATCACCCTGGTTCGTTGCGTGAACTTCATCAACGACGAGTTATGGGGAGAAATCTGCTACCCGGATCGCCCCTGGTGCATGGTTCCAAAAGACGCCGGTGTTTGGGGCTATCCTAACTACTTACACCCGGCCCAGATTTACGAGGCGATTCTCGACATTCTCACGCTGCCGATCCTTTTGATTCTCTATCGCAGCAAACCGAAAGACGGCGTCGTCGCCTGGGCCTGGTTTACGATGTACGGCATCACGCGAAGCATCGCCGAAATCTGGCGACACGCCGATTTCGCGTGGATGGGCATTACCGGCGGACAACTCTACGCGCTGCCGATGATCGCGATCGGGATCGTCGGCGTAGTGTACTGTTCGACGCGGCCCGGGCCGCGCACGGAGATCGCGCCGGCGTCGTG
>JBAUZB010000045.1:0-5105 GCA_049585095.1 Candidatus Tumulicola sp.
ATCGGGGTGCACATCTAACCTGGTTAGGTTGTCGTAAATGACCGGATGAAAGAGATCGGCTTCGCCGGACATGAAGCCGTAGAACCTCTCGAATCCGCTATGTACCGGCCACCGGTCGAACGGCCCGACATCGCTGGCCTCCCAAGGACCAAGCTCGTGGCACTTTCCGAACATGGCCGTGTTATAGCCGTTAAGCCGCAAAATCTGTGGCAACATCGAAATGCTGTCCGGACGCATCGCAGTGTATCCCGGAAAGCCGGTGGCAATTTCCGAGATTACGCCGAAGTTCGTACTGTGGCTGTTACGACCGGTCAGCAGAGCCGCGCGGCTGGGAGAACACAGCGGCGGCACTTTGAGATTATTGTAGCGCAGGCCGGTCTCAGCCAAACGGTCCAACGTCGGCATCTGAATCGGTCCTCCGAACGTTGATATATCGCCGAAGCCCATGTTGTCGAGAAGGATGACGACGACATTGGGCGCACCTTTCGGCGCCTTTACTTCGAACCGTGGCGGAGGTTTGGCGTTATTCGCATCAAGCTCGGTGATTGGCGGATACTGAGGGGCAGGTACAGGAAGCACAGTGCGGTCTATGGTGCTTGCTTTGTTGCGTCGGGCTTCGGACCGGTCTGTCATGGTCTCTTTTCTCTTATCGATCGATTGGGGCCGGTGGCTAACGGACGGCGTGCAACGCTAGCGCCACTCCCAGCCTCGACCAGTACGACGACGCGGCCCCAATGCCTGGCCGTGCTACTCGGCCCGTCCCTTGCCTCACGCACAAACACTTCGCATCCCCTATTGCATCTGATCGAGCATTTCCCCGAAGTTCTGCTTGATTCGTAGCGCCTTCTTTATTTCGTCCGAGCTTACGTACGGATACTCGCCGATCTCCAAAAAGCTGGGCCAGTGGTGATCGCGGACAAATCTTATGAAGGCGGGAGGGTTCGTTTTCCAGTCATCCGGAAAGCCTTCGAGATTTTCAAACGTCGTCGTCAGCCCTGATTTCCCAAACAGCGCGACGGCGTCGTCGGTGTACTTGTCGAAGTCGGTATCGAAGATTCCCTGATACATAAAATACGTTTCGCCGCCGATATCGAACAGCACCCATTTTAAGAAATGCAGCTTCAACGGCGCGAGAAAGTTCGGATCGGCTTTTATCGCCTTCTCTATGGTGTCGCCATGTGCGCGTATGGCAGGCTCTCGCCCCGGCTTTACCTTCGCAATGATCGTGAAGCCGTAATTTGCCGGCGTTTGCGGAAAGGCCGGGCCATAGTTGCCCTCCACGCGTTCGAAATACCCTCCTTTGGGTATGGACATCGCCTGGGGCTTTTCCCAGGGCGCTTCGTGGTTGCTCATAATGCGTGCTTTCTTTGTTTGATGCGGTGTCGTGGGTTTTGCTTCGGTGCGGCAGTTGTCCAGACCGCGATTCCTAGCCCTGGCAATGTTCGGCGCAACGGCGCTCAGTTCCATCACGACTGGCCTCGTTCAGGCGCGAGATCGCGCCGAAGCTCGATGCGTTCTCGCTCAAGGAGATCGCCAAGGCTGCGGGGCTCTCGCTCGCAGCCTGCCCGCGCATCCGGGCTGGTGCGAAGGTTCCGCATCCGCGGCACTGGGAGGCGTTGCGGGAACTCGTAGACTCGTAATGCTGGGCCACTGGGAGAACGCTCGCACGCGACGCCTTGGCCTTCGACCAATGCACGCCTCACGGAAACTCAGTTCGCTTAAACGACGATGGTACTCGCTTCACATGTCGCGGCGTTATTGTGCGCTTGCCGTCTGTGCGATTCTATTCCCAGTGGCGGCCGCGCCGCTCCAAGCACAGGTAAGGTCCCCTGCCCAAGCATCCGTTGATAACCAAAGGGCTCTGTTCAACGCCTTGCGGCCAGCCATCAAGGACGTCGGAGGGGCCGCCCGAGTGTACTATCTTGCTAAATCTGATTGTGCGGGGATGAAGACCCGCCTTTCCCTGCACTAGACCTCCAGCCGCTTCCACGGGGGGCCGCGGGGCTGCCCGCGGTGCGCCGGCTATTTCAAAACGATCCAAATGTCAACGTCACATCGGATCCATCGGGAATGCTTAGAATTACGATAGGAACTCCGTCCACGGCAATATTGCAGACAAGGATTCAGACTCTAACACTCGACTTGTTCGCTCAGTACCGTGGGCTGGGAGCCGTTGAAGCGATCAAGCAAAGCTCAGAAGTCGCTGCAGCGGAGCACCGGCTGAACGTTGACACGATGAATTCCCTCTTAGATATCTTTTGGAACGGCCCGACGCGAGGGGAGCCCCATCTTCCGAGACTGATACAGGGGGTAACCGTAGATGAGGCTCTTGACTCTGTAGTGAGAACTTTAAAGGGCATCGTCTTCTACGGTATATGCGAGCGCCCTGAACCTGGAGGATGGTTTCGGTTTTCGCTTGATTACGTCGATGAGTAGGGGTCGGCAAAATGGGTGGCGGATTGCAGCCGCCGATCGGCGCATCGCATTGCTAGCCGTAAAGATGCTGGCAGTCTCGCTGACCATCCTTGGCATTGCTTCCCCGCCGGCAAAGGTTGGAATCGGTAGTGCGGCTGCCGGCTACCTCCGCCCTGTGATGAAATCCGCCGGCGGAGCCGGAGCCGCACGAATAAACTATGGCGGCGTATGCCCGGGCCAAAACCAGCTTTTTTTCCCTAACGTAGAGGTTCAGCCAGCATCGCAGGGGGCCACAGGGATAACGGCGGTCCGACAGATTTTTCGGAACGATCCGCAGGTCACCATAATGCAAGACGAGTCCGGAATTTTTAGGATTACGATAGGAAGTGTCTCGACGTCGGCATTGCGAACAAGGATGCCGGTGCTGACGCTGGACTCGGGTTCACAGTACACTCCAAAGTCAGCGGTAGACACAATCGCGATTGCCCTCGAAACCTACGCGGTGGATCACAAATTAAACTTTGGCATGGCCTCGATTGTTATAGACAATCTTGAGAACGGACCCGTTGAGGGGGCGCCCCATCTTCCGCCGCTGATGCAGAATGTCACCGTCGATGTCGCGCTAGACTCCGTGGCGCGAACGTTCAAAGGCATTGTGTTGTACGGCTCATGCAGGCAGCCTGACGGTAAGGAGCTGTTCAAGATCGACTATATCTATGGCTCGTAGAGATGCGACCCGCCACGCCCCGCCGCCCCGCCCGCGAGGCCGCATCGCGCTACGGGCTTAGCGTAGTCCTAGCCGCCCCGCAGCCACGCAACCGATCGCGGCGCCATTGCAGCTGCGAGCGCGTGGCCGGGAATCTCTTTCAGGCGATGCCGCTTGGCGCCGCGATGGAACGCAGCCTTACTCGTGGAACTAGCCTAGGCCGCGCTTCGTTGCGCCTGATTGTTTTTGGAGGTAGTGTGAACCGGTTCGCCCCCCTTGCTAACATAGTCGGCCTGCTTATGCTGTCCGGTTGCTCAGGCAGTCTTTCCGGACACGCCTTTCCCAATATCGAAAGCCAGCGAACTTCTCTTCGTGCCACAACTTTACCGGATATGAGCTTTCGCGTCATCTACTCTTTTGGCAAAACCGCTAAAGACGCATCATACCCCGATCAGGCCCCCATCGCAGTTAACGGCTTCTTCTACGGAACAACGGGGGGCGGTGGTAAGAGCGGCGACGGAACGGTTTACAAAATGTCGCCCGGCGGCGCGGAAACCGTCTTGCATAGCTTTAATGGCGCAGATGGGCAAACTCCGTGGGCGGGACTACTCTACTACAACGGAGCGTTTTACGGCACGACCTTCTATGGTGGAACAAGCAATGACGGCACAGTGTACCGGATCACTCCCGGAGGCTCGTTTAAGTTGTTGCGCAGTTTTCACGGAGGCAGCCGGGATGGCGGCAACCCCGTAGGCGTTCTTGTTGCCTATAACGGAACGCTCTATGGGACGACGGGCATTGGCGGCCCCTACAACCAAAAGAACGGGGGCTACGGGACAGTGTTCAGCATCACGACGGGCGGGTCGGAACGTATTCTGCACTTCTTCAAAGGGGTACCTGACGGCTCCGGACCATGGGGAACCCTGATACCAGTAAACGGCGTGCTTTATGGAACGACGGCAGGCGGTGGCAAGGGCTATGCGGGCACCGTGTACCGAATAACGACGTCCGGATCAGAAAAAATCCTTCACAACTTTAAGGGCAGCGATGGGGAACAGCCGGAGGCAAACGCGCTATACCAAAACGGATGGCTGTACGGCACAAGCGTTAAGGGAGGATCCTATGGATTCGGCACAGTCTTTAAGATCGGGCTTGGCGGCCAGTTCTCCACCCTCTACAATTTCGATGGAGCTTCAAATGGTTGTCATCCGACAACTGGACTGCTGAGCGTCAATGGTAACTTCTTTGGATCGACGATCGGTACCTTTCAGGGAAGTTCGTGTACCAATGCTGGAACCGTCTACAAAATTACGCCGTCAGGCAGCCTGACGACCCTGCACACATTTAATGGCCGGAATGGGGGTGCAGAACCAATAGACTACTCCGGACTCAGCACTTTCGAAGGTAGACTGTACGGAACGACCGAGCTCGGTGGCGATAGTAACGTTGGCATCGTCTTCAGCGAAGCTGTATAGGACACAAAGATGGTTCGGAGCCAAAGAGTGGGCGCTGTCGGCTGCCGACCGATCGCGCCGAACAACAGTCGAACCCTAGCCGCCCCGCAGCCACGCCATCGATCGCGTCGCCATTGCACCTGCGAGGGCGTTCAACAGTGTCACGTCACAGAAAGGCGCTGATGGCAGCGTCGCTATTCAGTTCGGCGGCTGCGACGGTAAGATTCCGAATTGCCTGCCGACGATGTCCGATTGGAACTATATGGTGCGCCTCTATCGTCCCCGAGCCGGGATCTTGAACGGGACATGGATCTTTCCGAGTGCGCAACCGGTGCAGTAATGTTTGTCTGAGGTTTACCCTGTTCTTCGTGGATTCACTTCGCCAGGCGTCACGGCCACCGAGCCACACCCGCAGCCACGCCGCCGATCGTGGCGCCATTGCATCTGTGAGCGCTCGAAGCAAAGCGCATGCGCGTCGATGCGGGCGCCGTGACCACGCATTGCCTGGCGTGGCGAACACGTATTATACC
>JBAUZB010000046.1:0-1609 GCA_049585095.1 Candidatus Tumulicola sp.
CCCCTGCCGACGTCAAACGCCTCCGGCGCGAAGAAATCGACCTCCTCGCCAGCGAGATCCGCGGAATGCTCGTCCAGACGTGCGCCGTCAACGGCGGCCATCTGGCGCCCAATCTTGGAATCGTCGAGGTAACGCTCGCCTTGCACCGCGTGCTCGACCTCCCGACCGACAAACTCGTGTGGGACGTGAGCCATCAAACGTACGTGCATAAGATTCTGACGGGCCGGCGCGACCGTTTCGGGACCATTCGAAAAGGCGGTGGTCTTTCTGGCTTTGCGATGCGCGTCGAATCGGAATACGACGTTTTCGGGGCCGGTCACGCCAGTACGTCGGTGTCCGCGGCGCTCGGGATGGCGCATGCACGCGATCTCACCGGCGGCGACGAAACGGTGGTCGCGGTGATCGGCGACGGCGCGCTGACCGGCGGCTTGGCGTACGAGGCGCTCAACAACGCCGGCGCCCTCAAAAGCCAATTCATCGTGATTCTCAACGACAACGAGATGTCGATCGCGCCCAACGTCGGATCGATTGCCTCGTACCTGTCGGTGCTGCGGACGAAACCGTTTGCAAACTTCGCGCGCAAGACCGGAAAAATGGTGCTCGACCGCATTCCGCTCGGCGGGGCGGCGAAGAAGGCGATCGAATCGGCCGAAATCGGCGCGATGCGCTTCATCTCTCCGACCGAGAAAACTGCGGTCATCTTCGAAGAGCTGGGGTTTCGCTACATCGGTCCGGTGGACGGCCACAACTTCGATGCCGTCGTCGACGCGCTGTCTACGGCGCGCGCGTTCGACCGGCCGGTCTTACTGCACGTCCGAACCGTCAAAGGCAAGGGCTACGAACCGGCCGAGCGCGATTCGCGTACGTTTCACGGCGTCGGCGCGAATGCGTTCGAGCCGAGCGATGGATCGAAGAAAACCAGCCAGGGGGCTCGGCCGAAGTTCCAAGATGTGTTCGGCGATGCGATGATCGCGATTGCCGAGAAAGACCCACGCGTGGTCGGTATTACGGCCGCAATGCCCGACGGAACCGGTCTATCCAAGTTCGGCAAACGCTTTCCGGAACGCTACTTCGACGTCGGGATCGCCGAGGCGCACGCGGTGTGTTTTGCGGCCGGCTTGGCATCGAGCGGCTTGCGCCCGGTTTGTGCGATTTATTCGACGTTCTTGCAGCGGGCTTACGACCAAATCGTGCACGACGTCGTAGTTCAAAACTTGCCGGTCGTATTTTGCATGGATCGTGCCGGATTCGTGGGTGACGACGGGCCGACGCACATGGGACTCTACGACATCGCATACCTGCGTACGCTGCCGAACATGACGGTGATGGCGCCGCGATGCGAGGCCGAACTCGAGCCGATGATCGAGCACGCGCTCACGCTGAATTCGCCGGCAGCGATTCGCTATCCGCGCGGTTCGACGAGCGGCCGGCAGCGAGACGAGGCGCTCGCGCCGATCGTCCACGGAAAAGCAGAAGTGCTGCGCCGCGGCCGCGGCGTCGCCATTGTTGCGTACGGCAACACCGTCGATCTTGCACTCGAAACCTACGATATGCTACGCGACGGCGCCGGCTCCAACGGCGACCGCACCGCTTCGGACCGCCTTCCAAC
>JBAUZB010000047.1:0-12428 GCA_049585095.1 Candidatus Tumulicola sp.
GCATCAACGGGCGGCCGGCCTGCGCGAACTCGCGCTCGGCCTGCAATCCGAGCTTGCGGGCGCGCTCCGGCATTTGGCGGCGCATCGCAACGAAGCTTTCGAAGACGTCTTGATGCGCGCGCAGCAAGCTCGACGTTTCCGCGCCGCATTGACGCGTCATCAGCGCCGCGATGCGCGGAAGGTGCGCGGCCGATCCGAGGCGCGCGGCCCGAATCCCAAGCTGCAAGCTGTTATCCAGCAACGGCAGCGACTCGAGGCTGCGATCGAGCAGCGCGTCGTGCTCTTCGCGCCGGCCGCGATGCTCGTAGAGCGCGCAGAACGATTCGACCAGAGGACCGAGCAGCCACTGTTCGGGTCGCGCAAACGCCAGGTCGAGCAAACTGGGATCGCTGCTCAAAGCCAACAGCGCTTCGTCGCCGAGCATGATTCCCAGCGGAATTCCGGCGGCGGCGGCCGAGAGCAGATGCGCGGAGCTGCCGCTGCGGACAGCGTGCAACTCGTGAAGCAACGTCGCCGCGCGTTCGAATTCGCCGGCGGCAAAGAGGGCTTCGGCGAGGCTGACCATTGCGACGGGCTTGGCACTGCCGATCGCGTGCGCTTTTTCCAGCGCTTCGGCAAGCCGTTGGGCGGCCTCGATGCGGCGCGACGTTTCGAGCGCTTCTTCGAGACACGCGATCGCTAATGCCACGCTGCCGTCTTGGACGGCGGCCGTTCCGTAGTTAATGAGAATGCGCGCGCAGAGCGCCGGCTCGCCGTATCGGCGCGCGGCCGCGAGCGCGAGTTCGAACGCCTCGAATCCCTGGCGTATCACGCGCGCTTTGATGTGCGCGATCGCGCGCGCTTGAAAGTAGAGCGCAACGATTTCGTCATCACCCGAACCGACAACCGGCGCGACTTGCTCCAGCGCGCGATGTGCCTGCGCGGGAACGTTGCCGATCGCGAGGTCGACCGCCACGCTGATGCGGGCGCGCAGCGATTCGCGATCCGGCGCGCGAGCGTTCACGGCGACGGACCTATTCGTTGGTCACCTCGTCTTCGTCCAAGACCAAAATCGTGGCGACGGCGGAAGCGTGCGGCACGCCGAACCACGACGGGCTTTCTCCCGGCGAGCGGCCGGGGATCTCGATCGCATACGGCTGGTTGTGCACCAGATGCGCCTCACCCACGACCAATCTTCCCGAGATCACGTCGCCGTTGGTGAAGTGGACGGAAACTCGCCGGCCGAGGTATGGCCGGAGCTCGGCGTCGGTCATCATGGGCCGGGTTCACGGACGAACCGCAGACGCCCTTGACATACGAACATACGTTCGATATGCTGGCTCCCATGGCGGCGCCTGCATCGTATGCCGAGCTGCATAGCTGGTCGAATTTCACGTTCCTCGAGGGTGGTTCGCATCCCGAAGCGCTAGCCGACCGCGCGGCCGAACTCGGCCTGGCGGCGATCGCGCTGACCGACCGCGACGGTCTCTACGGCAGCGTGCGGTTTGCCGGGCGGGCGCGCGAGCGGGGCATCGCCGCCATCGTCGGCAGCGAGCTAACCTTCGACGACGGGACGCGCATCGTGCTGCTGGTCGAAGACGCGTGCGGCTACGCCAATCTCTGCGAACTGATCTCGCGCGCGCAACTGCACGGCCGCAAGGGCGACGCGCGTTTGCAGCTCGACGACTTCGCCGGCCGCAGCGATGGACTGATCGCGCTTTCCGGTGGTCCGTGCGGCCGGGTGGAACGCGCGCTGGGTCGCGATGGACTGGCGGCAGCCGGTGCCGAGGTTCGCCGCTGGCGTGCCATCTTCGGCGACCGGTTTTATGTGGAACTGCAGCAGCACTTAACGGAAGAAGAAGCGCAGCGCAACCAGCGCTTGGTTTTGCTCGCACGTGAGTTACAGGTGCCGTGCGTTGCGACCAATGCGGTGGCATATGCCGATAAGGGCGACGCCGATCTCGCCGACGTGCTGTGCTGCGTGAAGCTCGGTACCCATCTCGAACGCGCCCGCGCCGATCATCGATTGCGGCCGAATGCCGAGTATCATCTGAAATCGGCCGCGGCGATGCGGCGACTGTTTTGGCCGCATCCCGATGCAATTGCGCGCACGCTGGAAATCGCGCAGCGGTGCGGTTTTCGGCTGGAACGGCTGGTGGGGCAGTTTCCGTTGTTTCCGGTGGAAGAAGGCAAGACGCGGCAGTCATACCTGCGCGAGCTGGTGTATCGCGGGGCTGCGGTGCGCTACGGCACCCCGCTGCATTCCGACGTCGAGCGTCAACTCGAATACGAACTCGGCATCATCGCCCGGATGGATCTCGCCGGCTACTTTTTGATCGTCTGGGACATCGTGCAGGAGGCGATGAAGCTCGGCGTGCTTTGCCAAGGGCGCGGCTCGGCAGCCAACTCGGCGGTGTGCTACGCGCTCGGCATCACCGCCGTCGATCCGATTGGCATGAAGCTGCTGTTCGAACGCTTCATGTCGGAAGAGCGCCGTGAAATTCCCGACATCGACATCGACTTCGCCCACCAAGATCGCGAAAAAGTAATTCAATACGTTTACAATCGCTACGGGCGCTCCAACGCGGCGATGACCGCCGAGGTGATCACCTACCACGCGCGCTCGGCCTTGCGCGACGCCGGTAAGGCACTCGGCTTGAGCCTGAAACAGGTGGACGCGCTCGCACACGAACACGAAGCCACCGAATCTCTCGAGGAAGCCTGCGCGACGCTGCGTCATTCTGAAGAGAGCGCCGAAGGCGCGCAGTCGAAGGAGCGCGCGGTCGAAGGACTTCCCGCACTGTGCAAGCGCTTGGAAAACTTTCCCCGTCACATGGGCATCCACTCCGGCGGCATGGTGCTCACCCGCGATCCGCTGGTGCGCGTCGCGCCGGTGGAGTGGGCGACGATGCGCGACCGCACGATCGTCCAGTGGGACAAGGACGATATCCAAGAACTCGGGCTCATCAAGATCGATCTGCTCGGGCTGGGCATGCTATCGTTGCTGCGCGAAGCGTTTTCGCTGCACAAACGCTGCTACGGCACCGACCTGGCGCTGCACACGATTCCGGCCGACGATCCGCCGACCTACGAGATGATTCAACGCGCCGACACCGTCGGCGTGTTTCAGATCGAGTCGCGCGCCCAGCAGTCGATGCTCCCGCGCATGAAGCCGGCATGCTTCTACGACATCGTCATGCAAGTCGCGATCATTCGCCCCGGCCCGATTCAAGGGCAGATGGTGCATCCGTTTCTGCGGCGGCGTGCCGGCTTGGAACGGGTGACCTATCCGCATCCGAAACTCAAGCCGGTGCTGGAGCGCACGATGGGCGTGCCGCTGTTTCAGGAACAGGGCATGCGCATGGCGATCGAGGCCGCCGGCTTTACACCCGGCGAAGCCGATCGGCTGCGCCGCGCGATGGGGCACAAACGCTCGCGCGCGCGGATGCAAGAGATTTATCCGCGGCTGCTCGACGGCATGGTGGCCAACGGCATCGAGCGTGCGGCCGCCGAGCAACTGTTTCACATGCTCGAAGGGTTTGCCGACTACGGCTTTCCGGAATCGCACGCGGCCAGCTTCGCGTTGCTGGCGTACGCCTCGTCATATGTAAAATGCCGCTTCCCGGCGATCTTCGCCGCGGCGATCCTCAACGTGCAGCCGATGGGATTTTACTCGACGGAGGTGCTGGTCAACGACGCACGCCGGCATGGGGTGGTGGTGAAGCCGGTGGAGGTGAATGCAAGCGAATACTGGTCGCACGTGGATGTTGACGGTGCGCTGCGACTAGGTTTCCATCTGATTCGCGGCCTCGGTGAAGTGCAGCGCAAACGATTGGAAGGAAGGGCGAAGGGCGCCTTTGCCGACATGCTCGACTTCGCGCAGCGGACGCAGTTGGAGAAGGAGGCGCTCGAAAACCTCGCGATCGCCGGAGCGTTCAAACCGTGGTTCAAGTCGCGTCGCGAGGCGATGTGGGCGCTGCGGGCGATCGACGAGCGCGAAGCGCGCGGCGAACTCGGCAAGCTGATGAACGTCGAGGAACCGGCGGTTCGGTTCAAACCGGTGGCGCCGAAGCAAGAGACGGCGTTCGATCTGTGGTCGACCGGGGTCACACCGCAGGGACAGGCGATGATGCACTTCCGGACGCAACTCGACGCCCAGCGCGTCATTCCGGCGGTGCGTCTGGCTGAAATGCCTCCAAACCTCATCTGTCGCGTTGGCGGCTTAGTCATCACGCGGCAACGTCCGGGTACTGCTAAAGGTTTCGTATTTTTAACGCTCGAGGACGAAACGGGCCTCGTCAACGTGATCGTCCGGCCCGATGTCTACGAACGCTACCGCCGCACGATCCGCAGCGCTGCAATGCTCGTCATCGACGGGAAGCTGCAAAAGGAAGGCGGCTGTATCGACTTGATCGCGCGCCGTATTTACGCTTTCAACGACCAGGGAGTCGCCAACGGTATTCACGCCCACAATTTTAGGTAAAACCGTGCAAACATTCACATCGAAGAGGGGGCAAGGCAGAGCGGCCCATATCTCACTGCCATGGAACTCAAGCGCGTTGCGCTCTACCGGCGCGTCCGCGCCACGAAAATCGGAAATCGTCGCCCGGCGGTCGCGCTACGTTGAGGCGGTGGCTGACGCTATCGCTCGCGTTTGCAACGGCCTGCACGCGGGTAAGCGGCCCGCACGGGTGGGGAACACCGCACGAGATGACGATCGTGCGCGCGAACGACCCCACCTCGCTGAATCCGCTCTTCGTATTCCTCCAAGCGGACATCGACGTGACGCAGCTTTACGCGGAGCCACTCGTTGGCTTGGGCCCGCACAACACGCTGGTTCCCCTGGTCGCGGCGCGCGTTCCGACCGTGGAGAACGGCGACGTTTCCGGCGACGGCCGGCGCGTGACCTATCATCTGCGCCGAAATGCCCGCTTCGCCGACGGGGTGCCGCTGACGTCCAAGGACGTTGCGTTCACGTACCGTGCGATCCTCGATCCGCGAAATCCGGTCGTCGAAGAGCAACCGTATCGCCTGATCGAACGACTCGACACTCCGGATCCGTACACCGTCGTTCTGCACCTGCGCCGGCCGTGGGCCGGTGCGGTCTCGGCCCTCTTTGCGGTGACGGATTACATCTATGGAATTCTGCCGGCCCATGCGTTTGCGAGCACCGACCTCACACGCGCCGCTTGGAACGAGCATCCGTTCGGGAGCGGGCCATTTCGCGTCGTGCGTTGGCGGCGCGGCGAGAACGTCGTCTTGGAGCCCAATCCCTACGCATGGCGAAAGCCGCATCTTCGCCGCCTCGTCCTCAAGATCGTACCCGATCGTGGTACCGAGCTCTTGCTGTTGCGCACGCGCGCGGTCGACGTCGTCGATTATCTGACGGACGTGTTAGCCGTGCAGGCGCGTTCGCTCCCGAACACGCGGCTGGTACGCACGCAGAAGAATCGCATCGCGTATCTTTCATTTCAAACCCAGCGCTACCCCACCAATGACGTTCGCGTCCGACGCGCGCTTCTTGAAGCGATCGATAGAACACAAATCGCTCGGAACGTCTACTACGGGCTGTGGACGGTCGCAACGACGGAAATGCCCGCGGTCATTTGGGCACACGACCCGTCGATCGAGCCGCTGCCATACAATCCCGCGAGGGCGGCGCGCGATCTTGATGCGGCCGGCTGGCGGCGCTCGGGCGACTACCGCGTCAAGTCGGGACGCCGCCTGGCGATCGATGTGGTGTATGGCACGTATGACGAGGAAAGCCGGAACTTAGCAACCCTCGCCCAGGAAGACCTAGCCAGAGTTGGGGTCGAAGCGACCGTCCGCGGTTATCCCTCGACCGTGTACTACGCAACGCCCGGCGGCGTGTATTACGGCGGTCGTTTCAACCTCGCATGGGGTGGATATTACGGCGGCAGCGATCCCGAACAGAGCGAGTTTTGGACGTGCGATCGCGTTGCTCCGGCCGGTCCGAACACACAGCGCTGGTGCGATCCCCAATACGACCGGCTCTTCGCGGAACAGTCGCAGCTCTTGAACCGAGCGGCGCGGCGCTCCGCCTTTAGTGCTATGCAACGCCTCGTCACGAACGCCGCCATCTTCGTTCCGCTTGTCTACCGTGGCGACTTCTCCGCTACTAACCCTGCCGTACGCGGCTGGGCTCCCAACATGCTCTTCGAATTCTCAAACAGCAACGAATGGGACGTCGCCCCATGACTTCAAGGAAACGTTACTGCGCCGGTCGTAGTGTTGTTAGGTTTGGAGTGAGTGGTCGGCAACTGTTGCGGTATTGCGTGCGATCTCGACGCTCCGGTAGCCCAGCACGCTCAGTAACTTGCTGTCCGGCACCTTTAACGGGCCTGGTTTGTCCGCCGTGCCCGGTGCCGGCTGCGGATACGCGGTGGAAGCCGCGGTTGCGAACCGGATGTTACCGTCGGTGTGCTGGACGATCTGATGGATGTGCCCGTTCAGCACGGTTACCGCATTGAAGCGACGCAGCGCCGCTAGGACGCGCGAACCATCCTCCGTCGTCCAGCCCCACGGGGGAAAAAGCGCGTAGAGCGGAACGTGAGCGAAGACGACGATTGGGGTTGAGCTCTTCTGCGCCGCGAGGTCCTTCTCGACAAAGTCGATCTGCTCGGTTCCGAGCTTCCCGTCGATTTCGAAGTTGAAGACGTTGACGAGCGACAAAAAGTGCGCGCCGCCTTGGTCCCACGAGAACCATCCCTTAGGGGCATCGCTTCGGCGAAAGGCCGTGAAGAATGCATCCGGAGTACCGATGACGTCGTGTTCTCCCGGCAGGACGACGAGCGGAGCCTTGAGCGTACCGAGGATTTGTTTGGCCGTGTCGAATTGCGCGGGCTTGGAAAGATGGGTCACGTCGCCGGTGTGAACGACGAACGCCGGTTGCACCGGCATCGCGTTGATCGCAGCGATGGTCTTCTGCAGCGTTCCGGTTACGTCCATATTTTCGGGGCGCGCAAAGCCGATGTGGCTATCGCTAATTTGAACGAACGAAATGGTGCCATCCGCAGCCAGTGCTTTTTGAGCATTGAATAGGCCGCCGCTCGACAACGACCACGCGATACCGGTCCCGGTCCAGGCAACGTGTTTGAGAAAGCTGTCGCGTTTCATGTTTGGGCTCCCTTACTTCGTGGCAGGCAGTACGATGATGATCGCTTTCATATAAGGATGTAATTCGCAAAAATAGCGGTAGGTGCCGGGCTTCGCGAACACGTGCTGCCAGGTACCAGCGGTGTCGAGCCCTTCGGAATCGAACGATTTGTCGGTCGCCGTCACCGTGTGCGCTTCGTCGTCGTCGTTGACGAATGTGACGCGGTCCCCCACGTGGACGGTTAGCGCCGGCGGATTGTATTTGAAATCCTTGATGCGGACCGTCGCGACGGCCGGAAGCAGCGGTGGAACGGCGGCGTTGGCGCCGGCGGTGAGGGCGACGGCCAGCAAGGCGACTTGGAGGGTAGTGAAAATCGTGTTCATGTGGGTGCATATGCCGCCACCGGCACGCGCGGATGGGTCGGGCCATCCGAAACCGGCATCGGCGGCATACCAAGGGCGTGAAACCCACGGGGCCGTATGTCAGCCGTTAGATGGACGAGCTTGTCGAGGCCTTTGTTGCGCGCAAGCCCTTGGGCCTCGAGCAAGTGTACGCGCTGTGGTCGCGTCTTTTCTTCAGCGTTGCGCGCCACGTCATTTCCGATAGCGAACGCGCTGAAGACTGCGTACACGATGCCCTCCTGCGGGTATGGCAGTCCCCGAATCGCTTCAATGGCGACCGCGAGATGTTAAAGGCGTACTTGGTTGCGTGCGTACGCAACGAGTCGCTCGCGACACTCCGAAGTGAGGGCCGTCGCGACGCTCGCGAACTCAAAGCCGCCCGCCTCGCTCCGGTGGCGGCGGTTGATGCACCGGTCGTCGACCCCATCGAAACGCAACGATTGCAGGATGCGCTGCGCCGGCTCCCGGAGGAGCAGCGGATCGCGCTCACGCTCGCCTACTATGGAAATAAAACGCACGTCGAGATCGCGAAGGAGCTCGACGCTCCGCTGGGCACGATCAAGAGCCGCATCTCGATGGCGATGCGCAAGTTGCAGACGGAACTGGCAAGCCCCGGAGGGAGCCGGTCGTGATCGAACATTTGGGCGAAGACGCGGAACTTTATCCGCTGGGGATCCTCGACGTCGAGGCGGCGCGCAACGTCGAACGCCACGTTGCGTCGTGCTCGGAGTGCGCCGAGCGAGTTGCGCGAGCGCAAGCCCTCGCGGCCTCCTTGGCAGCAGCGCTGCCGCTGGCCACGCCATCCCCGGCGTTGGAGCATCGCCTGCGCGAATCCGCACGACCGCGCGAATCCGCACGACCGAAGCCGAGCGTCAAACACCGTGGAAGCTTGTTTCCCTTCGCCCTTGCAGCCGCGTTCGCGCTGGCCTTTCTCGGCCTCGGGTGGCAGGCGCTCGTGCTTCGTGAACGGCTGCAAAGCGAAGACGTCGCGCTCGTAACCATGGTCCACAGCCATTTCAACCACGTCTCGATGAGCCCGGAGTCCGCGAGCCCGGTAGCGGCGAAGATTCTCTACGCGCGAGATGGCTCGTGGATCTATATCATCGCCGATAAGCCCGGCGGCGCGTTGCGCGCGTTCGCGCACACCCCGGCCGGTGTCGTCGATCTCGGTGTATTGTCGAGCACCGGCGAGACGGCGACGCTCCTCGTGCGCCCACGCGAACGCATCGAGTCGATCGCCTTGCAGCGCGCCGGCACGAACGTCGCCTCGGCTAAACTCGCGTACTAAGGCATCGCCGAAGAAGCAGGAAGAAGGACGACCAAGAGGCGGTGGGTGCGACTCCTGGAAGTACGCGCCGAGGAGGGAGCAAACAATGACCCAGACTCAGCCTGCCAAGGCTTCGACAAAAGCCTACACGTTGCAAGGCACTCTGCTCGAAGCGTGTTCGTGCCGGACGCTCTGCCGCTGCTGGATCGGTGAAGATCCCGACGGCGGTGCCTGCGACTCGTTTCTCGCCTATAACATCGATAAGGGCGAGATCAAGGGTATCGACGTAACCGGACTGACCTACGTGGAAGTCGTGAAGATCCCGGGAAACGTCCTTACGCCAAAGAGCTGGAAACGCGTGAGCTACGTAGACGCACGAGCAACCGACGAACAGCGAGCCGCGATTCTCGACGCCTGGCATGGCCGCTTAGGCGGACCGCTTGCGGACCTTAACAATTTGGTCGGTGAAGATGTCGCGATCGAGACGGCGCCGATCGAACACAACCTCAAGGGCGGCGACGGTACGCTCGTGGTCGGAGACAAGATTCGTGCGACCATGGCGCCGTATCGTAGCAGCTACGGGGCGGTCACGACGCTGCGCGACAGCGTCTTTAGCACGATACCCGGCGCCCCAGCATTCATTGCCAAGGCTTCCGAGCACGTCGTCAACATTCCCGAACACGGAATGGTTTGGACGTTTAAAGATCGCAACGCGATTCAGGGCGACTTTTTGCTGGAGGGGTAACTTAATGGCGGCCAACGCCGCGCAGCGGTACCTGCGCTTCAACGCGATCGGCATTCTCGGTTGCACGATCGCAGCCGCGTGGGCGGTTTGCGCGTGGGCGGAGCTCAACGGCACCGCCGCGCAACTGCACCACCACGCGCTCTATGAAAGCGGACGGCCTTTTTGGTTTTCCGCGCTCGCCGTACTGGCCGCATGGCAATTCATGACCGCGGCGATGATGCTGCCCTCTTCGCTCGGGTTCATCCGTCTGTATGCCGCGACCGCAGGGAGCGCGCCGGATTTCCCGCTCGCGCTGAGCCTGTTCTTAGGTGGCTACTTCGCGATTTGGACGGCGTTTGCGCTGGTCGCATTTACCGGTGACATGCAGGTGCACCGAATCGTCGATTGGTGGCCCTGGCTCGCGGCGCACGCGACGCTGATACCTGCCGGCACGCTCGCTCTCGCCGCCATCTATCAGTTCACGCCACTCAAGGATGCCTGCCTGAAGGCGTGCCGACATCCAGGCATGTATCTCGTGCGCCACTATCGGCGCGGCGCAGTGAACGGGCTGCGCCTGAGTCTCGGGCACGCGCTCTACTGCATTGGTTGCTGCTGGGCGCTCATGCTGGTGATGTTTGCTGCGGGAGTCGCGCATTTGGCCTGGATGGGCGTGCTCGCGACGATCATGTTCGTCGAGAAGGCGACGCCGGTTGGAAACCGAATCGTCGCGCCGGTCGGCGTGGCCCTCGGCGTACTTGCCGGCATCGCGCTCTTAGCCCCCGGCGCCATCCCGGGTTTGTGAGGAATTACGTTGACGATGCGCGTTGGAATTGCAGGCGCGGGAAAAATGGGAACTGCGATTGCGAGCAATCTGCTCGATCGCGGCTATCGGATTTCTGTTTGGAACGTCGACCGGGGTATGATGGATCAGGTGGTCGCCGCGGGCGCAACGCCATTCGAGGATCTCGAATCGCTAGTTGCGAGTGTGGATGCGGTGATCGCGATGCTCTGGAACGATGAGGTGGCGCGAGAAATCTCGCTCGATAAGATCATCCCGGCTGCGCGCAAAGGACAACTCGTTATCGAGTCGTCGACGCTTTCGCCGCACATGTACGAGACGCTCGCGGAGGCAGCGACGCGGCGTGGCGTCGACTTTCTTGCGTGCCCGGTCTTTGGCAGCGTCGACGGCGCGCGCGCCGGCACGCTGATGCTCTATCCGGGAGGGAGCAGCCAGGCCTTCGATCGTGGGCGCGAACTCTTGAGCGCAATGGGTTCTACAATTCAATTTACCGGTTCGCCGGCGGCGAGCGGACATCTCAAGCTCGCGAGCAACTCGATGCTGGGTGTGCTCGCCGGCTCGATCGGGGAGCTGCTCGGCCTCCTAGGACGGGCCGGCGTCGATCGCACGCTCGCCGTCGACACGCTGATGAACGCGGTGGAGCGGGTCGCTACCAAGCGTCAGCAACTCCACGAGCGCGATACGCAACCGCGCTTTTCGGCGAACGCGCTCCTGAAAGATATCCGCCTGGCGCACGTGGTCAGGCAAAACCTGCACGTGAACGCGACGCTGATGGATCGCGCCTTGGCGGAGTTTGAAAAGGCAGTCGAGACGGGCGTCGGCAACGAAGATTACATTGCCGTAGGTCTAGCGCTCGAGCGAGCCGAGGCCACATTGCCTGGGTGTTTATGCGACTGAGTTTCGCGATCGCCGCGTTTTGCCTGATCGTCTCCTCGGGCTGTACCGCTGCTTCGCACGATGGAGGCCTGCCGGGACCGTCGAGCTCGGCTCCACGCGTTGCCTCCGCGCGAGCTATCGAGGCAGCGACGTCCAGCACGTTTACGCTGTTCAAGGCTCCTAGCGACCCCCGCTTTTCCGACGACAACCTCGTGGTCGGTCCCGACGGTAACTTTTGGTACGCCAACTACAAAGGTGCAACGGTCGTTCGATTTCAGCGCAACGGGAAATGGACAACGTTCAGCGTTCCTGCCTATAACGGAAAGGAAATTGACCCGAGCGATATTGTGGCCGGCCCTGATGGCCGGCTGTGGTTCGGGAATAGGAACGGCAGTGGGGTCATTGGCGCGATGAAAGTCAACGGCAAGGTCACGGAGTATCCCGTGATGGCCGGGAGCTACGCGTTCAATCTGGGTTCGACGACGAACGGCACGGATATTTGGTTCACCGGAACGTCGTACGCGAGCAAGCCGGACATCATCGGATATATCGATGCTTCTACCGACGCCGTGACCATATACGAGCTGCCCGGGTCGGGCCAAGGCGACCATCAAATCGTCCTCGGCGCAGATGGAAATCTCTGGTTTGCGTATGGCTACAGTATCGGCCGCATTACGCCGGCCGGTGCCGTTTCATTTTTAAGACGGAACCGGAAATGGACACTGGATCCATTATATCGGGTCCAGATAATAATTTGTGGTTCATTGGCCATGGTGACGCCGACGTCGTTGGAAGAATGGACGTAAACGGCAACATCCTTTCTGAGCAGACACTGGATACGGGGGATACCAACGAGCTCGTGGTCGGTCCCGACAATAACGTGTGGCTTACATCTAGGTACAACCTTTTTCATCACTCATACCTCGTTCGGATGGACAGCCCAACGCAATATACGTCGTACCGCATTCCGAAGGCTTCTAACTATGCCCCCGACGGAATCGTCGTCGGCAAAGACGGGAATCTCTGGTTCAACTCATACGGCACGGGCAATCCCGAGCAACACGGCATCGGCATGGGTACGTTTGCCATGCCCCAGCGGTAGCTGGCCGGACTGCGGCGCTGCGCCCGTTCGGAGCCGCGTTGTTTGCTTGACTCAAAGACTTGACGCTGTTGGTTGAAGCACCTGAACGAAGACACGCACGTCGGCGAACGCGGCGCGCGAAGGCGACCGTGCTGCATGCGGCGATGGCCGGCGACGCGTTGTT
>JBAUZB010000048.1:0-2600 GCA_049585095.1 Candidatus Tumulicola sp.
ACCCCGGCGCCGCGCAGCGCATCGATGATCCGGTCGAGAAGCGTCGCGCCGCCCACCCGCGCCAGCGCCTTGACGTCGGTGCCGGCTTCCTGCGCGAACCACGCATCGACGCGACCGCCGGCGGTGATGACCGCCTTCATTCGTCGCGCAATCCGGGAAGCGCGCGCTGCACCGGCCGGTCTCGCGGCGCCCGCGCGAGCGCACTCTCGGCGTCGTCGCCGTAGCGCCGTTCCAAGAGCGCCTCGATCATTTCCGCATTGCGCGGAGCTTGACCGTTCGCGTGATTGTTGAAGAATACGTACGTTTCCGCGGTTTGCGCCTCGATTTCGGCGATCCGGTCGGCCCACGGAACCAGTTCTTCGGGCGAATAGGCGTAGTCGTAGCGCGTCACGTTGCTCCCGCGCCACCACGTCTTCGCGTTGCGCCCGTGAAACCGCACGTATCCGACGCTTGCCGTCACGTCCGACGACGGACCCAGAAGACTGTCCAGGTGCGGCATATCGACGTTAGAGTATCCCGCTCCCAACGCCCGCAGCAGTTCCATGGTTTCGGCACGCTGCCAAAAGCGGTTGCGGAACTCGACCACGACGGGAAATTCCTCGAACGCGGCGATAACGCGCTCGACGTACGCTTCGGCGTCGGGCGCCGGCTTGAAACCGTTGGGAAACTGTGCGAGGACGCACGCGAGCTTGCCCGCCGTCGCCAGGGTTTTCAAGCTCTCGGCAAACGCGCGCGCATCGGCATGAACGCGCCCAAACGGCGGCGCATTCGGCACGTGGGTGATCGTCTGCGGAACTTTGAAACTAAAACGGAATCCCGCCGGCGTCCGGGCCGCCATCGACTCGACGGTGCGCGGGGCCGGGACGCCGTAGTAGCTCGAATCGATCTCGACGGCGCAAAACTCGCGCGCATAGAACGGCAGCATTTCTGCCGGCTTGGTTTTCGCCGGATAAAACGGACCGATCCAGTCCTTGTATGAAAAACCGCAGGTGCCGACGTAGATCACCGCGCTGTTTTGACGCTCCTTGCAGGGTGCACCCAAAAATGGGCCCGGCGTTCTCGCGCGGGCCCATTTCGTTTCACCTTACTTCTTGGCGGCGACCTTCTTCTTGCCGGCTACCGTGCGTTTGGGTCCCTTGCGCGTACGCGCGTTGGTTTTGGTGCGCTGCCCGCGCACCGGCAGGCCGCGGCGATGACGCACGCCGCGATAACAGCCGATATCCATCAAACGCTTGATGTTGCCTTGGACTTCGCGGCGCAGGTCGCCCTCGACGCGCAACGCGAGCGCATCGATCGCATCGCGGAGCTTCTTCTCGTCATCTTCGCTCATGCTCTTGACGCGCAAGTCCGGGCTGATCCCGGTATGGCTCAACAACTTCCTTGCGGTCGTCGGTCCGATGCCGAAAATATACGTGAGCGCAATTTCGACGCGCTTCTCACGCGGGAGGTCGATACCAGCGATACGGGCCATAATCTTCCTTTATCCCTGAACCTGTTTATGTTTAGGGTTGACGTCGCAAATCACGCGCACCTTACCGTGGCGGCGAATGATTTTGCATTTTTCGCAAATGCGCTTGACTGAAGGTCTAACTTTCATTATATAAGGCGCTCCGGCCCAGCCTCCGCGCCCCCCACTCCGTGGGGCCCCCGGACCATGGGCTCCGTATGGTTTCGGTTCGCTCGAGACTCCCCGAGGGGAGCCCAATCGAACTCAGTGCAAGCACGTTCGGTCATACGTGGGCTTCTTCAGTGGGGCGATACTGCTCGGCGTCGGCCGTTTCGCCGAAATCGCGTAGAGTCAGGATCTTCGGCCCCCGTTCGGTCACCGCCACCGTGTGCTCGAAGTGCGCTGCGAGTTTACCATCTGCGGTGACGACTGTCCAGCCGTCTTTGAGGACGTTCACGGCGTAGCCGCCTTGCGTGATCATCGGCTCGATCGCCAGCACCAGCCCAGGGCGCAGTTCCATCCCCGTGCCGGTCGTCCCGTAATTGGGGACCTGCGGCTCTTCGTGCATTTCCCGGCCGACGCCGTGGCCCACCAGGTCGCGCACGACGCCGAAGCCGTTTTTCTCGGCATGCGCCTGCACCGCCGCGCCGATGTCACCAACGTGATTGCCCCGCTGCATCGCCGCAATCCCGATCATCAAACATTGCTGGGTGACGTCGAGCAGCCGTTGGGCCGCCGCCGAAATCGTACCGACGGCAACCGTCGCGGCGCTGTCGCTGACGTAACCTTCGAACGTCGTGCCGATGTCGATCGACAGCAGATCGCCGTCGCGTAGGCGGCGCGGTCCCGGGATGCCGTGCACCACCTCGTCGTTGACCGAGGCGCAAATCGAGCCGGTAAAACCGTGATACCCTTGAAACGTCGGCACTCCGCCGCGCTCGCGAATTCCCTTTTCGGCCAGCTCGTCGAGATCGCCGGTGCTCATTCCGGGACGGGCCGCCTTCATCAGATCGGCCAGCACTTTGGACGTGATCGCGCCGCTGCGGCGCATGACCTCGATCTCGCGGGCGGATTTTAGCGCGACCATTTAGTGGCCCGTAACGCCCAGATGTGCAGTGCCGTCATGGGCACCACGGGTGTGATTGGCTAGGCG
>JBAUZB010000049.1:0-16964 GCA_049585095.1 Candidatus Tumulicola sp.
CTTGGAACTCGGATACCGCTTGCAAAAGGCGGGACTGGAAATCGCGTACGAACCGGCTGCGGTGAACTATCATTGCCAAGACGTTGCGCACGACGACCAAAAGGAGAAGATGAAACTCGCCGGCCGCTCGACCGTGCGGTTCTACCGCAAGCATCGCGATTTTGCCGTGAAATTGAACCTCGGAATGACTTCGGTTTCCTTGGGATTGCATTCGGTGTTGAGCCACGCGCCGTTGTTGCTCGGTTACTTCGACAAGCGCGCGGCAAACTCAAAATTCGCGCGCGATCTGGTGCAGCAATACTACTACGTCTCGGGAATTAAAGAGGCGCTCGCACCGGTGCAAGAGGAGCGCCGTGGATAACGTTCAAACGTCGTGCGGGGCCTTGCGTGCGACCGACGAAGGGCGCCGCGCGGAGTTGTGCGGTTGGATCAATCGCCGGCGCGATCACGGTGGCCTCATCTTCGTCGACCTCCGCGATCGCGACGGCGTAACTCAAATCGTGTTCGACCCGCAACAGCCCAACTTTCGCGATGCCGAACACCTGCGGCATGAAGACGTCTTACGGGTGTGCGGGAACGTCCGCCGCCGTCCGGTAGGCACCGAGAACCCGCGTTTGGCCACCGGCGAGATCGAGATCGCCGTCGAAGAACTCGAGATTCTCAATCGTTCCCTCGTACCGCCGTTCCAAGTGAATGCGGACGACACCGTCGACGAGAATTTGCGCCTGGAATACCGCTACCTCGACCTTCGCCGCCGTCGCATGCAGTACAACTTGCGAGTCCGTCACCGTATCGTGAAGGCGATGCGCGATTTCTTCGACGCGCGCGATTTCGTCGAAATCGAAACGCCGATGCTGATCAAGTCGACGCCCGAAGGGGCGCGCGACTATCTCGTGCCCAGTCGCGTGCATCCCGGGACCTTCTACGCCCTCCCGCAATCGCCGCAGATGCTCAAGCAGATTCTGATGATTTCCGGATTCGGCCGTTACATGCAAATAGCGCGCTGCATGCGCGATGAGGATCAGCGTGCCGACCGCCAGCCGGAATTCACCCAGCTCGACGTCGAGATGTCGTTCTGTACCGAGGACGACGTTCTCGAGACGATGGAATCGTGCATGCGCTACGTTTGGAAGGCGGTACTCGGCATCGAGTTGCCGCCGTTCCCGCGGCTGAGCCACGAGGAAGCGATCGCGAAATACGGGCTGGACAAGCCGGACCTGCGTTTCGGACTAGAACTTGCGGACGCGGGGCGAGTGTTCGGCGAAACGCAGTTCGGGGTGTTTCGGACGGCGCTGGAAAGCGGAGGGTCCGTGGTGGCCGTGCGCTATCCCGGCGGAGCGAAGCTTTCACGGCGCGATTTCGACGCGTTGACGGAAATCGCCAAGGAGTTCGGCGGGAACGGTATGGTGTGGATCGCGCTCGGCAGCGACGGTACGAAATCGTCCGCGTCTAAATTCCTCAGCGAGGCGGATGTCGCGGCGCTGCGTGCGCTGGCCGGTGCGCAGACCGGCGACGCGATCTTACTGTTCGCCGATGCTCGACGGACCGCTGCGTACGCGGTTGCCGGCAAGATGCGCAACGAAGTGGGAAAGCGATGCGGAATGCGCGATCCGTCGGACTACTCGTTCTGCTGGGTGACCGGCTTTCCGTATCTCGAGATCGACGAGGCCACCGGCAAGCCGGCACCGGCGCACCATCCGTTCACCGCGCCCGCGCCGGGAGAGTGGGACCTGATCGAGACCGATCCCATGCGGATGCGCGCGCAACACTACGACATGGTGCTCAACGGTTACGAACTCGGCTCGGGTTCGATTCGCATTCACAAGGCCGAGTGGCAGCGCAAGATCTTCGAGATGCTCGGTTTGACCGCCGAGCAGATCGAGGACCGGTTCGGGTTTTTCATGCGCGCGCTCGATTACGGCGCGCCGCCGCACGGCGGCATGGCGCTCGGTATCGATCGCATCGTCATGCTTGCGTGCCGCGAGGAGAACATTCGTGACGTGATCGCCTTCCCGAAGAACCAAGTGGCCCGCGATCTCATGATGGACGCTCCGTCGCCGGTGCCGGAGAATCTTGTGCGCGAGCTGTACCTCCGGAGCACGGTCCCACAGCCGCCGAGTTGATTGCGGGAAGGCGATGCGGACGTACGCACTGTTCGGAATAACCTTGGCGTTCGCGATTTCCGGCTGCACCGGCGCGCGACATACCGAGTCGTCGCAGAATTCCGCCGTTTCGCCCTTGGGCTCGTGCGAGACGCGCGTAGTTACGCTCGATGGAGTCGAACTCGTGGTAAACGCCAACGCGGACTCGTCGCTGGCCTCGGTGCGCGTGATCGAAGCTCGCAGCCTCGCTGCGCGCAATAAAGTGCTCGGCACGGTCTACCGCGCTTTTGGGACCGTGCGCGGCGATTCCGACGTCGTTGCTCGGCAATCGAAGTGGGGACTAACGACGTTGACCGATCCCTGCGGTCGCCCGGTCGGCGTTGCCTCGCCGTCGCCGGCTTCGCCGGTGCGCTAGGCCATTAGCGCGCGAGAAGGGCTCGAGCGCGCGTGAAAATCGCGTCGAACATCGCCTTGGTCAGAACGCCGGTATTCGTGTTTTGCCGGCTCGGGTGATACGACGCGATGGCGACGAGTCTGCGCCGCCCGAGTTTCGCCGCGACTTCGGCGGCGTGAGCGAAGGACGGTCGTGCCGGATCGAGTACCCAGCCGCGCTCGCGCAGTACTTTGAGAACGGCCGAGAAGCCGATCGATCCGAGTCCGATGGCCACTCGAAGCCGTGTGAGCGCGTCGAACTCTTCGAGCAGGTACGGAAAACAGTTGCGCAACTCTTGAGGCGTCGGTTTGTTGTGCGGCGGCGCGCAACGTGCGGCGGCGGTGATGAGGCAATCGTTCAGTTGCAGGCCGTCATTGCGGTCGACGGAGTTCGATTGCGAAGCGAAGCCCGCGCGATGCAGAGCCGGGTAGAGAAAGTCGCCGGAGGCGTCGCCGGTGAACGGACGGCCGGTTCGGTTGCTGCCATGCGCTCCCGGCGCGAGACCTACGATCAACAGGCGCGCGCGGGCGTCCCCAAACGCCGGAACTGGTTTTCCCCAATAGGCGCAATCCGCGTGCGCACGTTTTTTCTCGCGCGCGATCCGGGCCGTATACGCTCGCAGTTCTGGACAACGCGAACACGTTACGACGGCGCGCTCGATTGCCTCAATCGACCTATCCACGATCGCTACGATTCGCCACATCGGGAGATAGGCTTGCATGGGTAACGCGCTCGCCACGCCGGCCTTCCCGCCGGCCGAGCTCGACCGCCCCGGCATAACGCTGCTCTCTCTGGCTCACGTTGCCAATGACGCCAACCAGAGCGTATTGCCCGCGCTCATTCCGTGGTTGATCGCCCATCGAGGCTTGTCGCTGACGGCAGCCGCAATGCTGGTTCTCGCGATGAATCTCTCATCGTCGGTCGTGCAGCCGCTCTTCGGCCACATTTCGGACCGCAAGCCGATGGCATGGATCATTCCGATCGCCGTCGTGCTGGCAACCTTCGGCACCGCCGCGATCGGTTTCGCGCCGTCGATGCCGTTCATGCTCCTGGGTGCGCTGATTTCGGGCATCGGCGTGGCCGCGTTTCATCCGGAAGCCTCGCGGTATGCGAACTACTTCGGTGGCTCGCAGCGCGCAACGGCGATGAGCTGGTTCACGACCGGAGGATACTTGGGCTTCGCCATCGGCCCGATCATCATCACGCCCTTGTTGGTCGCGTTCGGGCTGCACGGCACCGCATTCCTTATGATTCTCGGCGCCGTTTTTGCAGCGCTGCTGGCACGCGAACTCCCGCGATTCGAGCGCGCGCGAGCGCTGGCGCATCACGCGCGGCGACGGCGTCCGGGCATCGACGATTGGCGCGGCTTCGCCATCATGACGGTCGTCGTGGCGCTACGCTCGACGGTATTTTTTGCGACGGTGACGTTCATGCCGGTCTTCGCCATTGCGGTGACTCACGTGGACGCGGCGCTGGGCTCGGCGGCACTGGCGGCGATGCTCTTGGGTGGTGCATCCGGAACGCTGTGGGGCGGCCGGCTCGCCGATCGCTTCGATCGCCGGCGCGTCATTTCGGTTTCCCTTGCATTCACGGCGGCGTTCGGGGCAGCCATCGTTCTGGCCGGGATATACGAGCCGAAGTTCGCTCTCCTCGTTCCGCTGGCGGTCGCCTTCGGGGTGGCGGTCGGTCTCTCGGCCGGCGTGATGGTCGTCATGGGGCAAGAATATCTCCCGCAGCGCATCGGTATCGCTGCCGGCGTTACGCTCGGGCTATCGGTCACCATCGGTGGCTTTGCGGCGCCGCTGTTCGGAGCGATCGGCGACCGCCACGGCTTGATTCCGGTCTTTGCGACGGCGACGCTGCTTGCCGGGCTCGCGCTCGCCGCCTCGTTCTTCATGCCGAAGCCCGCATCGCTCGCTCGGGCTACCTTAGGCCCGTGAAATTCATTCTTTCGAACGCGGCATACGCGGCGATTCCGACGGCCGTCGAGAGATTGATGCTGCGAACGCTGCCGGGCCGCATCGGAATGCGCAACGTCCGTTCGGGATACCGCGCCAGGAGATCGTCGGGCAAGCCTTTGGTTTCCTTGCCGAATACGAGAACGTCGCCGGCGGTAAAGAGTGCCTGCGAGTACGGCTGCCGCCCGCGCGTCGAGAAAAACCAGCGCTGCATCGACGCGGTCGCTTCGAGAAACGCCGCGAGCGATGGATGGACGGCCAAGGCGACGAGGTGCCAATAGTCGAGTCCGGCGCGCTTTAACTCGCGATCGTCGATGCTGAATCCGAGCGGCTCGACGAGGTGAAGGGCGCAGCCGGTGGCCGCGCAGAGCCGCGCCACGTTGCCGCTGTTCGGCGGAATCTCCGGCTCCACCAGCGCGACGTGCAGCGGCACGCCGCGCAACGATTCGAGCGTCGTGACGCGAGCGGGGCTACGGTGCGGCAAGAACGTCCGCGTAGTCGATGCCGTTGGGGGCCACCACGTAGGCGATGCCGTCGTTGCGCTGCCAAATGCGCTCGATGGCGTCGCGTGGGTAAACGACGCGCACATTGGCGGCGGCTGGATCGTTGATCGCGCAATCGCCGCCGGAGGTGAAGCCGCACAGCACCGCCAGATGCCCCCCGGAATGATCCAGCGGCGCGCCCGCCAGCTCGCCGTCGCGCCACGAATACGAAATGGCAATCGGAAGGTTGCGCTCGATCAGCCGCTGTGCGTGATCGAGGTTTTGCAGATAGGCGACGACGCTGCGGAGTCCCAAGCTCCCGCTGTAGGCTACGTTGAATGCCCAGTTGCCGGTGCCGTTGTACGAGCGATCGAAGACCGCTCGCGCCGTACGTTCGACCGAAACGTCGATGCCGTGGTACGCGTTGATCATCGACAGGCTCGCGGGGCTGCACCACCCACGCTCGCGTTCCTCGACGTATTGCGAACGCGCCGGCACGTCGAGGATGAGCGCGTCGCGTCCGTACGGGAGCGATGGGCGAAAGCGCGGCGGCGAAGAAAACGCAATCAAGTTGAGATCCACGTCGCGCACTCGGACGTCGATCCCGTCGAACGGCCGATCGGCGCGGATCACGTCGACGTCGACGCGAACGCCTTCGTGCTCGGGGCTGAACGATTTCGAGCCGTTCGGGTGCCACAGCGCGTAGTCGAGCCAAGGCGTTGCCGGCGCGTGCGCACGCAGCAAACGAAATTCGACCAAACCTTCGGGCGCAAACGTATTCCAGCTCAGCACGCCACCTCGCGCCGGTTCGAAAAGCAACCGCGCCGATTCTCGCACGTTGACGGCCTGCGCGAATCCGCCGGTTCTCAAACGTTCCATTGCCACGCATTCCAGGTGTCGCCGATGAACGCCGCCGGGACGTAGTTCTTGACGTCACGATTCATCGCACTGTATCCCGTTTCCCACGTGAACACGACCGCCGGAACGATTTCGCGCAGCCGTTCCTCTTCGCGTTGATACAACGCTTTGCGCCGAGCCGGATCGAACGTGCCCTGGGCCGCCGCGCTCGTCGCGTTGACGATCGGATCGTCGAGCCACGACGTATTGGCGCCCTTGGGTGGGATGAACGCACCGTTCCAGCTTCCGGAGTTGTCCGGGTCGGGGCCGTTGGTTTCGATCGACCATTCGAGATCGTACTTGCCGGTGTACAGCGGGCCGCTCTGCGCGAACATCAGGTTGGCCGGGTAGTTGCGAATTTGCAAGTCGATGCCGAACGGCTTGAGCATCGATTGCATGAGCACTTCGGACTGTTCGTTCTCTTGATGTCCGACCGTCGCGGAGATCGTCAGGTGCATTGCGGCGTCACCGGAGTGCAGCACCCCGTCGCGCCCCACCTTCCAGCCGGCGCTTGCGAGCAGCCGGCGCGCGTCGCCGGGATCGAAGCGGTACGGCGGCAGGCGCGGCGCCGCCCACGACTCGGGGAAGATGTCGGATATGCCCAGACGGTTGATTCCGTGATAGACTGTTTCGTCGATGCGCCTCCAGTCGATCGCTTCGGCGATCGCACGTCGCACGCGAACGTCGCGTAGCAGCGGCCGGCGCGTGTTGATGCCGAGATGCCGCCAATTCGCCAAGAGCTGCTTCTTAATAACGATGCCGGCGATGCTTCCCAGACGCGGCACCGCGTTGGCGTCGACGCCCGGATACACGTCGATTTCGTGCGTGCGAAGCTGGTTGAAAAGCGTGTTGACGTCGGGAACGATGTTCCATTCGATTTCCTTGAGCTTCGGCTCTCCGCGAAAGTATCGCGGATTGGGCACGAAGACGAGCGACGTTCCGCGATTCCACGCTCGGAGCAGGTACGGGCCGCTGGAAAGGGGTTTGCCGTTGAAGTCGGCGGCGTTGAGATCCGGCAACGAGGCCAACAGATGCGCCGGCAACGGGGGATAACCGGCGCCGCCCATGGCGAGAATCCCGAGAGCGGCAACGTTGGGCCGTTTCAGGCGAATCACGATCGTGTATGGATTCGGGGCGACGGCTGAAGCAATCGTATCCCAACCGTAGCGCGTCTTCACGGCATTGCGCGGATTCATGGTGGCGCGATAGGTGAACAACCAGTCGGCGGCCGTCAGCGGCGCGCCGTCGGCCCAAACGACGCCCTTGCGCAGGCGTACCACGATGGTTTTCCCGTCGCGGCTGATTCCACCGTTGCGCACCGACGGCACCGCCGTGGCAAGATCGGGGACGTAGTTTCCGTTCGCATCGTAGCGCAGCAAGAACGAAAACAGCAGCCCCGAGACGACGTCGGCGGCGGCGCTGTGCGCGTACATGAGATTGAGTCCGTCCGGCTCTTCGTCCGCGCCGACCCGCAAGACGCCGGGAACCGTCCACGGATTGTGCTCGCCGAATCGAGCCGGCGTGCTGCGTTGCGCGCATCCTGCGGTTGCGACGACGACGGACGCGAGGGCTGCGGCAAGCCGCAGCCGGTTCATTGGGGCGCTTCCAACGCGGGCGTCCGCTTGACGATGCTTGGAGCGACTTCTTCGTAGAAACGTTGCGCACCGTAGCGCACGAGGTCCTCGGCCGGTAATCCGGTTTCTCGCCGCGCTCGGGCGATCTCGTCGCGGGCGTCGCGCTCGGAAAGGCCGCGCGTGTTGAGCGCGACTCCAATAACGCCGGCGGGTTTGACGGTTGCGAGCAACGTCTCGTGTATCGCGATCAGCGCCCGGTAACCGAGCGCCGGCGTGGCGTACTCTTCGAGGTGCCGCCGGCGCGGGTCGCACACGAGAATGAGACCGTCGGCGGCACTTCCGAACATGAGCGCCAGCGTCACCGGCGCATAGGCGGGATGATTGATGGCGCCTTGTCCCTCGACGACGATCAAGTCGGCACCTTCGTGCGCGGCATACAGGACCAGTTGCTCGGCGGCGCCGGGCGCAAAGTCGGCGACCACGCGATCGACGGAAATACCCCAGCCCGCAATCATGATGCCGGTTTGGCCGGTCGGTACGAAGCGCGCATTCGGTCGTCCGGCTTCGTGGGCGGCGCGCACGAACTCGAGTGCGACGCTCATCTTCCCGACTGCGCAATCGTTCCCGACGGTCAACAGAACCGGCGCCTCGACACCGTAGACGGCGCCGCTAAACAATGGAACGTCGGGCGGCCGGCGCACGTCCCAGATCGGCACGCCGCTCGCCGCCGACGCCGCATGGAACTCGGGATCGTCGTCGAGCATATCGTGCAACCCACTCACGATCTCCAACCGCGCCGCAATAGCATCGAGAACGGCTCGACGCCATGCGGGCGGCAGCGCTCCGCCGCGCGGCGCCGTTCCGATCAGCAGGGCGTTCGGCTTGCTCGGCAACGCTTCGGCGACGCTCGCGACGATCGGCGCGTCGGATTGAAGATGGGGCAGCACGTCGCGCACGCGCCGCCCGGCGCACGACGGATCGACGACCGCGACCACGTCGTCGGAGCCGTATCGAATGACTCCGTGAGCGGTTTTTGCGTCGGTCGCAAAGCGATCCGGCGCGAGGACGAGATAGCGGCGGCGACTCACGCCGAAACGGCTTCGCGGACGCCCAAACCCGGAGCGTCGGGTAGGATGAGTTTTCCGCGATCGTAGGTTACGCCGGCGAACGGATCGCTCGCCGTCAGGAACGGGCCGTCGATGTCGGCCCAGTCGACCAACGGCGAAATGTGTGCCGCCGCCGTGGCGCAAACGGCGCTTTCGACCATACATCCGAGCATGATCTTCATTCCCATCGCGCGCGCGGTTGCAATCATTGCCAGCGCGCCGCGCAAGCCGCCGGTCTTGGCCAATTTTACGTTGACGCCGTCGACGCACCGGTACAGTCTCGGGAGATCGCCCGCATTGAGCGAGTCTTCATCGGAAACGATTGGAATCGAAACGCGTTCGCGAACGGCTCGCAACTGTTCGGGATGGCCAGCAGGCACCGGTTGTTCGCAGAACTCGATCTCGAAGCGCTCGATTCGGCGAAGAATTCGCACGGCGGTTTCCACGTCCCAACCCTCGTTGGCATCGATCCGAATTATTCCGCGGTAGTGCTGTCGAATGAGCGAGATCGTTTCGATCTGCTCCTCGTCGGTGCCGCTTCCGAGCTTTACCTTGAGAATCGGATGGTCGCCGACTTCGGCAACCTTGCGCAACGTCGTCTCGGGATCGGCGATGCCGATCGTAAACGACGTTACCGGCGTCAGCGCCGGATCGAGACCGAATAGCTCGTAGAGCGGCTTGCCCAAATCCTTGCCGATGAGATCGTGGAGCGCGAGGTCGAGACCCGCGCGGGCCGCCGGTGGAATGCGGTCGTGCAGCAACGCTTCGAGGCGGTACGGATCGTCGCCGGACAACGGGTGGCGGGCAAAATAGTCCACGACGCTTTCGACGGATTCATCGTAACGCTCGACCGGTGCGGATTCGCCGATGCCTTCGAGATCGCCGTTCCTGACGCGAACGATCGCCGTGCGCGCGATCGTTTCTTCGCCGCGAGCGATCTTAAAAGCGTGAACCAGCGGCAGCTCGAGCGGAGTGACCGAGACCGTTAAGGGCGGCATGCGAGGCGCTTTCCACTCGGTGTGCGCCGTTCCTAGGCCTCGGCTCGGCCGATTCGTCGAACGCCGGAACGAGCACCCGCCGGCACGGAACCTCGCTAGTAGTCGTCCGGCGGACGCAACGAAGGCTTGCGCGTAAGGAAATGCGATGGGGGGTACTTCGCATGAATCTTCACGTATTTCCGAGGCAACTGCGTGAAGTCGAACGGATCCGAGATGTCGTTCGCACGTTCGTCGGTGTGACCCAGGGACGCCGCACCAAACGTCGTCTCGATGAATTTAAGAATGCTGCCGTATTCGTACTGAGTGGTGGAAACGTAGGCTGCTTTGGCATACGGTGAAATGATGATGCAGGGGACCCTGATTCCTAATCCCGCCATGTCGAGCTGGGGAGGAGGAACGTCGTCGTACCAGCCGCCCCAATCGTCCCAGAGGACGACGATCGCCGTGGATTTCCAGTTGGGGCCGGTGCCGATCGCATTCACGACGGCAGCCACCCACGACGGCCCCGTGTCACTGTCGGTTTGCGGATGGTCGGAGTCGAGGTAGTCGGGAACGACCCACGACACCGAAGCGAGTCCGTTCTTTTGGGTAGCATCGGTCAAGATCGTCGTCTGCGGATTGACCAACTTGACCCAGTCCGCCCCGTATCGAACGTTACTAATCGCGTCGAACTCCGACCAGATCGCGCCGCCCCAATTCTTCCCGATTTGGGGTGCGTAATATTTCCAGGATACGCCCGCCGCGTCGAGCGAGTCCGCCATCGTGGTGAACTGGTTGAAGCACGGGAACGGACCGTTCTTGTAAAATTTTCGGTTTTGGTCGATCGTTTCCGTCGTGGTGCTTGCCGGAGCGTCGCATCCCCACGGCGCATTCGTCGGATCGTCCGCCACGGCCGACGTCGGACTGAGATTCGCGGTTCCGGCAATCAGATCCAAATGCGCCGTGAAACTGGATCCAAATTCCGTAGGGAACATGTGATCCGCCAGCACGTATTGCTCCGCCATGTCCCAGTACGGCTTCACGAGTTTGCGATCGAGATACGAATATGGGTACTTGGGAGGCTCGTACGGCTGCCATTTGTCGTTGAGATCGAACGAGTCCATCTTTCCGTTGTCCCAGTCGAGAACGCCGGCGTACCATCCGTGTGGGATGTCGAGACCGTCGCCGGTAAAGTTCACCGGCTTGAGATTGACCTTTTGGCCGGTGTGCATATAGCCGTACGTCGGCGCATCGGCGCCGGGGAAGCCGGCGAAGATGTTGTCGAAACTTCGGTTTTCCTGGATGACGATAACGACGTGCCGTATCGGCGACGAGGTGCCTAGTTGACGGCGCGTGGCAAGTTCGTGCCACGGCGCTCCGACTGACGACCCTGGCGCTGACGAACAACCGCACAGCAATGCGACGAGCGCGCACTGGAAGACCGGCAAGCAAGAGGAAGGTCGCATGTTCACACACCCTACCCGGCGCATGAATGCGCCTGCATCGACCTTCGGCTCGAGGACCTTACGGCCTGCGGCTTTCGCGCAGCTTTTCGCGTGCTTTTTCGATTCGGCGCAGGCGGGTCTCGGGTTTCTTGGCCGCATCGATCCACTGCACGTATTCCTTCCGGTGCGAGTACGACATCGCGTCGTACGCGCGCCGTTCCGCCGCTCGCAAAGCTCGAGCGAAGTCCGGAGGGAGTTCCACCGTGCGCACTTCGGTGTCGCGTTCGAGTTCGAACGTGATGCCGTCGCCGCGTTCGATGCCGGCGGCCTTACGGACGGCCGCGGAAACGCCGATCATCGGTCCGGCGCCCATATTGCAAATCGTCGTTCGCCAAGTAACGCCGTTGAGCGTTACGCGTACCGGCACGCGGATCCGTCCGTCGAACGCACGCATGGTTGCCGGCGGAATGCGAGCGTAGGTCGCCGTCGAATCGTCGCTGCCTTCGAGCTTGGCGCGAACGCGATGGGTCATCGTCGAGGCCCTCTTCTGAGGTTCTCTATCATGAATCGATTCGCAAATCAAGGCCTTGACCGCGGGTGTTACGGTAGAGAGGCTCGACTGCGCGTAGCGCGCACCGCGGTTAGGTGCCGAGCCGATAGTGATACATAGGGAGCATCAGCTCCGGATACGACGGAACGGCTTGGGTTTGATGCCTGCCGGCCCGGCGCCCGGGCCGCACCCACCTGCGAGACGCGGGTTCGATCACCAAAGGCGGCAGACGCTACGTGCGGTTGAGTTCTACCGCTGCCAGCGCGATGCGCCAAGATCGCACGGCGGCGCGCAAGTCGGTAACGGTCGCGTCGCCGGACGGCTCGTCGAGCGCCACGTGACCGCGGAACGCGGGAAAATCTCGAATCAAGTCCCCGGCCGAGCGTTCGCTTTGGTTGCCGACGTTGCACCACAGCAACACGCTATTGGCGGCGAGTTCCGCAGGATCGCTGCCGGCACCGAAATTTCGCGGCTCCGGCCCGAAGCGCAGCCATGCCGAATCGGCTTCCTTCACCACACGTTTGCAATCGTGCGTCGTCGCGGCGAAGGTCCCCGGCGCGTTGCGCACGGCGAGCGTAACGTTGGCCGCTTTTGCCAGCGACGTGGCGACGTTCAGCCGCTCGAGTTGTTCGGTCCACGGACTTGCAATTTCCGCGACGAGTTCGGCGGAGATCAACGGCGCACCGATCGCGACGGCATCCTTGATGACTTCGGCCATCGCACTCTGCGCCGACCCAAAGAATTCCGGAGCGGCGACCGCGGCGACCGTTAGTCCGCGGTCGGCGGCCATCTTCTTGAGTTGCGCGAGGTAGTCTTCGTCGGTTCGCGGAAAGTGCCGCACGTCTAGCACGACGCCATCGCAAGCGAGGTCGTGCGCGCAGAGGTCGAGAAACTCGAGTTGAGTGAGATCGCCGCGCGCGAACGAAGAATGGAGCGCGCCGCTCGCACAGGCTAGCTTCATGAGCGTTCGTCGTTCGACCGCCTAGAGCGTGCCCCTTGCTCGATGAGGTTACGATACGAAGATGAAAATAGCCGTCGGCGCCGATCACGCTGGGTTCGAATACAAGGATCGCATCGCCCAGATTTTACGCGACAAGGGTCACGAAGTGCTCGACTTCGGAACCCACGATTCGACTCCGGTGGACTATCCGCAATACGGGTACGTAGTGGGCGAGGCGGTAGCCAGCGGCCAAGCCGATCGCGGGATCCTCGTCTGCGGTTCCAGCCTCGGTATCGCCATGGCCGCCAATAAAGTTCCAGGCATTCGCTGTGCTCCGGTCGCCGAGCCGTACTCGGCCGAACTCGCGCGCCGGCACAACGATTGCAACGTTATCGCGTTTTCGGAGCGTCTAACGGGCTGGGAAATGATCGAGCGGATGCTCGACGTCTACTTGGAGACGCCGTTCGACGGCGGACGCCACGAGCATCGCATCGAACAGCTTTTCGAGTTCGGCGATCGACAGCGCGAACGCACGCTCAAAGACGTCGAGCGGGGTGCGGTGACCGACGCGCGAACGCCTAAGGACTTGATTCCGAAACCCTAGGAGGCGGTAGGCCATGGACATTCTCGCGCGCAGCCACATCGAAGCCGACGATCCGGAAGTTTTTGCCTCGATTGCCGGAGAGGAACGGCGGCAAAAAGACAACCTCGAGCTGATCGCTTCGGAAAACTACGCCAGTCCCGCGGTGCGCGAAGCCATGGGCTGCGTGATGACCAATAAGTACGCCGAGGGCTATCCCGGTAAGCGATATTACGGTGGCTGCGAGTTCGTCGACGAGGCCGAGCGGCTGGCCATCGAACGCGTGAAACTGCTATTCGGAGCCGAACACGCCAACGTGCAACCGCACTCCGGCGCCCAAGCGAACATGGCCGTTTTCATGGCGCAGCTTCTGCCCGGCGACACCGTCATGGGCATGTCGCTGGCGCACGGCGGCCATCTTACCCACGGCACGAAGGTGAGCTTTTCCGGGAAACTCTACAACGCGGTCGCCTACGGCGTGAACCGCGATACCGAGTTGATCGACTTCGACGAGGTGCGCGCGCAAGCGCGCGAACACCGGCCCAAGATGATCGTTGCCGGCGCCAGCGCGTATCCGCGCACGATGGAGTACGACACCTTTCGCGAGATTGCCGACGAAATCGGTGCGACCCTGCTCGTCGATATGGCGCACGTCGCGGGCTTGGTCGCGGTCGGACTGCATCCGTCGCCGGTGAGCGTCGCCGATTTTACGACGTCGACGACGCACAAGACGCTGCGCGGACCTCGCGGCGGCATCATTCTATGCACCCAGAAATGGGCGCAACCGATCGACAAGAGCGTCTTCCCCGGCATTCAAGGCGGTCCGCTCATGCACACGATCGCGGCGAAGGCGGTGGCGTTCGGTGAAGCGCTTCGGCCCGAATTCAAAGTCTACCAACAACGCGTCGTCGACAACGCGCGGGCCATGGCCGGCGAGTTCGAACGTGGCGGGCTGCGCTTGGTGGGTGGCGGCACCGACACGCATTTGCTTTTGGTCGACGTTTCGGTCAAAGGCCTCACCGGAAAATCCGTCGAGGCATATCTCGACGAAATCGGAATCACCGTCAACAAGAACGCGATTCCGTTCGATCGGCAAAAGCCGATGATTGCAAGCGGCATACGGATCGGGACGCCGGCGATCACCAGCCGCGGCTTCGAAATCGACGACTGCCGCGAGGTCGCTCGTATCATGATCGACGCCCTCTCGGACATCGAAGCGCGCGAACGCATCGTAACCCTTCGCGAGCGGGTCCGCGAGCTCACTAGCGCCTTCGACGTGCCCTGAGGACGATACCGAAATCCATGCGCCCCGGATGGGACGAGTACTTCATGCAAATCGCCCACACCGTGAGCACGCGTTCGACCTGCCCGCGTGCGTCGGTCGGCTGCGTGCTGGTGCGGGAGCACCGCATCTTGACGACGGGTTATAACGGTGCGCCCCGCGGCGTGGCACACTGCACCGAAGTCGGTTGTACGATGATCGGCGAGCATTGCGTGCGCGCCACCCACGCCGAAGCGAATGCCGTCGTGCAAGGCGCTCTGCACGGCGTCAGCGTCGAAGGCGCTACGGCGTACTGCACCCATCAGCCGTGTGCCAACTGTTCCAAACTGCTCATCAGTGCGGGCGTCAGAAAGATCGTTTACGACGGTACCTATCCGGATAACGTCGCCGGATCGTTGCTCGCGGAAGCCGGCGTCGCGCTGGTGCAGTACGGCGCACTGGAGGGTGCGCGCGGATGACGAGTTTTGGCTGGACCGCGGCGGCGATCTACTTCGTGACGTTTGCGATTGCGGCGCTAGTCACGTCGTCGGCGACGCCGCTGATCGTGCGTTTGGCCACCCACCTCGGGGTGATCGATCGCGGCGAGGACGAGCGCCGAGTGCACGACGTCCCGACACCGCGCATCGGCGGCATCGCCGTATTCTTCGGGTTCGCGTGCGCGCTGTTCGCCGTCCTCGGCTTCGCGCTCGCGTCGCCGTTCGCGCTGTTGCCGTCGGGCGTGCACGCGGCGCATGCCAAGCAACTCGAGGTACTGACCGACCAGTTCGCGACCGTTCACCAGCTCGTCGGCTTGCTCTTCGGCAGCCTCTTGGTTCTCGGCGTCGGCATTTGGGACGACATCATGGGAATGCGCCCGCGCAACAAGTTCGTCGCGCAGGCTCTGGTCGCGGTGATATCCCTTTTCTACGGCTTCGTCATTACCGGCGTGACCAATCCGTTCAACCACAACCCGAACACGAACTGGATCGAGTTTCCCCTGTGGGTGGGAATTCCGCTGACGCTGATATGGTACGTCGGCATGATGAACGCGATCAACTTCATCGACGGGCTCGACGGCCTGCTGGCCGGCGTCACCGTGATTTCGAGCATCTTCATCTTCGCCATCTCGGTGCTGCACGCCAATCCGGTGGTAGCACTCGTGGTTATCGCGTTGGCCGGCTCCGCGCTGGGGTTTCTTCCGTTTAACTTCAACCCCGCTAGGATTTTCTTGGGAGATGCCGGATCGCTGTTCATCGGATACGTCTTCGCTACGGTTTCCATCATCGGGGCCAGCAAACAGGCGATCGCGATCAGCGTGGTGGTTCCGCTCGTCGTGCTGGCGTTGCCGGTGCTGGATACGGCAGCCGCGATCGTGCGACGCGCGGTGGCGGGGAAGCGAATCACCGAGGCCGACCGCGGCCATTTCCATCACCAACTCATCTTCCGTTTCGGCTTGAACGTGCGCCAGGCGGTGCTGTTGATTTATGCCGTATGCTTCGTGCTCGGAGCGGTCGCTCTGGCGCTTTCGGGCGAGTTTACTCACGTCTTCCGGCATACGAGCTAATGTCCGAAAAACTCAAAGTGATGACGGTATTCGGGACCCGTCCCGACACCATCAAGATGGCGCCGGTGGTCCACGCGCTCGCGGGTCAGCCGCAGATCGACGACATCGTGTGCGTAACCGGGCAGCACCGCCAGATGCTCGACGATTTGCTCCAGCTGTTCGCCATCGAGCCGGATTACGATCTCGACGTCATGACCGAAGACCAGACGCTCACCGAGATCACGACGCGCGTGCTGGTCGGTTTGGAACCGGTGCTCGCCCAAGCGCGGCCGGACGTGGTGCTCGTGCACGGCGACACCAGCACGAGTACGGCGGCAGCCTTAGCGGCATTTTACCAGCGAATTGCGGTCGGACACGTTGAGGCCGGACTGCGGACCGACGATCCTTGGCTGCCCTATCCGGAAGAGATGAACCGCCGTCTGACGGCAACGATTGCCGCCTACCATTTTGCACCGACTTCGCTCGCGCGCCGGCATTTGCTGCGCGAAAACGTGGATGCCGCCGACGTCTTCGTGACCGGAAACACCGTGATCGACGCATTTCTCGAAACCGCGCGGCGCCCGAATCTTCCCTCGCCGCCGCGCTGGCACGAACTCGCGCCGAATCACCCGGTCGTCGTGGTGACCGCGCACCGCCGGGAGAACCACGAGTACATGCGCGAGATGGCTGAGGCGATGCGCCAGATCGCGCTGATGCCGATGCGTCCCCAGCTGTATTGGCCGGTCCATCCATCGCCCCGCGTTTCGCCGGTGGCACACGCGGTGCTCGACGGCGTGCCGGGCGTGGTCCTCGTCGACCCGATCGACTACGCGCAGATGGTGGCCGCCGTGCGCGGCTCAACCTTACTCCTTACCGACTCCGGAGGGTTGCAAGAGGAGGCGCCCTGCCTCGGCAAGCCGGTCTTGGTGATGCGCGAAGAAACCGAACGGCCCGAAGGCCTCGAAGCCGGAACGCTGGAGCTGGTGGGGCATCGGCGAGAACGCATCGTGGGCGCGGCCGGCCGGTTGCTCACCGACCCGGCACATTACGCCCGGATGGCGCGCGCGGCGAATCCGTACGGCGACGGCCACTCGGCCGGCAGGATCGTCGCCTGGC
>JBAUZB010000050.1:0-2923 GCA_049585095.1 Candidatus Tumulicola sp.
GCAAAAAGATCGTCGAAGCTGCGGTTCTCCTGAACGACGATAACGACGTGCGAAATCTTTCCGCTCGGGTGCCGGCGCCCGTCGGCAAAATCAACCGGGAGCGGCACCGCGTTGGCCGCCGGCGTACCGGACGGCGGCGCCCCGCTGGTTCCGGCGCAAGCACTCAACGAGCACGCGCCGGCCACCGCGAGCGCTCGGACGACGGCACCGACGGTTTGCATCGCGCCGCCTATTCGGTATCGGGCGGGCGGAGATCGACCGGCTCGCGTTCGAAGTCGGCCGCCTTCAGGCGGGTGGGAATCGGAACGAACGATCGCGGCGGTTGGGTGAAGTCGAAGCAGTCGGTTTCGGGTGAGTTCGCGCGCGTGTCGCTTTTGGACAGGCGGCCTAGACCGAACTGATCTTCGACGAACTTCAGAATGCTGCCGTGTTCGTACTGAATGTGTGAAACGTAGCTCTGTTTCGCATACGCCGAGATGACGATCAGCGGAACCCGAATTCCGAGTCCGTCGTAGTCGACGTGCGGGGGAGGAACGTGATCGTACCAGCCGCCGTAGTCGTCCCACATGACGAAAATGGCCGTCGAATCCCAATACTTCGACGTCCCGATCGCATTGACCAGCGACGCGACCCAGTGCGGACCGTTGTTGGTGTCGCAATCTGCGTGATCCGAGTTCTTGCAGGTCGGCGTCACCCAGCTCACGGCCGGCAACAGCCCTCCGGAGACGTCTTTGAAGAAGCGCGTCTGCGGCGTGATGACGTCCCTTTTCCAATCGGGCCCGTACCGAATTTGCTTGATGGCCTGGTACGCGCTCCAAATACCGCCTTGGGCGTAGCTGACCTTCGACGTGTAGTATCGCCAGGAGATGCCGGCTGCGTCGAGCTCGTCGCCTAGGGTTTGATTTTCGAAACACACTGGAATTTTGGTATTCAGCACGCGCTGCTGGGTGATCGTCCAGATCGTGTCGCTGTCTCCTCCGTCGCAGCCCCAGGTGCCGAGAGATGGATAGTCGATGCTCGAGCTCGCCTCACCGGCGATGATGTACTGATGCGAAACGAAACTGCTGGCATCGAAATTGGAGGGGAACATCTTGTCGGCCAGCACGTACTGTTGGGCCATGGCGACGTAGGGTTTGGTTTCGTTCGCGGGAGCGTACCCGTACTGCGGATGCTTATTGGGACACGGCACGTTGACGTTGCAGGTCACGATCTCCTGATCGAAACCGTCCATCTTACAGTTCGTTCCCGGAAGTTTGCCTTGACCGTCGCAGGCCTCGTAATACGCCACCGACCGGTGATCGATATCCCACACTATCCCCAGGGGAATCGGCTTCAGCGTGACTTTTTCGCCGGTGCTGGTGTAGCCGTACGACTGCGCGTTGGCGCCGGGGAAACCTTGAAACAGATTGTCGAAGCTGCGGTTCTCTTGCATGATGATGACGACGTGCTGGATCTTGCCGCTGGCCTTGTGCCGGACGTTGTCGAGAATGCTCGAGGGCAGAATCGGGCTTGCCATCGGCGGTACCGGGCCCGGCACCGCGGCGGCGCCGTTTTGCCCGCACGCTGATAGCGTCAAGCCGATGGCGGCCACGGCGCCAGTGCGAACGGCGGACCAGAGGCTCTGCATGGCGTCTCCTAAACTCTTGCTCATTCGGTGTCGGGTGGGCGCGGATCGAGCGGTTCGCGTTCGAAGTCGGCCGGTTTGAGCCGGCTCGGGACTTGAACGAACGATCGCGGCGCCTGCGAAAAATTGAAACAATCCTGTTCCGGAGAGGTCGCGCGGGCGTCGCTGGCCGCGAGCCGCGCGAGCCCGAACTGGTCTTCGACGAACCTCAAGATGCTGCCGTGCTCGTAGTGCACGTGCGACACGTAATTCTGCTTGGCGTACGCTGAGATCACCAGCAGCGGTACGCGGATGCCGAGGCCGTCGTAGTCGACCAGCGCGGGCGCAACGTGATCGTACCAGCCGCCGTAATCGTCCCACATCACGAAGATGGCCGTCGAATCCCAGTACTTCGATTTTCCAACGGCGTTCACCAGCGACGCGACCCACGACGGCCCGTGACCCGTATTGCACCCTGCGTGATCCGAGTTTTCGCACGTCGGGGTGACCCAGCTTACCGCCGGCAGCTTTCCTTGACGCACGTCGTTGAAGAATTTCGTTTGCGGATCGATGACGTGGGTTTTCCAGTCGGGTCCGTAGCGGATGTGCTTGATCGCCTGATACGCGTTCCAGATATCGCCGTCGCCCTCGATGCTGGCGGTGTAGTATTTCCACGAAATGCCGGCGGCGTCGAGTTCGTCTCCGAGCGTATTGTTGTCGAAACAGGCCGGAATGCTGTTGCCGTACGCGCGCTGCTGCGTAATCGTGACGATCGTATCTTTGACGCCTCCGTCGCAACCCCAAGTGGTGAGCGGAAAGTCGACGGTGGAACTGGCTTGACCGGCGATTAGGTACTGGTGCGAGATGAAGCTGCTGCCGTCGAAGTTCGAAGTGAACATTTTGTCGGCTAGAACGTATCGCTTCGCCATCGTCAAATAGGGTTTGACGTCCCCCGGGGGCACGTAGGCGTACTGCGGAGTTTGGTTGGGACACGGAGGCCAGCCGTGACCGCAGCTGACGGTTTCTTTGTCGAATCCATCCATCTTGCAGTTGGTGCCGGGCAAGTTTCCGTGGCCGTCGCAGGCGGCGAAGAACCCTCGGGAGCTGTGATCGACGTCCCAGGGGATGTCGAGGCCGATGGGCGCCAGCGTGACCTTCTGCCCGGTGCTGGTGTAGCCGTACGACTGGGTGTCGGCGCCGGGATACCCTTGAAAGAGGTTGTCGAAGCTGCGGTTCTCTTGAACGATTATGACGACGTGGGTAATTTTGCCGCTCGGCTTGTAGCCGGCGAGGCGCGCCGTCCCGGCCGCGCCGAAAATC
>JBAUZB010000051.1:0-29024 GCA_049585095.1 Candidatus Tumulicola sp.
CGCCAGCGCGATCGCCTTTCCGTCGGGAGAAACGCGCGCATCGCCATCGATGCCGGCAAACGCGAGGACCGTATCGGTCGCACCTTGCACGTCGTGGACCCGCGTCGTCTGTTCGACGAAATGCGCGAAGATCGGATCGGGTTGACGCTGGTAGTAGATTCTCGTGCCGTCGGCCGACCACGCCGGATCGCTGTCTGCGACGACGCTCCAACTTCCCGACGTGAGCCGGACCGGATGCGACCCGTCGGCACCGATGCTCCACAGATGCAACGGCAACGGCGTTTCGCGCGTCAGATAGTCGTTGTCGGTAATAACGACGGCGTCGAGCGGCTTGTCGGCATCCTTCTTTTTCGGAGCTTCGTCGCGAGCGATGTAGGCGAAGGCGCGGCTATCCGGGCGCCAGGCGTAGGACGATACGCCGTCGGCGGCGTCGGTTACGCGCATGGAATCGCCCCCGTTCATCGGCAGCACGAAGAGCTGCTCGGGCTTGCCGCGTTCCGGTGAGGCAAGGTACGCGACGGCGCCGCCGTCGGGTGACCAATGCGGGGTATTCGGGCCGACACGATCTTGCGTTAACGTGCGCGAAGCCCCGGTCCGAACGTCGAGCAGCACCAGCTCCGCATTGCGCCGATCGTTTTTCCAATCGATTCGCGAACGCACGTAGACGATGCGCGTACCGTCGGGCGAGATCGACGGCGCCGTCACCCCGACGACCTGACGCAGATCCTCGAACTCCAGGCCTTTCGCACCGGCCAGCGCCGGCACCAACGCGATCGCCAGCGCGAAAGCGCTGCAACACATGCGGCGAACCGGAAGACTCCTTAACCGAGCGGACAGCCGCTCCGGGCGGCGCTTCAAGGCGGCGATTGACCTCCCCTGGCGACGTCGCGCATGGCTTGCGCACAGTCGCGATCCAACGGCCGGCTCGAGCGCGAGAGTTCTTCGACCACGCGCCCGCGGTCGGCGGAAGTGCGGTTTTGGCTCAGCTTCGCCGCGCACACCAAACGTTCGACTCGCATTTCGAACGCAACGATGCCGCGCAGCTGATTCTCGTAGTATGCCGCGTCCATGCCCTCGAGTTCCCACGGCTGCGCGCGCTCGCGCTCGAAAACCGCGGTCAACAAGCCGAGAATGGCGCCCGCCTCACGTTGCTCGAGCCGTCCGGAGGCGTGCGCCGCGGTGTAGTTCCACGTCGGGACGTTGGTCGCGGGTTCTTCGTACCAACCGGCGGAAACGTATGCGTGGGGGCCAGAAAAGACGGCGGTTGCCGGCTCGGCTTCGAGGATGGCGCGCGCGTGTGGGTTGGCTCGCGCCACGTGACCGGCGATCCAAAGCTCGCCGTCGCGTTGCAGCGCGAGCATCGGGAGGTGCGTCGCATACGGAAAGGCTGCGTCGCACCCGAGCAACAACCCGAACGGATAGCGTGCGATCAAATCGAGCGCGAAATCGCGGTCGGCGACCGAAAATGCGGGAGGTACGTACATGGCGACGATATTCGCGGGCTTCTCGCACAGTCCGTCGAAAGAGGGCCGCTAGCTTATGAGCCCGGGAATGTCGCATATCATTCTGCAGCCGGTCTGTGCGCGGCGATGGCCGCAGCCAAGCCGGCAACGGTGATCGCCATGCGCGTGCGCGTGGTCGATCGCCGAAACGTGGCGCATGCCGAGCAGCAGTTTCGCATCGAACGCGGCGACGACGACAATCCAAAAGTCGTCGAATTGGACGTGCCGCAAGGTACCTACCGGCTGGACGCGAGCGCTCCGAAGTACGCCTGCAGCGCCTCGGCGTATGTGACCTTCTTGCCGGATCGCATCCGAAGCATCGACCTCGCGCTGGCAAACGGCGTGGCGCCGCCTTCCCAGCCGCTGCTGGTGGAAGGCGCCTCGCCACAGTCATTTCTGTACGTCCAGCCGACGTTCGTGTTACTCGATAAAAACGTGACGGCGTGCGATAAGCCGGTCGGAGATCTGGTCCCGTTTCGCGTCGACGTCGAAAACGATCAAGACGCCTACTACGCCTCGCTCTATTCCGATCCGCTGCCGGCGGCGCACGGTCCGCTGCAACTGGCGCTGCGGCTGCGGACGCCGACGCACCAATACCACTACGTCCGCGTGCCGATTCCGTTTCCGCTGCCGTGGGGCGGCTGGCCGAGCAACGTTCAGTTCGACGTCACGCAAGACGAGATCGACGGTCTGGCGAGCCAACCCGTCGATACGCTGCTGTGTCTGCATCTTTGGGAAACGAAGGTTTACTTCTGAGACGCGGCCTCGCGCTCGCGGCGCTCGGCGTCGTTTTCGGCGACATCGGCACCAGTCCGCTGTACGCTTTCCGCCAGTGTTTCGCCAACGTGCTGAAGCTCACGCCGACCCACGATAACGTGCTCGGCGTATTGAGCCTCATCCTGTGGTCGCTGATCCTCATCGTGTTCGTGCGCTACATCGGAATGGTGATGCGCCTCGCGCACGACGGCGAAGGCGGCATTTTCGCGCTGCTGGCCTTCGTTCTGCCGCCGACCAAACGCGGAGTTCCGCCGGGTGCGACGTGGCTGACGTTCCTGGTTATCCTGGGAGCGGGCATGCTGTTCGGTGACGGGATCATCACGCCGGCGGTGTCGGTACTTTCTTCGGTCGAGGGCTTGCGTGTCGCCACCACGGCGGCTCAGCCCTTCGTCGTTCCCCTGGCCGTCGGCGTCCTTGCCGGGCTGTTCCTCGTTCAAAGCCGCGGAACGCAGCGTATCGGTTCGGTTTTTGGGCCGATCATGCTCGCCTGGTTCGCGACGATCGCGCTGCTCGGCATCTTCGGCATTACGCAGCAACCGGCGGTCCTGTGGGCGATCGATCCGGTTTACATCGCTCGCTTTTTCGCGCGCCATGGCTTTGCCGGCATAGCGATTTTCGGCGCCATCGTTCTTTGCGTCTCCGGCGTGGAGGCGCTCTACGCCGATATGTCGCACTTCGGGCGCAGACCGATAGCACTTGCATGGTCGTTCGTCGTGTTTCCGGCCCTTGCGCTCAACTATCTGGGTCAAGGCGGCCTGGTTCTTTCGAGCCCGCAACTCGTCGATAACCCGTTCTACGAGCTGGTTCCGCCGGCGTTGCTCTACGCGGTGGTTGTGATCGCTACCGCCGCCACGATCATCGCCTCACAAGCGCTCATTTCGGGCGTGTTTACGCTCGCGAAACAAGCCATCAATTTGGGATTCATTCCGCGCACGCGCGTGGTCCATACGTCGCGGGTGCATCATGGCCAGGTTTACGTGCCGGTGCTCAACGCCTTGCTTGCGATCGCATGCATCTCGTTGGTGATCGGGTTCCGCAGTTCCGTCCGACTCGCCGACGCGTACGGTCTCGCCGTTGCGGTCACGATGGTCGTGACCTCGGTGGCCTATTACGTCGTCGTGCGCGACAAGCTTCAATGGAGCGTTGCGAAGGCCGTGCTCTCGACGGCGCCATTTCTCGCCCTCGAGTTGCTCTTCGTGGGGGGCAGCATTCCCAAGCTGTTCGAGGGCGGCTGGATACCGGTGCTCATCAGTTTGATCGTTTTCGCCATTGCGAGCACGTGGCGGGCCGGACGACGCCGGGTCGCATTGAGCTATGTAGAACAATCCGAGCCGATCGAACACTTCCTCGCCGACTTCAAAGCGCGCGCCGGCACGCCGTTGCCGGGAACGGCGGTGTTCCTGACCGCCGACCCGGAAGGGGTTCCGTTCGTCTTACGTCATCACTGGGCGCGAACGCACGGTATCAACGAGCGCATCGTTTTGTTGACGATCGTTCCGATCAACGAGCCGCACGCCCCCGACGGCGGGCGGGTGGTGATCGAATATCCGTCGGAAAGACTCGTTCGAGTGCGAGCCTCCTTTGGATTCATGGAAAAACTCGACATTCGGTCGATCGTCACGGCGTGCGCCGTCAAAGATCTTCATCTCGGCGGCAGCGACACGGTCTACTACGCCGCGGATCCGCAAATCGTACCAAAGCGCCGTGGCCTGTGGCGCGCGTGGCGGCGAAACTTCTATCTATTTTTGAAAAACAACGCGCGGCCGGTTACGGCGAGCTTGGGGATTCCGGCCGATGCGCTGGCGAAACTTGGGATCGAGGTTCCGATGTAGCGGAGAGGCGACCAACGTCGGCTTCGTGAAGTACGAGGAGAGCGTCGGCCCCGCCGGCGCTCTTCTCTGCCGGAGGTTGAACGACGTGCCCTTACACCTGCGAAAACTCCGCGATAGCGACGCAACCGATACCTACGCCACGCGGGCGATGGACGCGACCGTTCCCAAGCACCGCATGCCGCAGGAAGGCTTGCGCCCCGACGTCGCGCTGCAACTGGTTAGCGACGAACTCTTGCTCGACGGAAACGCGCGCCAAAATCTGGCGACGTTCTGTCAGACGTGGTTCGACGACGGGATCCATCGCCTGATGGACCTGAGCCTCGACAAGAACATGATCGACAAAGACGAGTATCCGGCGACCGCGGAGATCGAAAGCCGTTGCGTGCACCTGCTGGCGCACCTTTGGAATTCCCCGGCTTCGGAAACGACGATCGGTTGTTCGACTACGGGCTCGAGCGAAGCCGCGATGCTCGGCGGCCTCGCACTAAAGTGGAAGTGGCGCGCGCGGCGCGCGCAGGCGGGTAAACCGAGCGACAAGCCCAACATGGTCACAGGGCCGGTTCAAGTGTGCTGGCACAAGTTTGCCCGGTATTTCGACGTCGAACTGCGGGAGGTGCCGCTCGAACGCGACCGGCTGGGCTTGACGCCTGAAGAGGTGCTTAAACGCGTCGATGAAAACACAATCGGCGTCGTGCCGACGTTCGGCGTCACGTTCACGTGTCAATACGAACCGGTCGCACAAATTGCCGAAGCGTTGGACGACCTTCAACGCAGGACCGGGCTCGATATTCCGATTCACGTCGATGCCGCTTCGGGCGGATTCCTCGCTCCATTCGTCGAGCCGGACATTCTGTGGGATTTTCGGCTCAAACGGGTGCGCTCGATCAATACGTCGGGACATAAGTTCGGATTGGCGCCGCTCGGCGTCGGGTGGGTGATTTGGCGCGAGGCGAGCGACCTTCCCGAAGGTCTGATCTTCCACGTGAATTATCTCGGCGGCGACATGCCGACGTTTGCGCTCAATTTCTCGCGCCCCGGCGGCCAAGTCGTGTGCCAGTACTACTTGATGCTGCGACTCGGAATGGAGGGGTACCGCCGAATTCACGGAGGCTGTTACGACATCGCGCAACACGTCGCGCGCAAAATCGCTCGGATGGGGCCCTTCGAAGTGCTTTTCGACGGCGACAGCCGTAACGGAATCCCGGCCGTTTCGTGGACGATGCGCCAAGGGGTTGAGGCCGGATATTCGCTCTTCGACCTCTCCGACCGGATGCGCGCGCGCGGCTGGCAGGTGGCGGCATATTCGATGGTCCCGAACGTCACCGACATGGCGGTGATGCGCGTGCTCATCCGGCACGGCTTCAGTCTCGACCTCGCCGACGGATTACTCGACGACATGCGGCGCTCGCTCGACTATTTCAAGGCGCACCCGATATCCAACCCGATGACGGCCGAGGAAGGCGCCGGGCACGATCATCACGCGCGCGTAAAAGTGTAGTTTACTCCGTGTCGACCGGCTGCAGCGACGGCCGCTCGTGCAAAAAGTACGCGCGCGGGCGCTGCGCGGGTATTGGCACGAAGGTGCGCGGCGATTGATCGAAATCGAAGATATTGCCAATCGACGTCGCTCGAACGTCCGTCGTTCCAAGCGAACCCAATTCGAACCGTTCTTCGATGAACTTGAGGATGCTGCCGTACTCGTATTGCGTATGCGAGATCGTGCCTGCCGGGACGTACGGCGAGACGACGATCATCGGCACGCGAAACCCGAGCCCGCCGGCATCGTCTAAGAACGGCGGCGGTACGTGATCGTAGAATCCGCCCCAGTCATCCCACACGATAACGATCGCCGTCGAGTCCCAGTAACTGCTGGTGCCGATCGCGTTGACGACTTGAGCGATCCACGACGGACCGTCGTCAGCACCGAGGTTGTCTTGCGGATGATCGGAATCCGCGTTGTCCGGAATCACCCACGAAACCGCCGGGAGCTGGTTGTTGGTGATGTCGTTAAAGATGTTGGTTTGCGGTATCGAAACGTTGGTCGTCCATTCCGGTCCTTCGCGTACGGCTTGGATCGCGGCGAAAGCGTTCCATAAGGCTCCGACAGCACCCACTTTGTACACCGGCGAATAGTACTTCCACGAGACTGCCTTTGCATCGAGCAAATCGCGCATCGTGCCGGTGGGGTAGGTGAGGCACGGAAACGGACCCTTATTGCGTAAATAGCGGCCGCTCGTCGTGAGCACCGTCGTTAACGTACTCGGCGGCGCGTCGCATCCCCATGGCGATCCCGAGGGCGTGTCGACCAGACTCTGCTTCGAATTGATTACGGTGCCCCCGGCAATGAGGTCTTGGTGAGCGGTGAAACTTCCGCTGCCTTGCGTCTGGAACATCTGATCGGCCAGGGCGTACTGCTCCGCCAACGTCCAATACGCTTGGATTTGTTTCGGCTTGACGTACTGGTACGGATACCGGTGGACGATGGTACTCTCGTGGAGAAACGTGGATCGATCGAATCCGTCCATTTTTCCGCCGTCGTAGTCCGTCAGGTAGGTCGCGTAGGTGTGGGAAACGTCCAGGGACTTCAGCGAGTGCGCTTTGAGCGGAATGACTTTCCCAGTATGAAGCGTGCCGGTGGTCGTGCCGTCGGCCCCCGGAAACGTCGCAAAGAGATTGTCGAAGCTGCGATTTTCTTGAATGAGGAGCACGATGTGGGCGATCGGTCCGGTCGGCGCCCGGCGGTGGGATGAGTGCACGGACGAAGTCGCCGGCCGAGCCTGCATCGCGGGCACCGAACCGCCCGCACCCGAACAGTCCATCAGAGCCAACGCCGCGACGAGGAGTACGAACGAGAACGTGCGTGCTGGAATCATCTCAGCCGGCCTTTCCTTCGAATCGTCTCGTTCGGCCATCTTCAGAACCGTGAGCCGCCATCCTGCACATCGGGGTGCGATCGCTCGCACCCCGATGGCTTTTAGCGCGCCGATTCGCGCGAGTTCAGTACGCAGAAACTCCGTTCGGCGTGCCCCAGCCGGTGGGACCGTCGTAACCCACGCCTGCCGTACAGATGTAGGGGTACTTCTTCGGACAACGGCCGTTGCTGCCGGAGGTCACGTCGTTGAGCGCCGAGGTTCCGCCGGCAACCCAAATCGACTGGGCGTAGTTCTCCGAAGAGGCGTTGCCCGCAAGGGCGTAGACCGAGGCGATGACCGGTGATGAAACGCTCGTTCCGCCGAAGACCAGCCAACCAACGTAGCCTTCGTACGCATAGCTATCGTAGACGGCGACGCCGGTATTCGGATCCGCGTCGGCCGACGTGTCGGCTTCCGAGCGTTTGGTGCAGCCTTTGTCCGTCTGCCACGACGGTTTGGTAACGTAGGCGCTGCAGCCGCTGCCGCTTCCCGACCAAGCGGTTTCGGTCCAGCCGCGGCTGTTTTGTGCCGTCTTCAACGAGGTACCGCCCACGCAGACGACGGTCGAATACGAGCACGGCTGCGACGCGCCGTATCCGCTGTCGCCGGCACTTGCGGTGATGATGTGTCCCGGGTGATTGTAGGACGAGTTGGAAGAGCCCGATTCGCCGCCGCCGTACGAGTTGCTCACGACGTTGGCTCCCAACGTAATGGCTTCATTTTCGGCCGTTGCGAGATTAGCATTCGACGCCGTGGTCGCTTCGACGAGAATGATGTGGCAGTTCGGGCAAATCGCCGACACCATGTCGAGATCGAGAGATTCCTCTTCGGCCCAGCCGCCGTTGTTCGCCGGCAGCTTCGTCGTCGAGCCGGTTTGGCCGACGCGCTTGAAGCAGCCGCTGCTCGACGAGCAGGCCGGCAATCCGTACTGCGAGCGGTAGACCGCCAAGTCGGCCTCGGCGTTCGGATCGTTATACGCGTCGACGATCGCGACCGTCTGTCCGCTACCCTGCGACGATGACGGAAGTTTGTAGGCCGATTGAAGACTCGAGGGACCGTAGCCCGCAGGCGTCGCGTTCTTGACGAGGCCGAGTTGTTTGGGTGTATCGGTACGGAACTCGGCAAAGCAGCGCATCGTGTCGCCGCGTAGCAATGTAGCGCACGACTGCATAATGTTGCCTGCCGACTCGGTCGTCGGCATGCCGGCGCCGGGCGCAGCCGGTAACGTTTGACTCGTTGAGCCGCCGGAACACGCCGCGATGGTGGCAACGCTCGCGAGGGCGAGCGCTCGAGCAAAGCGCAGTTTCAAGAAAAAACCCTCCCATGAACAGTGCATTATCCTCTGACGTTTCGCCCAAAGTAGCGCGATTCCGGCGCCGTCCCCGCCGAAAGGCAGCCGGCATTACGCGCGGCGAATAGGCCAGCGTGACCGCGGAAAGCCACGTTCCGATTCCGGGGACGCATCGCAAGGTCTGGCCGGGAACGACCCTGGCCGCGGCGGTTTCATCGGATGCCGAGGTGTTGCTGACGGCGTGGTTGCGGCCGCAGCGCGGCGGCGAGCTTGACGTGACGCGAGCGCGCGCGCTGGGCGCGACGCCACCTGCGCAGCGAACCTATGCGAACCGCGCCGAACTCGCACGAACAACGACTGCCGACCCTCGCGACCTCGAACTGCTGCGGGCCTACTGCGAGAAATTCGGCATTGAGATCGTCTCGACGCATTGGCGATCGGTCGTCCTGCGCGGGCCAATCAACCAACTGATTACTGCGTTTGGAGCAACGGCGGCGATCTACGAGGCGCCGGACAAGCGGCGCTTTCGGCATCGCTCGGAGTCGTTGCACGCGCCGCCCGAGATCGCGGCGATCCTTCGCGGGCCGTTCGGAATCCATGAATGGCCGCGCTCACACGCCATCGGCGCATTGCACGGACAAACGATCCCGCTCACGGCCGACGAGATCGCACGGCGCTACCAATTCCCAAATGCGGATGGGTCGGGTCAAGTCGTCGGCGTCTTACAACTACGCGGAACGTTCAAGCCCGACGACTTTACGAAGTGCATGCAAGCCCAAGGGGTCGCGGCGAAACTCCCGATCGTCAAACGCGTCGATAACGCCGAACTCACGCACGACATCGAAACCGCGAAGGACGTCGAGTCGGCCATCGACACGCAGGTTACCGGAGCGCTCGCGCCCGGCGCGCAGATCGTGATCTATGCCGCGCCGGACGACGAACGCGGCGTCCTCGATGCCGTCCGCACCGCGCTGTTCGACGACGAACATCGGCCCTCGATCCTCTCGATCAGCTTTGGATTCCCCGAGCAGTTGTGGACGCCGGTCGCATTGACGATTCTCGACGAACTCTTTACCGTTGCGGCACTCGTCGGCGTCAGCATTTTTTGCGCGTCGGGCGACAACGGGGCCGAAATGGATTACGACGGCAAGCCCCACGTGCTCGCTCCGGCGTCGAGTCCGTTCGCGCACGGGTGCGGCGGCACGATGATTTCGACCCAAGGCGGTTCGAGCGTGGAGACGGCTTGGGACAAGACGGGTGGCGGGTTCAGTGATCGCTTTGACGCGCCGCCATGGCAGAGCGCGGCCGTCTCGGCAGCTGCCGGTTACGCCGTAAAACCGGGGCGCGGCGTTCCCGACGTCTCCGCGCAAGTCCGACCGGGCTATGCGGTGTTTTTTGAAGGTACCCAGTTTGCCATGGGCGGAACCAGCGCGGCGGCACCGGCGTGGGCGGCGCTGGCGGCGCGCTTAAACCAGCGGATCGGGCATCCGATCGGATTCTTCGCTCCCCTACTCTACGGAAATCCAGCGGGCGCGCTCTTTTGCGACGTGACGCAAGGCGGAAACGATCGCTTCCACAGCGGCCCGGGTTGGAATCCGTGCACCGGTCTCGGCGTCCCGATTGGGGACGCGCTCGAACGGGCGCTGCGCGAGGCCGGCGCTTAGGAGTTTAGAAGCCCACGCATCCGAGCGCGTCGTCGTGGAACACTTGATGCGCGCTCTTGTATTTGATCACGGCGATCTCTAGCCGTTTCTTGTCGCATCCCGGTAGTGCGGCGAGTTTGTAGTGGAGTTCGTCGATCGCCCCCGCATGTGCCTGAAGGGCGCCGGCTGCGTCTGCTTTTGCATCCCCCATTGCTATACGTATTTCACTTTCCGCGGCATGCCGCTAGGTCTTAGTAGCATCGTGTATCGCCGCGGCGTGGGCGAGTGCCTGCTCTTCGGTTAAGCGAGCGCCGTCGAGCATTCGGCGGGCGAGTTCGTCTGCGCTAAAGGCCTGGGCAAGCAGACGCATGAGGCGCTCGTGTCCGTGGCCCTCGGTATACTGACGCACTTGACCGCGCGAGACGTAGAGAGCGTCGGTAAAGCCGGCTAAAACGACGGCGCGCTCGCGATCTTCGAGAAGGACTGCGAACAACGCGTGATGTTCGAGCACGGTGCCGAGCCAACCCGGACCCGCCCGCAACTGCAAATGCAGCGCTTCGCGCAAGTGTTCGCGGGCATCGTCGATGTCGTCGGCGGCGATTGCATACGCCGCCAGATTGGAAAGCAGGAGCACGAGATAGACGGAGTTGAGACGCGCGTACGTTTCCTTTGCCGCAAGCGCGGCGTCTCTGGCGGCGCGAATGTTTCCGGCGGCAAACTCGAGTTCGCCAAGGTGAAGTAAGGCGGTCGCGTGCGCCTCACTTCCCGGCCGTTCCAAACGCGCAACCTCGGAGAAGCGCCGGCGTGCAACGTCGACGTCGTGCCGCTGAAGGTCGGTTACCGCCCAGAGCCGTAGGACCGCGTTGGTCGTGATTCGCGATAGCGACTCGGGAGTTTTGTACGCCTCGACGAAGGCTTCTTCAGCTTCATCGAAGCGCGCCGACGAGCGGTAACAGGCGCCGAGATTTGCCAGCGCGCGCGCAATTTCGTCGGGATCGTTCGTCGTTCGCGCAACCTCGATCGCCCGCATTCCGGTTCTCTCGAGTTGCGCCAGCGGACGGCCGACCAACCATTCGAGAAGCACGCAATGCCGCAGAATGCGCGCGTGGACGAGTTCGCTCGGCATCGCGGCGGAATAGCCGGCGGCGGCTTCGAACCAGCGGAGCGCCTCTTGCGGCGTCGTCACAAGTTCGGGCCATTCCATCTCTGCGAGCAGCGAAAGCCCGACCTCAGGCTCGTGCCCTTTGACGATCGTCCACTCGATCGCAGCCCGGATGTTGTCTATTTCGCAGCCAATCCGGCCCTTCCAGTCGAGGTCTTCCAGCGCGAGCGCAACCGGGCGAAGATCGCGCACGAAGGCGGCGTAGAAACTCGCGTGCTTGGCGGCGATCGCTTCCATTTCGCCGGCCTCTGCCAAGCATTCGAGTCCGTACTCGCGTATCGAGCCGAGCATCCGATAGCGCCGCTCGTCGTTAAGCGATTCAGCGACGACCAGCGACTTGTCGACGAGCAATGAGATCGACTCAAGGACGTCCCACTCGTCGAGCGCCGCGTCGCCGGTGCAGACTTGTGCCACGGCGGGCAACGTCCATCCGCCGGCAAAGATCGATAGGCGCCGGAAAAGCGCGCGCTCCCGCTCGTCGAGCAGGTCGAAGCTCCAGTCGATGGTCGCCCGCAGCGTTTGTTGACGCGGTAAAGCGCTGCGGTCGCCGCCGGTCAACATGCGGAAGCGCGCGCCGAGTTTCTGCGCGATTTGCTGCGGCGAGAGCAGCGTCACCCGCGCCGCCGCCAGTTCGATTGCCAACGGAATGCCGTCGAGCCGGCGGCAGATCTCCGTCACGTCGGGTGCGTTCTCGTCGGTCAGTGCAAAGTGGGCGTCCGTCGCCAGCGCGCGGTCGGTAAAGAGGGTCACGGCACCATACCGCAACGCCGATCGCGCCGTGGCCGGTTTGCCCTCGGGCGGAAGGGCCAGCGGCGGGAGACGAAACACCTGTTCGCCGCCGACGCTCAGCCGCTCGCGGCTCGTGGTCAGCACGCGCACTTCGGGACAACTGCGCATGATCGCGGCTAGCACCGCACGCGCCTCGTCGAGCACGTGCTCGCAGTTATCGAGAATCAACAGCAAGCGCTGCCGTTTGAGATACCCGAGAAGAGAGTCGCGCAGCGGTTGGTTCGGGACTTCTCGCACGCCCAACGTCCGTGCGATCTCCGCGGTAACCATGGAGGCGTCCGAGATCGGCGCCAATTCGCTCAGCCACACGCCACCGACGAAGCCTTCGAGCAGTTCCGCACCAACTTGGATCGCGCAGCGCGTCTTTCCCGAACCGCCGGTGCCGACCAACGTTACCAGCCGGTTGTTTTTCAGCAGTTCTTTGATTTCGGACGCGTCGTGCTCGCGCCCCACGAACGACGTGGACTGCAATGGCAGATTGTTGGGAAACGCGTCAACCGAACGCAGCGCCGGAAATAGCTCGGGCAAGTGTGGCGCGAGCAGTTGGTACACGCGCTCGGGCTGCGCCAAATCCTTGAGCCGGTGCGCGCCCAGATCGCGCAAGCCGTAATCCGGCGGCAATTCGGTTTGCAGCAAGTCGGAGGTCGTGCCGGAAAGCAGCACCTGGCCGCCGTGACCGATTGCGAGCAATCGCGCTACGCGATTCACGACCGGACCGAAATAGTTACCGTCGCGTTCCTCAGCCGTCCCGGTGTGCAGCGCCATGCGCACGAACATGCCCCCAACGGCCGAAAAATCCTCACCGGCCAGTAGACGCTGTGCGTCGGACGCCGCGTTCATCGCGTCTTGTGGGCGCGCGAAAGCGGCGCAGAACTCATCGCCGGCGGTTTTGAAAATGTAGGCGCCTCGCGCATCGAGCGCGGCGCGCATCAGTGCATCGTGACGCGCGAGTGCCGCGCTCATTGCGTCACGGTCGCGTTCCCAGCGCGCGGAGCTGCCTTCGATGTCGGAAAATAGAAACGTGACCGTGCCGCTCGGGTGAGGCATGCTCGATAAACCTTCGCTTTCGGATCTATCCGATCCGCTGCATCATCGCAGCAAACATCGTCTTCGGCGGTTTTCGAGTTTAAATGGGCTCGCGCCAGCAGTGACAAACATAAGCACGATGCCGAATAATGTTTCGAGGAAGTCGATGATCGCCGCGAGTTTGGGAGCAGCAGCCGCTGCAGGGCTAAATCCTGGATCGATGGTCGCGCAAGCAGCCCCCGCCGCAGCCGGACCCTCGACCGCGCTGCTGGCGGCACTGAAGTCCGGAATTCCGCCCAACGACGGTCTCGCGCACCCAATCCCATATACTCCGCCGCTAGGCACGGGCAAAGACCGCGCGCTTGCCCTCGGTGGCGGGGCGATTTACCTGGTATCGTTTTATTCAGGTTATCTTACATCGCTCGCGGCCAACGGCGTCGACCTCAGACTCGCCGACATCGTCGTCGGGACGTCGGCAGGAACGGTTGGTAACTACGCGATTTTGATGGACCAGCTCGATCGCATGAAAGCCGAAGTGGAACGCCTCGGCAAGTCTCCGGCGACGATGAACTACCCGCTCGCGAGTCCGCCATTCAGCGTTGAGCGCGCGGATTTCGTCGGCAACAGTCTCCCTACGGCATCGGTTGCGAACATCCAGGCTCTCGGCCGCGCAGCGATGGCGGCGCACACGCCGCCGGTCGCCGCCTGGCAGAACTTGCTCGGCCGCGTCTGCGGAGCCGGTAAGGCGTGGCCGTCGCCGAAATTTCACACGACGTCGATCGACTGCTACACCGCACAGCGGTTGGTGGTCAGCGCGAAGGATGATATCCCCGCAATCGACGCGATGAGTGCAAGCTCGTCGTGGCCGGGGCTGGCCGGCCCGACGCGATTGAAGGATCGCACGGCAATGGACGGCGGAACGTGCGAATCGTCGACGCATTCCGACGTTGTCGCCGGTGCGAAGCGCGTCTTGATCGTCTCGCTCGCCAGCGGCAACGATCGGCGGGATGAGGAGCAAGGACTGCGCCTAAGCCATTTCCCGAACTCATTGCTTCAGGAAGTCAAACATCTAGAGGCAGGCGGTTCGAACGTGATGCTGCAGGTCGTCGGTTGTCCGCCCGGCTACGCCAAAATAAGCCTCGTCGATCCGACGCTCATTCCGGTTGCGATCAAGTATGGTGTGGCTCGTGGCGCGAGCGACGCGCCAAAAATCAAGGAGTTTTGGCGCTGACGTGTCGAGCTGTTATAGGTAAACCCGCCCCCAGGGAGGAAGCCGCGTACACGGGATTCTTGACGGAGGCCTCAGATTATGAAGCCCTTCTGGCTCGCGCTTGTTTCCGTATTGCCCTTCCTTTTTGGATGCAACGGTCAATCGCTAAGTCAGCTTCCAGCCGGCAGTTCGCCATTCGTAAGGCCGATGGATCTGCCCGCTGGGACTTCGCCGAACGCGACGACGGTGAAAGTGTATTGGACGATGTTCTACGCTCAACCCAACCCGCAAGTAGAAATCGCCAAACGGCCCTTGAAAACGTCGTCTAAAGTAACAGATATCGACGGGAACGAAAATAACCAGCTGGTGTGCGCGAACGCCGTTCGTTTCATCGAATCGAAACTGTGGGTTATGAACCTATCGCCGTGCCACGCTTCGGATGCGAGCATCGTTCGCGTCTACGGCTTGCCCTTTACTTCCACAAGCAAACCGCAAAAAACGTTTACCCTGTCGGGCCCGCTTGACGCCGATCACATGACTTTCGACGCCTCGGGGAACTTATGGGTTCCTTCGGTTGGCAACAACTCGGTCTATGAGTACAAGGGACCGTTCACGTCGAGCGGCACGTTGACGCCGGCCACCACGCTTACGATGGGTTTGAACGTTCCGCAAGGCTTGGGATTCGACTCGAAAGGAAATCTATACGTCGCGAACACCGGAACGACCAACGGCAAACACGCGATCACGGTTTTTAAAGCACCGATCAGCAACCGGACCCCCTACTATCTCAACGGCGTCACATCTCCCAGTGGACTCGCGTTCGACCGCAACGGAAACCTGTTCGCGTCTTCCAACGGCACAACCGGAGCGATCGCCGAGTATGCGAGCAATCACCTCAAGAGCGCGAGCATGCCGAGCGTGGTCGACTCCACCGGTCTGGCACCCAGCCCCTACGGCGCCGATCTGAACTTCGACGCCAACGGCAACCTCTACGATGCCGATTGCGGCAGCGCGCCGGGCATCTATTCTTATCCGACTGCAACGAAGTCGTTTTCGAGCACCTTAGCGCCAACCTTCTATACGAACGACACGCTAAAGTCGATCGGCTGCGTCTGGGGCGTTGCCATTCACTAAGGCGGAAGGGCGAACTCAAGGCGAGGGGTAAGGCGTTGAACGAGGTGACGATGCGCTGGGCGGGAATGCCGAAGGGCGAGCACGTCGCCATGCACGAGGTTCTTGAGATTTCCGGCTACGGGCTATACAGCCGATAGGGGAGAAAACGTGGAAGGTCGTATGCGCCGCCGATTGAGCGGCAAGGTCGTTGCGTCTGCGCTGGCGGGCGCCATCGTGTGCGCGTTCGCGTTCGGCGCGACGCGCGTCGTGCGCGCCGCTGCCGATTCGCAGGCGAACGCGCAGATGGGCGTCTTCGCCCTGCTGGGGGGCGCGCAAGAGGCGATCGCCAAGGGCTGGGCACATCACGGCGTCGGCCCCGCCGCGAACATCAAAGTGCGTCTGTTCAAATCCGACGGTACGACGCCGGTGATGGACTATGCGGTCAGGGTGCAAAATTCGATGCACCTCATCATCGTCCGCGACGACTTCTCGACGCTCACGTATCTCGACACCGGCTTCAACACAAGCACCGGCACGGTGAGCGGCGACTTTACCGCCGATCCGCATCACGGCTATTATCTCTACTCCGACAGCATCCCGATGGGCATGAAGCGCCAGGTGTTCCGCTTCAAGAGCACGCCGCTGCCGCCGGCCGCGCCGCGCCAGCCGGTCTCGGCGACGCCGACGAAGGTGGCCAGCGCCGGCCCCTACGTCGTCACGCTCGAGCGCGACACGTTCCCGGCCAACAGCCAAGAGATTCTCTACCTGCAGGTCACGCGCGGCGGCTCGCCCGCGCAGAATCTCGTGCCGTTCTTGAATGCTGCGGCCCAAGCTGTTTTCATCAACACGCAGACGCTGCAGTACGTATACCTGCACCCGATGCTGCGCGGCTCGAAGATCAACGACTATACCACCTACGACCTTGAGCAAGAGGGGCGGCGGATTGCCAGCAACTCGCTCGTCGGCCCCAACATGCAGATGGTGGTTCCACCGCTGCCGGCCGGCGTCTACAAGTTCTGGCTGCGATTTGCAGGCGGAGTCTCGATGGACAACTACGGCGCCGGTCCGTTTACGATCGTCGCCCAATGACGCATCGCACGTAACGGCACCACGCCGCAAAAGGGAAATCGCCGCGGCGCGCCTGACTTGTCGGCCATGAAGAAACGCGGCGGCGCAAAAGTTCCCGCGCCGTCCGGCACGGTGACCTTTCTGTTTAGCGACATCGAGGGCAGCACCCAACGTTGGGATCACAACCGTGCCGCGATGCAGGAAGCTTTGCGCGTGCACGACCACGTGATGCGCAGAGCCCTTGAAGCAAACGGCGGCCACGTGTTCAAAACCGTGGGCGATGCATTCTGTGTGGCTTTCGCGACCCCGGAATCAGCAACCGCCGCCGCGCTCGATGCGCAACGCGCACTTGGTGCGACGGACTTTTCGGCGGTGGACGACCTGCGCGTGCGCATGGCGATTAACACCGGTACCGCCGATGAGCGCGATGGCGACTACTTCGGGCCGGCCCTCAACCGCGTCGCGCGCCTGTTGGTGTTAGGTCACGGCGGTCAGGTGTTGTTGTCGAGAATGGCCGCGGAGTTAGTGCGCGAGAATCCGCCGCCGGGCGTGACACTGACCGACTTGGGCGAGTATGTTCTCAAGGGTCTCGAAGAGCGCGAGCATGTATTCCAACTCGCTGCGCCCGATCTGCAGCGTGACTTTCCCGAGCTGAGTGCTCCGTTGGAGCACCCGTGGCTGGTACCCGACGCGATGCACACGCGCTACTTCACCGGCCGCGACGATGTGCTCGCTCGGCTCCGTCAGCAGCTGAGAGAACGCCATCGCGCTGCGCTCAGCGGACTGGGCGGCGTCGGCAAGACACAGACCGCTATCGAGTACGCCATGCGTTACCAAGCCGATTATCCCGACGGCATCTTTTGGGTCAACGCCGAGACGATGAACGGGCTTACGAGCGGCTTCGTCGTGATTGGCAAAACGTTGCGACTGCCGGCCGCCGAATTAAACGATCAAGAAGCCGCCGTAAAGGCGGTGACGGAGTGGTTGAACCGTAGCGACCGCTGGCTATTGATTCTCGACAACGTCGCGGACCGCGACCAGATCCATTCGTTCGTCCCCGAACGCGACAGGGGCGACGTGCTGATCACCTCGCGCGAATCGGTCTTTCCGGAATTGGGCGTTCCCCGGGCGTTCGAACTCCAAGACCTAGACAACCAGGACGCCGTTCACTTTTTACTGACGCGAACGGGACACGAAGACGCAAGCTCTTCCGAAAGGGCCGCCGCCGCCGAACTTGCGATCGCACTGGGAAATCTTCCCCTTGCGCTCGAGCAGGCCGCGGCCTACATCGCCGAAACCAACGCAAGCTTCTTCGCGTATCTTGCAGCGTTTCGCAGACGGCGCGTGACGCTCTTGGAGAAGGCGGCGGGCCTGATCGCGCATGACACCGTCACGGTCACCTGGGCGGCCAACTTCGAGGCGGTGGAGGCTGCCTCTACGGCAGCAGTTGACGTCCTGCGCATCGCTGCATTGCTCGCTCCGAACGCCATTCCGTTCGAGATCTTCATAAACGGATCGCAGATCCTCGGTGAGGCCATTGCAGCAGCGCTGGCGGATCCGGATGAGCTGTCGATGGCGGAGGTGTTGCGCCCACTCGCGCGTTACTCGCTCGTTCGTACCGACGTTGACTCGCACACTCTTAGCGTGCATCGCATGGTGCAGGAGATTGCGTGGGCCGCGGTGCCCGACGCCGAACGCCAGACATACGTGAAGCGGGCGATCCTAGCACTGAACGCCGCGTTCCCTGAGGTCCATTATACGACGTGGCCGCAATGCGAGCGGCTCGTACCGCACGTGGCGTGGATTGCAGGGCAGCTAGAAGAATTCGCCTTGCAACCCGAAGCTGCTGGTGGAGTCTTGAACCGCGCCGGCCAGTACCTCGTGGAACGAGGCCGTTACGCAGAGGCGCAGGCGCTGCACGAGCGTGCGCTGGCGGTCACGGAACGTTCTTTGGGGTCCGAGCATCCGGACGTGGCGACGAGTCTCAACCATCTTGCGGTGGCCCATTGGTATCAGGACCGATGTGCAGAGGCACAGCCCCTGTCCGAGCGCGCGCTCGCGATTCGGGAACGCGCGCTCGGACCCGACCATCCGGCCGTAGCAAGCAGCATGATGTCCCTGGCGATCCTTCATTCGTTTCAGGGCAGGTACGCCGAAGCAGCGTCCCTGTACGAGCGCTCTCTGGCAATTAAGGAACGCGCGCTTGGCCCCGATCACCCGTCCTTAGCGCGCGGCCTTAGCAACCTCGCCAACGACTACGAGCGTCAAGGCCGTTACGCCGCGGCCCTGCCGCTGTACGAGCGGGCGGTTGCGATTTGGGAGCGCGCGCTCGGAAAGGAGCAACCCGACCTGGCCGGCGGTTTGAACAATTTGGGGCGCGCTTATGTCAAGGCGGGCCGGTACGCGGAAGCCGAGGCGCTCTTCGAGCGCGCGCTCTCGATTCTGGAGCGTTCGCTCGGATCGGATCATCCGGATATTCGATTCAGCCTCAACAACCTTGCGAATCTCTTGGTGGCTCGGGGTCAATACGCTGAGGCCGAGGTTCTCTTCGCTCGGGCGCTCGCTATTGAAGAGCGTTCGCTCGGGCCCAATCACAGATCGGTGGCAAGCCTACTAACCGACCTTGCGGGGCTTTACGTTCATCTCGGGCGCTTTGCGGAGGCCGAGTCATCCTTCGACCGCGCGCTCTCCATTGCGGAGCATGGAACCGGACCCTATCACCCATCCGTTGCCGACGTACTCGTCGGTCTAGCATCGCTGCGCCAAAAGCAAGGCCGAGATGCCGACGCAGCCGCCTTCTACGAGCGAGCACTGACAATCAAAGAGCGAACGTTCGCTGTCGACCATCCCGAGCTCGCAGAGATCCGAAGCAACCTCCAGGCGCTCCGCGCTGCGACGACTGGCGGCGCTGCCTCGCAAGCCGACGCCTAGTGGAAACGTGAGCGTGCCAAAACACTCGAGTACGGCGATGCAAGGCAGCGCGATGCTGCAATGCGATCGGCGCGCTGCCGTGCTGCGCAGATCAAAAGCCAAGCAAAGACGCGATGCAGCAACGGCCTCGCTATCGCAAACGCCGGGCGCCGGGCAGCCGGTCAACCTTTTTACAGCGACAACGAGAAAACCGTTCCGCATCCAGAACTACCGCAGCCGGAACCGCCGTATTCGGTCGTGCCGTAGAGCGTGCCCTTGACGTTGCGAAGGGCTGCGTATGGTCCCACACCATCCCCGGCGGCGGCTTTGAAGCTGTAGAGCACGGTTTCCGTACCGGACGTCGTGATCGAGAAGACCGTTCCGCCGGAGTGCGTGCCCCCGTCGGGCGTAGTGCCGTTGAGGGTCCCCTTTACATGGATTAGGCCAGAAGTCGGCGCCGCACCGTCCGCGGATCCGATGTCGAACCTATGAAGCACGGTTTCCGTGCCTGACGTCGTGATCGCGAAGACCGTGCCGCATCCGAGTCCGCCACAACTCGAACCGCCGCCGTTGGTGGTCGTACCGTAAAGCGTGCCTTTGAGATTGACGAGACCGCCTTCGGGTTTTCCACCATCGGAGCCGCCGGCGAAGCTGTAGAGCACGGTTTCGGAACCGGATGTTGTAATTGCGAAGACCGTTCCGCATCCGAAACCACCTTCACACCCGGAACCGCCCCCACCGTTGGTCGTGCCGTAGAGCGTGCCCTTGACTTTGATGAGGACCGCGCCAGGGTAAGAACCATCCGCGGCGCCGCCTTTGAAACTGTAGAGCACGGTTTCTTTGCCGGACGGCGTCATCTTGAAGACCGTCCCGTAGCCGTTCGTTCCACCGCTGACGGTTGTGCCGTAGAACGTACCGAGGACGTTGAGGAGGCCTGTCGGGCCCGCACCGTCCGTGGGGCCGCCGCCGAAGCTATAGAGTACCGTTTCCGTGCCGGACGGCGTAATCGTAAAGGCCGTTCCGTGGCCGTACGTTCCACCGTTGACGGTCGTGCCGTAGTGCGTGCCGTTGACGTTAGTGAGGTCAGATGGGGTTCCACCGTCCGCGGGAGCACCGCCGAAGCTGTGGAGTACCGTTTCCGTACCGGATCTCGTGATCGCGAAGATCGTTCCCCATCCGGAACTGCCGCCTCCCGCGGTGCTGCCGTAAAAGTTGCCTTGGACCTTAACAAGACTCGTAGAGGGAAATGCGCCGTCACTGCCGCCGGCAAAACGGTAGAGGACAGCATACAAGGACGTCGGGCGCGCACGCTGTGTCGTAAGCCCGGCGGGCGATGGGCTAAGCGACGAACTACTGTCGCCGCACGCAGCTAAGAGCGTGGCGCTAAGGCACGCGACCAGGAGACTGCGTAGATGATGTATGAGTACTCCATAATTAGAAAAACGAGTCGAGGGCTTCGGCGGGAACTCCCTCAACTAATCGAGCTTTCGCCGCAACAATGATTGCTTCCCAGGTCACGGCCGTTGCTCGTATTTGAGACTCGGGTATCACCGTCCTAAACCGAGTTGCTAGTCGACGCGCCGAAACTCATGGCCCAAACGCTAGCGCAAACGGAGTGTTTATGCCCTGGGAGATCGTCCGCAACATTTTCGTGCTGCCCGGAGCGTAGACCGTAACCGTACCTTCGGAACCACCGCCCAAGTTTGCGACATACAGATTGCCGGAGCGGCTGAACGCCAGCGCATGCGGCGACGACACGCCGTCGTAGATCGTCCGGAGCGGTCGGGTCCGACCCGGGGCGTAGACTGGCACTTTCCTGGGGTCGGCAACATACAGATTGCCGGAGCCGTCGAAAGCCAGGGCGTCCGGAGCCTTCGCAGGGATCGTCCGCAACACTTTCTTGCTGTCCTTGGCGTAGACCCTGACCGAGGACTCATAATAGTAAGGATACTGCCCGTCGTCCGCAACGTACAGGCTCCCGGCGCCGTCAAACACCAGCCCGAGAGGCAGGACCACGCCCTGGGGTATTGTCCGCATCGGCTTACTGCCGCCTGGGGCGTATACCGTGACCGTACTTACCACAGAAGGGTATTCATCCAGGTCGACGTTCCCGACATACAGATTGCCGTATGCGTCAAACGCCAGCGCATCCGGCTCATGCACTCCATGGGAGATCGTACGCAGCACCGACGTGCTACCGGGAGCGTAGACCGTCACGGTGTCATTGACGTTGTTTGCGACATAGAGATTACCGGACCCGTCAAACGCCAGCGCATCCGGGTAGTTCACGCCCTGGGAGATCGTTCGCAAGACCGAGGTGCCGCCGGGGGCGTAGACCGTCACGCTGCCAGGGGGCCGCTTCGGGATGTTTGCGACATAGAGATTACCGGCTCGGTCGAACGCCAGCGCCCACGGTCGGTTCACGCCCTGGGAGATCGCGCGCAGCGGGGAAGTGCTGCCCTTGGCGTAGACGGTCACGGTGTTACCGCGCAGGTTTGCGACATAAAGATTTGGATGGGCAGTTGCCGGTAGCGACGCCGAGCCTGCGGCGGTCGTGAAGCGGACGGCGATCGGCGGCGCGAACGACGTCGGTGTTGACGGAGAGAGGCCGTTGCTGCCGCCGCCGCATGCGGCCAAGAGCGACGCGCTAAGGCATGCTCCGACGAGGTTGCTTAGACCCTTCATGAGGTGCCCTCCCGATAATCAAAGACGCGCCGAGGGCTTAGACGATCCCTCAGATGCACGAGCTTTTCGACGCCGCATTGTCGTAATCACCTTTTGCGTCTCTTTACAACTGCGTCTGCCTTCAAGTTAGTTCGTCAATAACGGAGCGACGCCACACGAATCGACGCTCGCGAAGTTTGAGGCCGCTCTTGCGATGCTCGGCGGAGGGGAACGCCGCGAAACACGAAACGCGGATCCCATGGCGACCCAGTTCGACTCTGGCCCGCCGGCTTCGGCGCGTCCGACCGGCACGGTTGCGTTTCTCTTTACCGACATCGCGGGCTCCACGCAGCGTTGGGAATCGCACCACGAGGCCATGGACGACGCCGTGAAGCGCCACGATGCGCTCTTACGCGATGCGATCGGTCGGCATGACGGTTATGTGTTCAAGGCCATCGGTGATGCGTTTTGCGTTGCCTTTGCGCGCGTCTCCGATGCCGTCATGACCGCGTTCGAGGCACAACGGGCGCTGAGTGCGGAGGATTTTTCTGCGGTTGGCGGATTGCCGATTCGCATGGGGCTGCATGCCGGCGAGGCTTCGGAGCGTAACGGCGACTACTTCGGACCGGCCGTCAACCGCGTCGCGCGGCTCATGTCCATCGGCCACGGCGGCCAGGTACTCTTATCTGGCGTCACCCACGACTTGGCCCATACTGATCTTCCCGCCGGCGCATCGCTGCTTGATCTTGGCTCGCATCGCTTGAAAGACCTCACCGAACCCGAGCAAGTCTGGCAGCTAACCATCGAAGGTCTGCCCGCCGAGTTTCCGGCGCTCAAATCACTCGATACGTTTCCGAACAACCTTCCTCTTGCGCCGACGAGCTTTCGCGGCCGCGAGCACGATCTTGAGGAAGTGAAGTCGCTGCTTGATCAGCACAAGCTCCTGACGCTTTTCGGTTCCGGCGGCATTGGCAAGACACGGCTAGCGCTGCAAGTGGGAGCAGAGGTTCTCGACAACTATCCCGATGGCGTGTGGCTGGTCGATCTTGCGCCGATTACCGATTCCGAACTTGTGTCGAGCGTTATCGCCAAGGAGATTGGCATGCCCCAAGTCGAGGGCCGTAGAATCGACGAGTCCATTACGCAGTGGCTGCGCCGCAAGAAACTGCTACTGATCTTGGATAACTGCGAGCACGTCTTGGAAGCGGTCGCGGCGATCGCCAACGCCGTCATACGTAGTTGCCCCGATGTGCGGCTGCTCGCCACGTCACGCCAGGCGCTCGGCGTAAGCGGCGAAGTCGTGCATGGATTGCCATCGCTCGCCATACCCGAGAGGCTTACAGGCCTAAGTTCGGCGGAAGCCATCGAGTACGGCGCGATTGCACTCTTCGTTGACCGAGCGAAGGCTGCCGACACTCGCTTTATCCTCACCGATGACAACGCGCCGATCGTCGCCGAGATATGCCGCCGCCTCGATGGCATTCCGCTCGCGATTGAACTCGCCGCCGCTCGAGTGAAGATCCTGAGCATCCCCAACCTCGCCCAACGGCTCAACGAACGTTTCAAGATCCTCACCGGCGGTAGCCGCACCGCACTCCCACGCCAGAAGACGCTGGGTGCGCTCATCGACTGGAGTTACGACCTGCTTACCCCCCAGGAGCAGATGCTGTTCAGCCGGGTGGGGATCTTCGCCGGAGGCTTCAGTCTGGATGCGGCCACCGCGGTGTGCGGTGGCGAGGACCTCGATGAGATCGACATTTTAGACCTGCTCTCATCGCTGACCGACAAGTCGTTGGTGGTCGCGGACACGGCCGGCGAGCAAGAACGCTGCCATTTGCTTGAAAGCACTCGCGCGTATGCGCTGGAGAAGCTGACGGCAGCAGGCGCACGCGCACAACTAGCTCAGCGTCACGCCGAGTATTTTCGTGACCGGGCGCAAGAGACCGACGAACGCTACGGCACGGGCTCGAGGGCAACGTTGCTGGCGAGCGTAGAACGGGAACTGGACAACTATCGCGCGGTGTTGGAATGGGCGCTCAAAGAGGCACACGATATGGCGCTGGGCGGTGCCGTGGCTGGAGCACTGGGGCAGTTGTGGTTTCACGGCGGACTCGCGGTGGAGGGGCGCTATTGGCTCGGCCTTGCGCAAGCGGGTCTTGACGAGTCGATGCACCCGCAGGTGGCGGCTCGGCTGTGGGCCGCGCTATCCTGGTTTTCCTCCGGCAAGCGCAAACACGACTGTGCGCAACGCGCCCTGGCGCTCTACAAATCGGGCGGCGACGAGAAGGGGCAGGCTCGGGCGCTTCACAGTCTTGCCTTTAGCCTCGTTCAAATGGGCCGCCTAGAAGAGGCCCCTGATTTGAGCGCACGAGCGCTTGCGGCGATGCGCACGTTAGCGGATAAACCGGGAGTGGCTGACTCCCTGAACATGCAGGCGGTCATCCACTTGGGTCGCGGCGATGTCCTCGCGGCGCGCGAGTTTTTTGCGCAAGCGCTGGCGGCATACAAAGCCTTGGGAGACGAAGCCGGGGCAGCTCTGGTGTTGGGAAATCTCGCGGAGCTGGAGTTCGGAGATGGTCAGGTCGAGCAGGCCGCACGCTTGGCGCGCGAGGCCCTGGAGATCCAATCGCGTGGGAAGAACGCGACGAGCTTGGCGTTTTGTTACAACAACATCGCTGCTTATCGCATTGCGCTGGGAGATGTGGATGGAGCGCCCGAGGCTGCCCGCGAAGGGCTGCGCTGGGCGCGGCAGGCGCAGTACGCGTTCGGCATCGCGATTGCGTTGCAGCATGTCGCGCTGCTCTTGGGGCTGCGTGGAGAACTGAACGATGCGGCACGGCTCATCGGCTACGTCAATCTGCAATACAAAGAACTCGCAAGTGAGCGTGAGGCCACGGAGAAGTGGGGCTACGAGAAACTCACCGCCGCACTGCACGAGCAGCTAAGCGAAGCGGAGATAGAGAAGCTCGCGGCCGAAGGTGCGGCGTGGTCGGAAGATCGGGCGGTCGAAGAAGTGCTCAGGGTCTGACCACAAGAACAGGTAGCACTCACCCTATCTGAAGGCGCGACAGGCGAGCTGTCGAAACGGTGTACGCTTCGGGCGCAAACGGTAACGCATCGCCGATCCAGGACATTTTCCGGTTCGTCTACAGGATTGAGCGAGCCGTTAGGGATTGCGATTGACCAGTCCAGGAATATTTACGTTTCTAACATCACCGGCAGCGTCCGCATTTACGCGGCCGGTGCCACGGGAAACGTAGCACCCATTCGGATCATCTCTGGAACGAAGACAAAACTCAACAATCGTTTGTACGGGATCGCTCTCGACTCCAGCGAAAATTTGTACGTTACCGACAACCTCGGGGAGGTTCTCGTTTTCGCTGCCGCCGCCAACGGCAATGTCAAGCCAACACAGATTATCAAGGGCTCATACACTAAGCTTCACGGGCAGGTTCCTCAGGCCATCGCCGTTCAGTAGCCGTAACGACCATCTTCTAATCGCTAAGAAGGATCACATACCGGGCTCGCTGCTGCGGGCCCGTTTCCTTTGCACACAACGCTGATTCACAGCGCGCGAGGCCGACGCATCGCGTTAGATCCTTAGCGGTCTTAAATGCCGCAACGCCGCGCAGCCACCCGCCACCGTCGCAACTGTGCGACGACTCGCAGCGCGGAAACTTTAGCATCCCCGGTCCGGCTGGGTTTCAGCTTCCGGCCGACTTTACCACGATCATCTATCCATCGCAGCATCCAGCGACCTTATACTGCGTCGCCCGAATGCTCGCGTGGGCCTCGGCATTTAGTCGGGTCCCGCGGCTGTGGGCCGGCGCGGCCGCAACCGCGTGATTATGCGAGGCGGCTTGCGCGAATAAGCGGCCGCCTTTGCCACGCGTCCCTGCCAGTTGGGACTTGCAAAGCCTCGGCGCGCGCGATGCTCGATTTAACTAGCTTTAACGACAATGTGGAGCACCGCCTTGGGGCCTTTCCTGAGTTCTCTAGTTCGAGATCAACTGGCTCGTTGTTCTTTTCACAGGTACCTCCTCTGCCTTGTAGGTTCACGTTACTTCGTTACAGCAGGTCATCTGCATTCTTCTTTGTTTCCGCCTCCATGCGCACACAGTGTGAAATAATCGGACGTAGGCGTGAAAAATTGTTTGAGGCGCGCGTGAAAATGTGCGTTGGGCTCGAAAAGCATTCCGCGGAAAGTCACGGTTCTGACTTCGGCGGGAAGGAAGCACGTTCTGGCATCGGCGACTTCGACGGCTGCCTCGAACCGTATTTGAGGTCCTCCTTTGATATGGTTATAGATGACCTGTGTGTCCCACTCATCGCCGGACCGAAGGCATCGTGACGCTTCAACGTGCCAAATGGGATTTGCGGCATACGACCAGTACACAGTAAATTTCGCAAAGCGAAGCGTCGAGTTCTTTATTTTCACGTAGGCCGTCACGCTATCAGCTGGTCTTGCCGTGATCGCTCTGGCGTTCGGTATTGTCGATTGCGAGCCAGTTGGCGCAAATGGCGTTACACGTTGAGCACAGCCAACCATGGCAAGGGTTAGAACTAAACAAATCAGGCGAAACACAACGCACCTCCTGATTCGACTGCTTGCTGCCGAAGCGTCGATCTTTCCTGCCCGTCTAGCTCCCTTACTCGGCAGGCTGTCCGGCTCTCAACTAGTTGACCCGCGGTCGTAAATCCAACGCAGTATCCAGCGGCGCGGGTAAGCGCGATCGGCGTCGACTAGGAGGTCAGAATCGCACACGATATCCCCCACAAAACCCGTGAGGGTTTAGCGGTTTTCAAGTGCGGTGGACTCCCGTGACATCCGGTGCAAGCTGGTATCACGGAGTCCGCTTTTCGGGCAGTTTTCGTCTTCTTTACGACGTCCTGTGATAGCCAGTGATGCATCTATGGTAGCAAATCGGGTAGCAGAACCTCGCTGTCACCGTTGGTTTGCAGCAATCGCGAATTTGATTTAAGTGAGAATCCACGAAAATTCCAAGACAATCAACGCAAAGTATTCGAAAGCTTTTTCCTACGTCAGCGCCCTTCCGCCGAACCCGTCGACTCAAACTAGGCGCTCTAGCTACAATGAGTCGAGGCGAATGGCGGCCACGAGCGCATCGAAAGCCGCGATCTGGCGTAATGCGCGTACGCATGGATATGCCACAGCGAAATGCCAAGACCGAGCGCTGGTGCCGACGAGCCAAGCACCGGCAACCGATTCGATCGGCATGAACGATAATCCGGATTACTACCGGCGAGTCTTTTCAGAATCCAGGATGATCCGTAGGCTGGATTTTAATGCCTTGAAGCGGCGCTTGCCCAGAGTTTTCTCCCAGTCCCCTTCAATTTCAGCAATGATGGCGCGGCCTCGCTCGATCATCCGTTCACCGCGCTCCGTCGTAAAAATCAGTTTTGAGCGACGGTCTCTTGGGTTTGGCAAGCGGACGACATATCCGGAAGCTTCCACGTCGTCGATGAGTTCTTTCATCGCCGGTGTCGTCATACGCGCCTTGGCGGCCAGCTCGGTCAGCGTACTGCCTTCATCCTCAATGTAGATGAAAATTGGCGAATGCGCAGCGCGAATCTGACCTTGCGTTTCGGCGCGAAGCCGGTCCGTGATCTGCCCCACAAAGGAAGCGTAGATGGGGCCGACGAGCCGACCAAGCGACGCGGGATCGGGAGGCGGAGCCACGCGACGGCGGGGCCGGCTATTTGACCTTGACAAAAAAAGGCACCTCGCATATTGTTAGGAAACCTTATCATATGGCTAGGAGCCCTTATTAGTTCTCCGGTCGCCGTTGCGGTCCTCGATGTACGGCTTGTCGCTCGCGACGGTAAGCAACCGTGAACTTTGCCGGCCCTAACTCTCGGAGGATTATTCATGAAATTTCTGAGCGTAGCTTCCCTCCTGGCATTTGGGTTCATCGCCGGGTGCACCGGATCCGCGCCAAACACTACTCCGCCGGCGCCGCCGGCACCGCCGGCGATGACTTGGACATTGCAGGCGGGCGCGTCAAGCGCGCAAGAGGCCAATCAGGGTTTGCAATTCTACACGACCTCCATTACCATCGATGCCGGGGACAGCATAACTTGGGGTTTTCCGGCGGGTGAGCCTCACACGGTCACGTTCTTAGGAAATCGCAAATCGCTGCCGCCACCCAGCGACCCCACCGTGCCTATCCCCGCGGGCGGTTCTACTTACGACGGTTCCACGTACACGAGTTCGGGATTCAAGTTGCTTGGCGGCAGCTATACGCTAACGTTTCCAAAGCCCGGTGCGTACAAGTACTACTGCCTGCTCCATGGCGGATTGAAGGGCGGTATGGTCGGAATTATCACGGTGCAGGCTGCCGGCGCGCCTTATCCGCGAGCACAGAAGCAATATACTAACGCGGCGCTGGCCATGATCTCGCACGACCTCGCCAACGCCGCGGCGTCGATCGATGAGTTCCCCTACCGGGTTGGCGGACCGCACCTTGCTGCCGGAATTGCTCCGAAATTGAATACGGGGCCGCCTTCGACATCTACAGTCGTGCGGTTTCTGGATAGCAAGTCGGGTAGCGATCAGAGCGTCGCCGTTGCCGTGGGAACAACGATAACCTGGACGAATCTTTCGAACAACTTTCCGCATACGGTGACGCTTGGAATTGCCGGGCGGCGATTTCCGAATCTGTCCCCGTTCTCGCCTCCCTCCGGCGGAACGACGTACGACGGAACCGTGGTGACGAACTCCGGCCCCTTGTTTCCGGGACAAAGCTACTCCCTGACCTTCATTAAGGCAGGAACCTACACGTACCACTGCCTCTTTCATGACGATACCGAGAACATGATCGGTACGGTCAGCGTACATTAGTCCAGCGTAGAGAACTCGCTGCAAAATGATAGCAAACCCGAAAGCAGCTGCCTCGAAAGCCGTTGAGCGTCGCTCTTTCGAGAATCAAAAAAGGCAGTGGTTAGAGACGTTCTGGAGGAGAGGGTGGGATTCGAACCCACGAAACGCTCATCGCGTTCAGCGGTTTTCAAGACCGCCGCATTCAACCGCTCTGCCACCTCTCCACGTCCCCGAGCCTCGGGCAAAGTTCAGTGTCCCTTGCAAACCTATGATTTCCTTGCATT
>JBAUZB010000052.1:0-19292 GCA_049585095.1 Candidatus Tumulicola sp.
GTTACGGTGCTTGGCGCGAGCATTGAAGCGCTTCCAGACGAGATCGCCCGCCGCCGGCCCTCCCACGGCGACCGACGGTGAGACCAAGCAGGGACTAGGTCGCCTTTTGTCGTACCGGACTGAATCCTCGGCAGCCGGGCGCTTGGATGGGGGGTTGGCTGAGCGGCTCGTTGACGACCAACTACTTCTAGAGGTTGAAGGAGATTTTCGTATGCGCTATCTCAGATGGGCCGCTCCGGCGGTTCTGACGTCTGCAGTACTCGCCTTGTCGGCATGCGGCGGCGGCGGCATGTCCTCGACGACCCCGGCGGCGCCCGGCCTGAACGGCGTCGCCGGCGCCATGCACACCGCCCGAGGCAAGCATCTCACCGTCGTCGGTCATTACAATGCGGCTCCGCCGTGCAACTACACGCAATTCCCCGACGGGTGCTATTCGTTCTCGCAAACTCTCGGATTGACGGTCTTCTGGTGTTTCGGTACGCAAACGGATCCATGCGAAGACACGAGCCAACTCTCGGGTTGGAGCGGCCCCGTCAAGAGGATTGCGACCGGCCTGACGGCCACGCGGATCGCGGTCGCCTTTAGCGGCCCGTTCCCGTGCGACGGCATCGTGTGCACCATCGGCAGCGGTACGTATGAAACTGACGCGATGACGGTGAGGAACAATAGACCGCCGCGGCGTGCCCACAACTATATCGACCAGCAAACCGTCAACGCCTGCGTTGGTGCGGGATGCGCCGACTTGGGGTTGATCGGAATCAACATCGTAGGGTCACCGCCCTAAACTGCGACGGTTCGCTTCGTAGGAAAGAGGCCCGGCATTTTGCCGGGCCTCTTTCCGTTGAGTGGACGCTGCGCTACCGAACGGCGATGGCTCCGGCGAAGACTTTCAGTTGGCTCGCGCTGCCTCGAACGATCGCGATCGGCTTCGCGTCGCCGTACGCCCCCGGCGCATAGACGGTGACGCTGCTGAGTTTGCCGCTACTCGTATTGGCAACGTAGATGGTGTCGCCGCCGCCCCCACGGAATCGGCGCGGCGCTGGATTCGTTGTCGCGCGATCGCGACGGCTCGTCGACGACGCGCGGGCAATCGCCGACGCCGTGACGGCGCTCGGCGCGAGCATTGAAGCACTTCCCGACGAGATCGCCCGCCGCAACGCCGCTTCGGAATAGCGGAGAACCGGGCAAGGGGAAGCCTGCACGCTCGGGGCCGTCGCACGCGCGGCCGGCGGTCTCGTGATAAGAATGACTAGTGAGAAGGTAACGCCGTACTTTAGTCGTACCTGGCGGGCAGTCGACAGTTGGGCGCTCGGTTGGGGTTTGACAGAGCGGCTCGTTCGAGACCATTGCACTTCCGATTTAAGGAGATTCTACAGATGATCCGTCATCTTGGTCGATGGGCTGTCCCGGCAGCCTTAGTGTCAGCACTCGCCCTCTCGGCTTGTTCGGGCGGCAACCTCGCATCCACCCCAGGCGCCGGAATGTCCGGCCAATCGCTCGGTGCCCAGCACGTCGCCGGCGAGAAGCACATCACGACTCAAATGGTGCGTACGAACGCGCCAGTCTGCAAGCCGATCGACAATCTCGGCTGCTTCAGCGATTCCCTTAAGCATGGTTTGGTCATCTCGTGGTGTTACGGACCGACCAGCGACCCGTGTGAAGACACCGACACGATCACGTGGAGCGGCGGCATCGTCACGAATAACGCCAAGCAGCATGCCATCGGCAAATCGAAGATGAAAGCCACCTGGACCGGCCCGTTCCCCTGCACTTCGTCGACCTGCAATTCCTCGGGTTCCTACGAGCTCGACACGATCACCAACGGTCCCGACCTCACAAAAACCGCGAAGTACAAATACGGTCAGCAGCTCTGCATCGATTCCAGCTGCGGCAGCTACCTTATCGGCATAAACGTCAAAAAGTAGTCTAGCACCACAAAACCCGGCGCGCGCCAAGCGTGCGTCCCGTTTGGAAAGGGCTCGGCGTTTGCCGGGCCTCTTTCTCATAACCGTTTCGGGCCGAGGCAACGGCCGAACGCTGCCGAAACTCACCCGGTCAGCCAACGGAGATCCACAATTGAGACACATCGTTTCGGTCGCAGCGGCTGCGTTGCTGGTTGCGGCCGGCTGCTCCGGCTCCGGCGCCAGTCCGCCCGGCAGCACCGCCGGATTACCGGCGATTCTTCGCGCACGCACCAGCCCGATCAAACACGTCGTCTTCATCATTCAGGAAAACCGCTCGTTCAACAACCTCTTCATGGATTATCCGGGCGCGCTGACGCAGAACTACGGCTACGACCAGAACGGCACTAAGATCGCGCTGCACTCGCAGCGCCTGAATCAGAACTGGGACCTAAATCACTCGTCGACAGGGTTTTTCGCCGCCTGCGACGGTCAAGGAAGTCTGCCCGGAACCGACTGCAAGATGGATGGCTGGAACGGCGAAGGCGGCGGCGGCGGTCAGCCAAAGAATTTTGCATACGCGTACGTCCCGCAAAAAGAAGTCGCACCCTACTGGAACATGGCCCGGCAATACGTCCTCGCCGACCACATGTTTCCGTCGAATCTCGACGGCAGCTTCATCGCGCATCAATTCGCGGTTGCCGGTTACGCCAGCAGTGGCGTCGATTACCCCACCACAACCTGGGGGTGCGAGGGCGGACCCAGCGACACCATTAAAACGCTCACCAAGCAACGCACCTACGGCCCGAGCATCTCCATGTGCTTCACCAATCCGACGATTGCCGGCGAGGCCGACACGGCCGGCGTAACCTGGCATTTCTATACCGGTGCGCTTTACGGCGACGGCAATCTGTGGAATGCGTACGCGTCCGATAGCGCGGTCTACAACGGGCCCGACTGGAAAGCCGACGTCATCAGCCCGCCGTCGCGATTCCTCACCGACATCGGCGCCGGCCGCCTCTCGCAGATCACCTGGATCACGCCGACCGGCGGAAACTCCGACCACCCCGGCTTCGTCGGCAACGGCGGCCCGGCGTGGGTGGCGTCGCTGGTCAACGCCATCGGCACCAGTTCGTTTTGGAAATCGACGGCGATCTTCATCATGTGGGACGATCCCGGCGGCTGGTTCGATCCGGTGAAGCCGCCGCACAAAGACTACGACGGCTTTGGCTTCCGCGTGCCGCTCATCGTGATCTCGCCCTACGCGAAACAAGGCTACGTCACCCACGTGCAATACGAAACCGCCAGCGTGCTGCGCTTCATGGAAGACAATTTCGGTCTGGCACCGCTCGCGGCCAGCGACGCTCGCGCGCACGATCCCAACGGCGACGCGCTCGATTACACCCAAGCACCGCGAACGTTCACAAAAATTGCCGGCGCCAAGCCGAACGCGTATTGGATCCGTGAAGACCGGTTATCGGCGCATCGCGCGCTTCCGAAGGCCCTGATCGGCAGCGACTAGGTACCGGCCGCGAGCAAAGGCGACCGCAAGCCCCCGTCGAAACGTTCCCCGGTCTTACTGCTGCGCAAAGGAGCTAGCGTGATTCAGCCGTTTTCGAGATGTGCGACGCTTTGCATTGTCGTCGCGCTCACCGCTTGCAACGCGATTGCCCCCGGGTCCAATCCGAACATGGCGCTCGGACAGCCGGCAATGCCGTCGAATCTCGACGCCGGCCGGCCGGTCACGCAGTTCCGGGTGAAAGGCCGCCAAATCGAGATGACCACGATTCGCGGCGCGGCACCGGCGAAGCGCGAAATCATGTTCATCAAAGGCGTCGACTACGGGCCGACGCCGATTTGCAGCACCACGCTCGACAATCCGCTCGGGAACAGCAATCGCGCCATCTGGCGGCGCGATCTGCCGCAGTTTCGCGCGCTGAACATCAACGCGATCAAGGTGTACAACGCGAATCCCAACGCCGAGCCGCTGAGCAACTTCCTCGATCAGGCCTACAACAACGGGAAGCGCCCGATCTACGTGATCCTCTCGATCTTTTTTCCCGGAAAGGCGATGCTCAACCAGGGCGCGGTCAACGATCTCGCCGGACAATATCGCAAGCTCGCGCAGGACAACGGCGCGTATCCGGCAGTCATCGGAATGTCGATCGGCTCCGAAGTCAACGCTGAAGACCTGATCAAGAACCCGGATTGGTGGAAGGGCATGAGCACGCTGGCGCGCGCGGCAAAAGAAGGCTTTCGACTCGCCGGCCAGCCGGAGAAACTCATTACGACGACCATGGTCGACGACGGAATGAACACCGTGCGAGCCGGCGAGCAGAACAACTTCCCGGTCGACGCCTGGGGCATCAACGCCTACAAAGGGGCGAAATTCGGGGATCTGTGGTCGACCTACGAAGCGGCCTCGAAGAAGCCGTTCATCGTGAGCGAATATGGAACGCCGGTCGGATTTCATCCCAACGACAATCCGTACAAAGCCAAAGAATTTCCGCCACGGTCGGTTCACTTGGTGACCGATTACATCGGCGGCTTAGCCGAGCAGATGTACCAGCACTCCACCCTCAACGGCGGTCCGAACTCCGGTGGCTTTTACTTCGAATTCAACGACGAGTGGTGGAAGGGCGGCGATGACTGCATCCAGCTCACCAGCCCGCATGCCCCGGATCCCAAGTTCGTCGGCGGCTTTGACGACGAAGCGTGGTTCGGGCTCAACATCATCTCGGAGGGCAATCCGAACGTGCTGACGCCGCGCCCGGCGTTTTCGACCCTGCAAGAGATCTGGGCGAATCAATAAACGTGTCGTCCTGATTCCGGGCTGGAATGAAGGCGCCGAGGCGATGCGGGTATTCGCCGACGGGCGCCGCGGACGGCGCGGTCTGGCGGCATTCGGCTTCGATTGCGTCGTCTTCGACGGCGGAACGGGCTCGCTGCGGGATCGCATCGATCAGTGTTATCAATTCATCGCCGGCCTGCGCGCAACCGGCGCGGCGGAAGCGACCGAAGACGTCGCGCTCTTCGGTTATAGCGCCGGGGGGCTGATCGCGCGCGGTCTGGTGCGCGCGTATCCGCAGGCCGCGGTGACGGCGATTTTCCAGCTGGCCGCACCCAACGCCGGAATCGTCACCGACGATCCGCGCGGCATCGTGCGGCGCATTCACTTCGAGCGCAGCGTTCTCGAAGACCTCGATATGGAATCGTCGTTTCTCACCTGGCTCAACGGAACGCCGGGCCATTGGGAAACCGGCCCGCGCGGGCGCGGACGCCGCTGGACGCTCGACGCCAAGCCCTGGATCACCGCACCGAATACACCAATTCTCAATGTCGCCGGCCGCGTGCCGCGCTACGATTATCACAGCGACGGCGTCGTACTCGTCGAGTCGGCGACCCTCAATGCGGCGCTTCCGCATCGCTTCATCGATGGAAGGAGAGCCAATCATCTCAATCTCGGTGGAACCTGGAATCCGTTGACGTTCGTTTTGCGCGGGTGGCTTTCCGACGACGAACTGTGGCCGCGCGCCGTCGACGCGGCGGCAGAACTTTTTGCGCCGGCACCAAGCGCGGGGAAGCAACGCTAGATGCCGGCCGTTCTTCGACTACGCGCCTGCGGCGCTCCGCTCAGAATGGCTTTATATTGCGCGCTGGCGCTCACGGCGTGCTTTCCGGCGGCTTGCGGGCACGGTAACGCGGTGTTGCCAGCATCGAACGCCGGAGCTGTTGAAGTTCAGGCAACGACCGGTGCTGCTGAAGTTCAAGCAACGACCGTCGAACGCGTGTACCAGCCGGATTGGGCCGGTCCCGTCCTGTTTGCGCCGGGTGCCGTCCCGCTCCGCCTTCCGGCGCACCGGTTCCATGCCGTCGAGGGAGAGTGGATCGTTCCGCGGGCGTTCCCGACGATCAACTGTTTCAACCCGAAGGAGCAGACCGACGGTTCCTCGTTGTGGATAGCGATCGACGGATGGATGGCGACGTTCAAGGCGCACCGCAAAGGCAAGGACGGGAAATACCATACGTACGATTCGAGCGATATACTGCAAGCGGGTACCGAATCCGACGTGCGGTGCTACCACGGCGGTCCGCCGAACGACTATCGAACGTCGGCATACTTTTGGATCGAATGGTCGGGCAAAAAGAATATCGCGGTGACGCGTCACTCGACGAATCTGACGGTGCATCCCGGGGATACAGTCTACGTGCGTATCGATGCCGCAACGACCGGCCCGCACGCCTGGCGCCAGGCGACGCTCACGTTCGTCAACGAGACCACCGGCTTCTATCTCCCGCCGCGAACCTTTCACTCCGGCTGCGTCGACTGCGGAACGCCCTTTCAGCGGCCGGCGACGTTATTCGGCAATACCGCCGAGTGGATGGCCGAGGCCACGTTTTACAGCAGCGGGAATCCATCGTTGCCGAATACCTTAGACGATTTCGGCAAGGTCGAAATGTCGCATGTTCTTGTTACCGACCAAGACGGACGATCCTACGATCCCAGCCGGCCCAACGGGGCCACCCCGAACGTCGACTGGATGACGTGGAACGGCGTGCCGCTTGCGCAAAAAGGCACGCTGCTCGCGTGCAGCGCCATCATCGGACCGCGGGATGTCACGTTTACGCGGGCGCCCTACGTCATTGCGACGCCGGGACAGCAAGGCGACCTCGAACCCAAGCCGCAACACTGCCGCTAGTATCTTGAACGATCTGCACGCCGAGCGCTAAGGGCAAAAAGAAAAAGGGCCGATACCCGCCGGCCCCTTTTCGCAACTCCCCGATCAAAAAGAGTTTTCCCGATTTCTGTTCTGAATGAGGTGCGCTCATCGTAACACAAAGCGACCCACGGTGCCTGCTTTCGCGCAAATAGCCGCATTTCCAGGAGGGCGCTTGCGCGCGCCGAAATGCGCCGCCAGGGTTTACGCGTGAGGCGTTGTTTATGAACAAACGATCGGTTTGGATTACGCTTTGTCCCTTGCTCTTGCTGGCGAGCGCCTGCTCGTCGCCGCCGGCGACCACGTCGCTTCCGCCCGCCGGCGCCCAAGCTGCGCCGCCGGCGCACGCGCGCACCGGGTCGGCGCAGTATCTCTACATCTACAACACCGGGTCACCCGGGGAATACCACGGGCAATACGCGCGCTACAGCGTTCCCGGCCTGAAGCTGATGCAGACCACGGAGGCCGACGGCGTCGGAAGTCCCGAGGCGTTCGGGAGCGACGGGTCGCCGTATTTCGTCGACGAGGGCATCCCGTCCGGATTCGCGCTGTACTTGCAGCCGTTCGGCAAGAACGCCGTCCCGGCGAAGCAGCAATTCTACGGCATACCGTGCCAGAGTACGTCGCTCGCGTTCGGGCCGACGGGCAATTCGTACGCCGTGCAGTATTGCTCGCAAAGCGTTTTGGAATTTGCGCCGGGCAAGAAAACCGGCAAGCCGAAAAAACCCATTGCGACCTACACCGGCGGAAATCTCACCGGCACGGTGTACCCGACCTATGCGGCGGTCGACCCGAACGGCAATTTGTACGTCGGCGACACCGGCGGCGGCGTGACTTATTTTGCCGCCGGCGGCACCCAGGGCGTGGTCGCGCTTGCGACGTCGACCGGCAGCGTCAACCAGATGATCGTCGATTCGCACGGCGACGTTTGGAGCATTCACGGGCCTAACCCCACGAAGGTCTACTTCCAAAGCGAAACGTTGTGCATCCTCGACCCGAGCGGCTCGGTCGTGCGTAACGAGGTCGCGGAGCGATTCTCGAACGGGACGCTGGCGCAACGCTACTACACTGCGCCGACGGATAGTTCGGTGTATGCGGCCGACGGGCTGTCGATTGCCGTCGATTCCTCGGGACGGGCGTATACCGGAAATCAAGATACGAGCGACGACGGCGTCTTGATCGATTACAATCCTAGCAGTTCGTGCCCGAACGAAAACCTTTCGTTCGTCCTGCCGACCCGAGCGTTCCCGCAAGTGGCGGTCGACAATGAGGGCGGATACTACCTGACGGATTACAACGATAATACGATTTCGTCGTATAAGGCCGCCTCGACCAAACGGCGCAAGCAGATTACGCAAGAGACCGGCGTGATCAGCATCACCTACGCCGCCATGAGCCCGTAAACGAACGCGCGACCTGCACGATCTCGACGCCGATCCCATCCGTCAATTGCAGCGTTGGCTCGACGACGCGGCGTCGGCGGGCATCGGCGAACCCGGCGCCATGTGTCTGGCGACCGCCGATAGCGACGGCCGCCCGTCGGCGCGCATGGTCTTGCTGCGCGGCCTCGACGCGCGCGGCTTGCGTTTCTATACGTCGTACTTCAGCCGCAAAGGCCGCGATCTCGGCGCCAACGCGAATGTTGCGGCGGTGTTGTATTGGCCGCCACTCGAACGTCAAGTGCGGGTCGAAGGCATCGCCGCGATGCTCTCGGACGAAGAGTCCGATGAATACTTCGCATCGCGTCCGCGCGGCCACCAGCTCGCTGCCTGGGCGTCCGAACAGAGCGACCCGATTGAATCGCACGACCTGCTGCAAGAACGATTCGAGCATTTCGAGGCGCGCTTTGCAGACGAAGAACGGGTACCGCGCCCGCACTCGTGGGGCGGCTACCGGATCGCCCCGGCGAGGTTTGAGTTTTGGCAGGGGCGCCCGAATCGGATGCACGAACGTTTTGAGTACTTCCGCGACGGCGTGAGCTGGCGCATCGTGCAGCTCCAGCCCTAAGGCCGCCCTGCCGGCGCGGATAGGGCGCAAAACTCGCGCGCAGTGTTCGATGCGGAGGATCCCTGACATGAAGTATGGTTTACTCGCTTGCGCCGTTACATTGGCCGCTGCGATGCTGTTCGGCTGCGCTGGCGGCGGCGTTGCTCCCTCGACTGCGCCGCTACGCGGCTTTGCGCAGCATGACCAGCGCACGAGCGCGGTACGCGGGGCGTTGCTGTACGTCTCGGAAATGAGCGGCAACGACGTCGCCGTGTATTCCTATCCGGATTTGCAGCCGCAGGGTAAGCTTACCGGCTTGAAACGCCCGGAAGGCCTGTGCGTGGACAAACGAAGCGGAAGCATCTGGGTGGTCTTAGGAGCGTTTGCGCACAAGATCGTCGAGTTCGCCCACGGCGGCACGGCGCCGATTCGCACGCTGCGGTCCAAGAGCCTTAGCTACGCGCAATCGTGCGCGGTCGACCCGGTCAACGGCGACATTTCGGTCGTCAACAACATCACCGGCGACGATCCCGGCAACGTCGTCGTTTTCCAGAACGGCCGCGGTCACGGCACCGTCGAGGTTGCGCCCAAGATGTTTTACTACGGCTTCGTGAGCTACGACGATCGCGGCAATGCCTACCTCGACGGCCTTGGAAATGGCTTCATCCTGGCCAAGTCGCGCGGCGGCGGCGCCTTCCACGCCGTTGCGGTGCATGGGGTCAAAACGCGCTATGCGGGCGGCATCGAGTGGACCCGCTCCAGCCTTGCCGTAGAAAACCCCAAACACGGAATCATTTATCGCCTCTCCCGCGGCACCGTGACCGGTACGACGACGCTGCAAGGAACGTGCGAAGTGGAACAGTTCGTCATCGACGGCGATCGAATCGTCGCTCCCAACGATTGTGGTTCCAACGGCGGCGGCAGCGTCGGCGTCTACGCGTATCCGGCCGGCGGGGCACCCATCGCCCAGCTGACGGGTTTGCGTTATCCGTTCGCCGCCGCGATCAGCCGCTAGTCGCGCGAATTCCTCGCGGATTACGTAGAACTACGTAGCCGGCAGCTAACGCGCAAATGACGCGATAGTACTCCGTTTCCGCTGAAGAACGACTCGTACCACGCATCGTCAGTTCTTCGATTTCACGCATCGCCACGTCGTAGGCACGCCTGCTGCTAATCGCATGCGGCCGGCGCTCGCGGGGCAAAGGGGTTCGCTCTGCTTGACGACGCACGACACCTTCGCTACGGTACGTAGCTCCCGATTTCATTGTTGCGGAAATCGGCGTACCAAACAGACCCTCCAGGTCCGACTACAACGCCGACCGGACTCTCTGGATAATGAGGGTTTCGAATCGTATGTTCTCTGATGACACCCTTCGCTGATATTCGTCCTAGCTTGCAACAGTTCGTCTCAGCGAACCAAAAAGTACCATCGCCGCTCTCGGCAATATCGGAGAGATTTGTCGTTGAAGCCTGATACTCGGTAATCACCCCTCTTCTCGTGATGCGAGCGATTTTGCCCGTACCCCATTCCGTGAACCACAGCGCCCTATCCCGGGCCCCTTTCGTAATACCCCATGGCTGACTGTTCTGACCAGGGAGAGTGAACTCCGAGATAGTCCCACTGCCCGATATTCGCCCTATCTTGTTGCCGGACTGTTCGGTGAACCACATGGCGCCATCGGAACCTTGGGCAATTTGGGTCGGGCTACTAGAGCTGGTAGGGATCGTGTATTCGGAGATACGGCCCGTCACCGGATTAAGCCGACCTATCTTATTTGCGGCTTGTTCTGTAAACCAGATCTCCTTACGGCTGGACGCAATACCAATGGGCTCCGATTGGGCGGTCGGGATTGTGTATTTCGAATAGAGGTAAAGCGTCGGCTCAATCATCTCGACCTCAAGAACGTGCGGCAGTTCATTATGCTGAACGAGGTCTACTCTTGCGAAAGCGTGCCCTGCAGGCGATGCACTGCTTGCCATACGTCGCAGTCGCCAGCTCGTCGCTCGTTGGCTCGATAGACAACTCACCAGAACTGCCGGGAGGCAAGCTGGAACGAAGAGCGTGATCCAGGTCTGCGTGCATAAAAGGCACCTTGGATACAGCGTGAGAGTAAGCACCATCGATGAAGACGAGCTCGCGCTCGAGATGTGTCGAGATGCTGGACAAATAGGGCCGTAATAAGACGTCCTGGCTCTGCAAGAGGTGGCGGGAAGAAGCTGAGAGGTTGGTCATTGACCGAGTGATTGCAGGGCCAATCAGGCGGGACTCGAAGCCCGACGCTCCATGGCTTCTGAAATGAGCGACCCGGTTGGTACGCTCAAATCGGAATAGAACGAAAGGCGTTTTACGTGCCGGACCTGCGAGGTCTCGAGCCCTGAAGTCGAACGCGTTGTTGGGACAGATAATTTCGGGCAAGTCGGCAGTGCACGTCACGGTGACGTCGACGCCGCCGTAGGCAAAGCGAATCGTCGAAAGGAGTAGCTCGTGCTCAAAGTTTTCTTCACGCGCCTCATAGTCGGCGCCCTCGCCGCAGCCGCCGCCTGCAGCGGACCTTCGCAGTCGCCCTCAGCGTCCGGCGTTCCGTCGCTCACGAACCCGCCCTCGGTGCTGAACCGCCTCGCACACGCGCCGGCCGCACCCGCCGGCAAGTCGTGGATGTCGCCGGGCGCCAAGAGCGCCGCGTTGCTCTACGTCAGCAATTTCGGAAGCGGCACGGTCAACGTTTATTCGTATCCCGCGATGAAGCAACTGGGTGTGCTGGTGGGTTTTGAGGAGCCCGAGGGGATCTGCGTGGATGCTGCGCAAGACGCCTACCTCGTCGACTTCGGGGCGGCTCAAATCGTGGAATACGGCCACGGGTCGATAGCGCCGCTGCGGGTGCTGAACGATCATCAGGGGGCGCCTTTCAATTGTGCGGTCGATCCCGATACGGGCGACCTCGCTGTTGCTAACGTAAACGAACCGCCCAGCATGGACGGCAACGTCATCGTCTATCGCGGCGCCAAGGGAACGCCGACGAAATACACCGCGCCGGGCTTTACGAATTGTTACTTCGTCGGATATGATCCCGCCGGCAACCTTTTTGTCGATGGCGTCAACGGGAGTAGTGTCACGGTGTTGGCGGAGCTTGCGAAGGGCAAGTCGGCGTTCAAATCGATCGTCATGAACGAGGCAATCAGCATGCCGGGCGGCGTCGCCTGGGACGGAACGCTGCTTGCCGTCGGAGACCAGCTCGCAAACACGATCTATCAGTTCAAGGTGTCGGGCAACAAGGCGACGGAGCAGGGTTCGACAGCGCTCAACGGTGCGGTGCAGGTCTCCCAGTTCTGGTTCACGGGAAGCACTTCGAAACATCCGCAGGCCACTGCCGTCCTGGGCGCCGATTTCGGACAAAACGAAGCAGATCAGTGGCAGTATCCGGCCGGAGGGACGCCGGTCAAGACGATTACCGGGCTCGACGAGCCCGAGGGCATCGCGTTGAGTAAGTGAGTCGAGGCTTTGTCACGCGTTCTCCCTACGTGCGACGGAGCGATTCAGCGTCGAGGGAGCAGCCGCGTACACGCCGCGCGCAACACCGAACGCTTAGCGACGCAGACCGGCACTGCATCCACAGTATCGAAGCTATGGAGACACCTTGAATACGGTTCCGCAGCCTTCGAGACCGTAGGGGAGCTTGCACTTGCCGGCACCACCGTCGAGCGTCGTGCCATAAAGATCACCGCCGAAACTGAGTAGGCCAGCCCACGGGTTTGCGCCGTCCTTACCGCCCTTGAATCTGTAGAGTATTGTTTCCACGCCCGACGCGAGATTGTATGAGAACACGGTGCCGCAGCCATTCATCTTTTTCGGATTGTAAAGTGAACAATGACCAGTACCCCCGCCCGTGCCGCCCTGACTCGTCGTGCCATAAAGTTTGCCATTCACGTGGATTAGGCCCTGCGGGAATGCGCCGTCGCCTGGAAAGCCCTTGAAGCTGTAGAGAACACGGTAGCCCTTTCCGGACGTGCTTATCTCGAAGATGGTTCCGGGTCCAGCAGAGTAATATGCGCCACCCTTTGACGTCGTTCCGTAAAGCTCGCCGCTCATGGCAACTAAACCAGCGAACGGAACTAGACCGTCGCCCTTCTGGCTGCCGAAGGTGTGTAGCACTGTTTTCTTGCCGGTAGAGAGGCGCTTGCCGCGCCCGCGGCGCCAAACTGACGATCCGGAAGCGCGTCTACTGCGATCAATGTCTGCCCTCACAACTTGCCGAGGCTCGGCGGTCGGCGCTTCCAGGCTTCAAAGCCGCCGGCCAAGCAAGGATCTCGGCCACGCGCGCCGCCGGCTATGATCCGACTACGGAGCCCGAAGCGCAGCGACGCCGGGCCGCCACAGCCTCGAAGCAGCGCAAAGCCGGGCTCGCGTGGCGCGACGACGGCACGCTCGATGCCGTAGACTTCCGCCGCGACATTCTGCCTAAGTTGCAAAGCCTACCGGTGCGCGTTGTCGCCGAAGCAATGGGCTCTAGCCTCTCGCATGGGTCGAAGGTGCGTAATGGAACACTCGTACCGCATCGGCGGCACTGGAAAGTGCTCACACAGCTGTGGCGTTAGGCCGCATTTGACGCATTTCATCCGTGCAATTGGAATTAACTGATCATCGCAGTCATTTTCTTATTTCCCTTCATTGGTTAAGGTTAGTTCCGATGCAAAACCCTTGAAGTGAAGCTAGCCGGCTTCAGTGCGCCGGCGCAGGACGTGTTGGGCGCACGATCCGGAGCGGCGTAGAACGAAACGATAACCGCTTGGGCGCACGGAGACCAGGGGGAGACTGTATGCCCGACGCCCGGGATGCTGATGATGGTTGCGTAGGACAGACGCGCTGCTGCAACCTTGGCTCCGGCGAGCGACGTCAACGTGTCGAACGTCCCGGAGATGAGGAGCGTCGGAATGTTGCTGGCGACGGGTTCGTGCGTCGATTTCGGCGCGAGCGGTAGTTTCCAGACATCGCGACAGTCTTCCTGAACATACGCCCAGCCGCCGATACCTTCACGTTGCACCGAGGCCGGATAATCTGGAAATGCTTCTCGTCCGGCCGTGGCGAGTTCTTGCGGCGTCCCGAGGTAATCCTCGCGACAGGTGGTGCCGACGGCCAGACCGTCACCGAGGGCAGGTGCGCCGGGATGATAGGGTGGCGCTCGGCCTGCTCGATCCTTAGCGATCGCCTGAATGGAATCGCGGCGGCCTGCGGCGAGCCCAGCAATCGTATCCGGCGCGGCTTGGAGCGTCGGAATGCTATATGTTTGGTTGCGCAACCAGTCGATCAACGCGCCGCCGTCGATCATCACCGTGATGTTCTTGCCGGTGTAGGGGTCGCCGATGGTCGGCGTCAACGGCTTGGCTTCGAGCCTATTGACCAGTCCAGTAAAGGTCTGTTCAAGATGGGGATGGGCCGCGTCGCAGGGCGGTTGCGCTGCGCAGGCCCTGAAGAGGTTGTCGAAGGCGTAGCGCGCGTTCCACCAGTTTACCGGGATGCTGTAGGTCGTCGGTAGGACCGAGTCGAGAACGACGCTGCGGATCCCCTCGGGATGGTTGCGCATAAGCGTCTGCGCCGTATACGTGCCGAACGAGTTCCCGTAAATATTCCACTCGGCAATGCCTAGCACTTTGCGGAGGTCGACCAGATCGGCGACGCTCTCGGTAGAATTGTAAGCACTGAGATTGGCGCCAGTTGCAATGAGCTCGTCCCGGCAGGCTTTGGTCGCAGCCAAGTGAGCGCGCTTTGTTGCCTCGGAATAAAAGCGAAGCCCAAGAAGCTCTCTGGCGAAGTCGTTACTTGCCGCACAGATCAGCGCCGGCTTTGAGGACCAAGTGCCCCGCTGACTCACAACCCAGATGTCGCGGTCGCGAATGAAGTTCGCCTTGATTATCTCGTCGATTTCAAGCGGCGCAATGTCGCCGGGACCGCCTTCCAGATACAGAATCGGGTCGGGCCGCTTTTCCGAAGATCGTGCACTATATTTTGCGACCATGATCCGGATGGTGCGACCGTTTGGCCTGCTGTGATCTTCGGGCACGACGAGATATCCGCAGCTCGCGTGCTCGAGCCAGTCTACGCCCTGGATTTTGGCGCACGGCGCCGGCTCGAAACGCGGCACCGTTGCCGATCGACCGGCCTGTGCGACTTGTGCCGTAACCGAAAAAGCAAACAGAATGGCGAGCACGAGCAGACGTCGGTAGTCGATCGTCATGCGTCGATAAGTTCTTAGGTCGTCGCTAGCGCCGCGGCGACGGCCTGGCCCTCCGAGAGCTGTGCACCTTCGGCCATAAGCTCCTCGATCTCGGTGTCACTAAGCGCTTCGCGAAGGGTGCTCATAAATGTTTCGTAGGCGGCAAGGTCGCTACGCTCTCGCTTTATGCCTGCGTTGTCGTACCATGCGTTCGCGTAGCCGCGAAGGAGCGCCCCACGACGCGGATCGTTGGTGAGCACCGCAAGCGTTGCAAGATGCAGCATCGCCCTAACCGCGTTCCACTCGAACGCGCCACGAGCCAACCGAAGTCCATTGCGGGCCGCGATGCGCGCGCCGGCGAGGTCACCAAGCACGATGCGATACTCTGCGGATTGTATCAACGCGTGAGACTCAGTGAAGGGCATACTGGGCGCACCCAAAGTCTCGGTTGCTGCGAGCAGTTCGAGCGCTCGCGCGGCGTTACCCATTTGGAACTCAAGGTCGGCCAGATTCAATCTAGCCGCGACTGCAACGACGTCGCTGCCAAGCGTCGTCGCAAGCGCGAGCGCCGCATTGTTGCGTTGCTGAGCCTCTCCCAAGCGACCACAACTAAATGCAACGCCTCCGGCAGCAAGCAATACACCGCAATGCACAGCGGAAGCCGCCAGCCCCTCCGCACGCGAGAGCCGGATGGCTCGGTCGACGACGGCTTGAGCCTCTTGTTCGCTTCCTAGGTCGGTCAGTCCAAATGCTACTTGGGTGAGGCTCCGAATGGTGCTATCCGAGTCGCCGCACCGATCGTCAAGCTCGAGAGCACGCCGCGCAGCCTCGAGCATATTTGACCCGAACACCACGGTCGACAGGGCGCGCCACGCGCGCGCCGCAAGCGCCGGCCGTATATCGGCATCGATTCGCTCGAGCACCGTCTCGAGCCAGCTTCTGACTTTCCACTCGCCCGCAAGCGCTTGTTGAAAGCGCGAAAATCCTACGATAATGTTCGTCGCAAGCTCGACTTCGCCGTGAGCCAGCGCCCACTCTATCGCTGCTTTCGCGTTTTCACTTTCGGGCGCTAACTTCGCGCGAAAGTGCGCCGTCGGTGTCCAACCGGCCTCGTACGCGCGTTCGCCGCGGTCGGATAGCCACTGGGCGTGCCGGCGTTCCAGTGCGTCGCGCTCGCCGCTCTGCTCCAGTTTCTCGAGCGAAAAGGCGCGCGTCGACTCGAGGAATCTGTACCGCGAATGTTCGTACAAGTCGGCAACGACCAGCGACTTGTCGACTAGTGACAAGTTGAGGGACACGACGTCACGCGCGTCGAGTGTTTCATCACTGCAGACAACCTCCGCTGCCTCTAGCGACCAGCCGCCGGCGAAAATCGCTAGCTTGCAGAAAAACTGTTGTTCCTGGGGCGTGAGCAGGTCGTAGCTCCAGTCGATAAGGGCGCGCATCGTCTGATGCCGCGGCACGGCCACGCGGCTGCCCTCGGTAAGTACCCGAAACCGGTCGTCCAGCTTATAGAGAAGATCGCGCAGAGCCAGCGTCGGAACGCGGGCAGCAGCAAGCTCAATTGCTAAGGGAATACCGTCGAGCCGCGCGCAGATTTCGGCCATAACGGGAGCGATGCCGTCCGTCAACGTGAAATCCGCGTGCGCCGCTTCGGCGCGCTCGGCGAATAACGCGGTTGCGCCGTATTGCTGGGCCTCTGACGCATCGAGCGCCCTGTTTGCGGGTACTGCCAGGGGTGGCACCCGATAGACGTGTTCGGCAGCAACGCGCAACGGCTCGCGGCTCGTGACAAGGATCCGAACGTTTGAAGCGTGCTGCACGATCGCATCGATCACGCGCGATGCTTCTTCGACGACGTGCTCGCAGTTGTCGACGATGAGCAGCGGGCGGCGGGTTTGCAGATACCGCAAGACGGCAGCGAGCAATGACCCTTCGTTCCGCTCCACCAAGCCGAAGGTCGACGCAATGGCTTGTACGATCGAAGCTGGTTCACTCAGCGGCGCCAACTCAATGAGCCAGACGCCATCGTCGAAGTCTTCGAGTGACGATTCACCGACCCGAAGTGCCAGTCGAGTTTTTCCGATGCCGCCGGCACCGACCAAGGTGGTCAACTGGTGTGCGCGGACGAGCGCAGAGGCCTTAGCGAGATCGTTCTCGCGGCCGATCAGGGGAGTTGTTTGTCTCGGCAAATTGCTCGGGACTGGCGCCGTCTCCGATGCGCGGGGCCACGGTCCGACCATCACGGCCCCGGATCGTGCTTGCGAACGAGCCGCTGCAGCGAACTGGGCACGCTGCTCGGCGTTGAGCGAAAGCGCGTCGACCAACAGGTCGAGCGTTTTCACCTGTGGTCTGCGTCGGTGACCGCGCTCCAGCGCGCTGATCGCGAACGAGCTCATCCGGGCGCGCTCGGCTAGAGCTTCCTGCGAGAGTCCGGCGGCGAGCCGGTGGTCACGCAAGAGCCTTCCAAAATCTAGGGATACGGGCAGGCGCTCCGCTGTTCCCATTTCAGCGACTTCGCGCCCTTTTCCGCTGCTCCCCTAATTGCTAAGGCCTCAGAAGATGTTGACGGTTTAGCGGCGCTAAGCGAAAGATGCGCGCGTAGGCGCCGCCGGGCGATTCCAAGTGCGATCTAGTCCGAATCCCGACCCTCGGTCTTTTCGCCGGCGAAAAAACTACTTGTCCAAGTCAACTGTCCAAGTTGTCCGTTCCGCCGATCGGGCTTGCAACGGCATCATCGATACATCTAATACTCGGGACGGCGTCACGCAGTGAGTCGTCCCTCGCCTGAGGCCGTAGACGGCTTCGTAGAACCGAGATGATGATGCAATTTTCAGAAACGAACGTAAAACGGCTGATTAGCCTTGCGGGAGCATGTCTTACGGCGGCATTCCTCACCGCCTGCAGTGGGGGCAACACCCCTGCACCGTCTATGGGCCTGCCACCCACAACGGCGAACGCACTTCAGAAGAATCAGTCACACGCCCACCCAGATGCTTCGTGCCCTTGCCTCTACGTTACCAATTACTTATCGAATAGCATAGCCGTTTATCCCGTGGGCACGACCGGAGACCTAGCGCCGAGTCAGTACATAAAGGGCCCGAAGACCGGTCTCAGCGAGCCGGTCGATGTTGCGGTGGATTCCAGCGGCAACATCTACGTGGCTAACAACGTCGGCGGCTCCGATAACGGTGGAGTCACAGTATATGCTGCCGGCACAACCGGGAACGTCAAGCCGATCGCGACGATCAGTGGCGATTCCACAGAAGTCTGCAATCCGACAGGAGTCGCGATCGACCCGGTTAATGGCGACATCTACGTAGAGAACTACTGCCCTCTTAAATCGGGCGGCAGAGGCTCCGTCACGTTCTACGCGCCAGGTTCGAATGGGAATGTCGCACCGCTGGGAGAGATTACAGGTTCCCAACTTGACACGTCGGGTGGGCTTACGTTGGATGGCAGTGGAAACATTTATGTTCCCAATGAGACATCCATCGACGTGTACGCTGCGGGGAGCAGCGGCGACGACATTGCGCCGACGCAAACTATCACTGGACAGAACACGGGGCTCGACGATCCTCACCAAGTGGCTCTTGACTCCAGCCTGAATCTCTATGCGGCAAACCTTAACGGCACGAATTCGACCATTACGGTCTACCCACCCGGGGCGAACGGTAACGTCTCTCCTAGTGAAACCATTGGACCCAAGAAAGCGGCTCTCAATGGCGCCGCCGGCGTGGCGTTAGACGGCAATGGCAATATTTATGCTGCCAGCTCTGGTAACAACACAATAACGATCTATCCCGCCGGTTCTAACGGCAAAGTGCGCCCCTCGGGAACCATAAGAGGCCGCGATACCAAGTTAAAAAATCCATCAGGAATTGCAATTCGCTAGGCTGCTTTTTGCGGTCTTGGCCTGCGTTTGGAGCTGACGATGCACCAGCACACCATCAACATAACGAAGGATGAGCGGCAGCGCAACGATCCGCGGCACCATCTATCAGTTTGAAGCGCATCCGGGATCGCCGGGCAGCGAAAAGTAAACCGCGAGTGCTTACCGGGTGTGGTTCCTTAACTCTTCGACTCCAAAGCCCGGCCGATAAATCCGAACGTCCTTGTTCGAGCAATCAGGCGGCGAATGGCCTACTATCCAGGATATGCTGAGTTAGAGGAAAGTGAATTGGCGACGAACGGCAAGCATAACATCCTCGTTATTTGGGGCGACGGCATCGGGATCACGAACCTTAGTTGCTTGCGGCTTCGACCGGAGCCAGCGGTACAGCAGACGAGGGGCCGCCGATCGGCGACGTGGTTTGGGAGCCGTGGGCCGAGGCAGCTTCTAAGATTGTAGCCTGGGTGCTACGATGGGACTGAGCCCGCATGAAGTTGCCCGGCTTTCGTGGATGAATTGGGATTGGAAAGTCATGCAGCGGTTTCCCGCTCGAAGACCGCCGGCGATCTGTAGCCGAGTGCAGAGT
>JBAUZB010000053.1:0-10472 GCA_049585095.1 Candidatus Tumulicola sp.
CGCATGCGATTGGCCAGCGGTGAAGCCGCGCTCGCGGTCGGCACCCACGCACTACTCACCGAAGGTGTCGATTTCGACCGGTTGGGGTTGGCGATCATAGACGAACAGCACCGTTTCGGCGTCGAGCAACGCGCGCGTTTGCGTGCCAAAGGCATTTCGCCGCACACGTTGCACATGACCGCGACCCCGATTCCGCGAACCCTCGCGCAATCGATCTACGCCGATCTCGACGTTTCGGTGATCGACGAGCTCCCTCCGGGCCGAACTCCGATCGAAACCTTCGCCGTGCGCACCAGCCGCCTCCAAAGCGCGTACGAGTTCGTTCGCGCCAACGTCGCGCGCGGGCGGCAAGCCTATGTGGTCGCGCCCGCCATCGAAGAGAGCGAACTCGAACTGACCAGCGCCGTTGCCGAGGCGGAGCGGCTGCGGACGGAGGTCTTCCCCGACCTGCGGCTCGGCTTGCTTCATGGAAAGCTTCCTCCGCGCGAAAAGGAAGACGTGATGCAGCGGTTCGTCCGCGGCGAACTCGACATTCTGGTCGCGACCACGGTGGTCGAGGTCGGCGTCGACGTCGCCAACGCGAGCGTGATGGTCGTGCTGGACGCACAGCGCTACGGCTTGGCGCAGCTGCATCAGTTGCGCGGACGCGTCGGCCGCGGCGCCGCGAAATCGTACTGCATCCTGGTGTATCCGGACGATGCCGCCGAGACCGAACGGCTTACAATTCTTACGCGTTCCACCGACGGGTTCGAAATCGCCGAAGACGATCTGCGCCTGCGCGGGCCGGGCGAGTTCGCCGGAACGGCGCAGTCGGGCGCGCCCGAGCTTCGGCTGGCCGACCTGGTGCGCGATTTCGGCGTCTATCGCGCCGCCAAGATTGCGGCCGAGGAAATCGTTTCGCGCGATCCGCAGCTTGCCGCACCCGAGCACACCGGTTTGCGCGCGCTGCTCGAACGGCAAGCGTCGACGCAAGCGCTCTTGATCAGCTCGTAGGGGGTTCGCACGCACGGCCGAGAATAGCGTGCCGATGCGCAACGCTGGAACGATCGTCGCCGCACTCGTGGCGATAGCAGCTTCGGTTTGGGCTTCGCCTTCGGCGGAGGCGGCTGCCGGCGACGTCACGCGGGCGACGCTCTCCAACGGGCTGCAAGTAATCGTCGTCCACGACGCGCTCGCTCCGGTCGTTACCGCGGAGATGAATTACCGGGTTGGATCGGACGAGCAGTGGATCGACGGGTTGGCCCATGCGACCGAGCACATGATGTTCCGCGGAAGCGCGACGTTGTCGTCGTCGCAACTGATGGAAACCATGGAAATCACCGGCGGCAACTTCGACGCGGACACCCAATCGACCGTAACCCAATACTTTTTTACGGTGCCGTCCCAATATCTCGACATCGCTCTACGGGCCGAGCGATCCCGTGCAACCGGGCTGCTGATGCTTCCGGAACAGTGGAATCAAGAGCGCGGCGCGATCACGCAAGAGGTGACTCAAGACGACAGCAATGCGCTGTATCGCCTGTTCGTAAAAATGCAGAACCGAATTCTCGGAGGAACGCCGTACGCGAAGAATGGTCTGGGAACCGTCGAAGGCTTTGCGCGCGACGTCAATAGCGAACAGCTGCTAAAATTCTATCGCGCGTGGTACCACCCCAACAACGCCGTCTACGTGATCGTCGGCGACGTCGACGGGCCGGCAACCATCGCCGGCGTGAAGCAGCTCTTCGGCGACATCCCAGCGGGCACGTTGCCGCCGCGCGCTCCGGTCCGTTTGAAGCCATTGCGCGCCGCAACCTATCACGACGTTTCGGATCAGGCGTTCACGGCAGTCCTGCTCGGCTATCGCCTGCCCGGGTACGATAGCGCCGATTATGCGGCCGCCCAAATTCTGGGCGACGTGCTTTCGAGCCAGCGCAGCGAGTTCGGCGCGCTGGCCTACGTCGGCAAAGCGCTGAACTCCCAGTTTTTCGTGCAGTCCTATCCCAAAACGGCGGTCGGGATCGCGTTCGTCGCCGTACCGGTGACTACCAAACCGGAGAATGCCGATCGAGAGGTGCGATCGATCGTTGACGGGTACCGCCGTGACGGGATTCCGCCCGACTTGATCGCGGCGGCCAAGTTGCGTGAGATCGCCCAACTCGAGTTCAACGGAAATTCGATCGAAGGAATGGCCGACGAATGGAGCCAGGCCGTTGCGGTGCAAGGGCTGCGTTCTCCCGACGACATGATCGCGCGATTCGCCGCCGTAACCCCGGCCGACGTGGACCGCGTTTTGCGCCGGAATCTCGATAACTCGACGGTTGTGACGGCGTACGCCGTCCCCAAGAATAGCGGCGTGACCAACTCGGGTGGCGGCGAGCTGGCCAAGGAGAACAACTCGATTCCTCCCAGCAAACAAGAACCGCTTCCGGTCTGGGCGCAGCACGTGCTCGATCGGCTCCGAGTCCCGGAGCAGACCATCGCCCCAAGCGACACGACGCTCTCCAACGGGATACGCCTGATCGTTCAGCCCGAGCACATTAGCCGCACCGTCGTCGTCCGCGGCGAGATCCTCAACGATCCCAACGTTCAAGAACCGGCGGGCGCGGAGGGGGTCGCCGACGTGACCACCGGGCTCTTACCTTACGGGACCACGAGCTACGACCGGTTGGCGTTCCAACGCGAGCTCGACAAGATTGCGGCGAGCACGTCGGCGGGTACCGACTTCGGCTTGGACGTTCTCTCCGCCGGATTCGATCGCGGCCTGCAACTGCTCGCCGACGAAGAACTGCATCCGGCGTTCGATCCCAAGGCCTTCGCCATCGTTAAGCAGCAAAGCGTCGGCGACTTGATCGGCGAGGCGACGTCGCCGGATCACTTGGCCGAGGTTGCTCTGGCGAAAGCCTTGTATCCACCCGGCGATCCGGAGCAACGGTTTGCGTCGCCGCAGAGCGTCGGGGCCTTGACGCTCGACACGGTGCGATCGTGGTATTCGGCCGCGTATCGCCCCGATCTCGCAACCATCGTCGTAATCGGCGACACGACTCCGGAACGGGCCAAGGCCGAAATCGAAAAGTACTTCGGCGGCTGGAGCGCGCATGGTCCGAAGCCCAATATCGAACCGCCGCCGGCACCACCGAACTCGCCGAGTCAAGTTGCGGTGCCGGCTACGGGCAGGGTGCAATCCTCGGTTCAACTCGTCGAAACGGTGGCGATGGTGCGCACCGATCCGGATTGGCCGCAGCTGCGCGTGGCCGACGCCGTGCTCACGGGCGGATTCTATTCGTCGCTGCTGTATCACGATTTGCGCGAGGTCCACGGCTACGCATACTCCGTTTCCAGCGCGTTCGATGCCGGAAAGGTGCGCAGTTCGTTCGAGGTTCGGTACGGGTGCGATCCCAAAAACGTCGTTCCGGCCGAGAGCCAGGTGCTGGCCGTGCTGCGTCAGCTGCAGACCACGCCGATCGAAGCCGATCGCTTGTTACGCTCGAAAGCCTTATTGATGGGGGCAGTTCCGATTCGCCAAGCGAGCTACGAGGGCGTGGCCGATCAACTCCTGAGCTACGCCGGGGACGAGCTGCCGCTGAACCAGAACGTCATCGACGCACGGACGGAGCTGAGTGCTTCGGCCGAGAGCGTTCGTGCGGCGATCGCGAAGTTCGTGCGGCCGGATTCCTTCGTGCGCGTCGTCATCGGTCCCGGACCGTAGGACATTCAGTGCAGCACCATGCGGTCGCCGGAGTCGGCTTCGATATCGACCACACGATTGCCGTCGACAACAAACTCGAGCGGGTTGCCTTCATGCGTATTCTGGAGATGGTCGTAGACGATGGCGGACACGCGCTCGGAACCTTGGGGGAAGAGACTTCCCGCATCGACGCGTTGCTCCAACACCAGCGCAGCGGAGCGTGTTCGATCGACGACGCGGTTCGTGAGTTCGTGCGCGAACGTGGCGTCGTGCCCCGCGACTTTTACGTCGAGCGGTTTCGAGCATTGGCCGTCGCCATGGTCGACGAATTCGTGATTCCGTTGCCGGGAGCGAAACGAACGTTTGCGGCGTTGCGCGAACGCGGCATTCGCATGGCGGTGCTGAGCAACGGTTGGAACCCGCTGCAGATCCGTAAGGCCGAGCGCGCGGGATTCGAAGGGCCGGTGTTGGCCAGTGCCGATCTAGGCGTGCAGAAACCGGCCGCACGTTGCTTCGAAGGGCTTCTGGGCGCACTTGAAGTGCCGCCGGGAAATGCCTGGTACGTCGGCGACGACCCGTGGGCCGACGTGGAAGGTGCCCGGGCGGCCGGACTCCATGCCGTGTGGTTCGATGCGGACAACCAGACCTATCCGCCCGAGCTGCTTCCACCGGAATATACGATATGTTCCTTAGAAGAACTGCCCGAGGTGCTGTCGGCGCCGTTCGTCGACCGCGGCGCCGCGCGGCTCCGATGAAGATGTTGCTGACGCGTCGCTCGCGTGCCGTCATCGCCTTTGCTTTTGCCGCGGGATGTGCGGCTTTCGGCCATGCCCGCGCAACACCGGGGTACGGAACGAAATTGATCGATCTCGACCGCCGGTACACGTTTTTGTCGTTCGAGCAAAATCCCAGCTCCGCGACCGATTCGGGAATTCATCGCTACGATGCGCAGCTGGCGGAGTTTTCGGCACCCGCCCAAGCTGCCGCACTGACGCGTTTGCGGGGGTTTCGCGACGAGCTGGCGGCCTTGGAACCGCCGGCGGATGCAACGCCCCACGAGCGCGTGGATTACCTGCTGGTTCGCGCCGATCTCGAAGCCGACTGGTGGAGTCGCACCGTCTTACGCGGACTTGCGCGCAACCCAAGCGTGTACGAAGGGGAGTGCGCCAACGGCATATTTTCGATCGTCAAGCGGCGTTATGCGCCGGACGACGTTCGCGTGCGCGATGCCATCGGGCGGTTGCGCGCGTGTCCGCGAGTGCTGAGCGAAGGGGAAGCGAACCTCAACGACACCGTGCGCGAATTCGCGCAGATCGCGTCCGAAGACATCCGCGACGGCGATTCGCTGTATACGACGACGCTCGACGGCCTGGCGCGCGGCGTCGCGCCGGCGCAGCGCGCCGAGCTAAACGCGGCGGCCTCTGCGGCGATCGAATCGCTGCACGCGTACCGAGCCTGGCTCGACTCTCACATGGCCCAATTCCACGGCAGTTTTGCCGTAGGCAAAGAGCAGTACGAATGGTATCTGCGCCGTGCCCTGCTGCTGCCATTCGACAGCGGCGAGGTCGCGTCGATCGGGCGGCAGGAGCTGGCCCGGGATCGTGCCCTGGAAGCGTGGGAGGCCAACCGCGACCGGCACGAACCGCCGTCGCCGGCGCAGCCGAAATTTGCGAGCAAGGCCGCGTTCTTGCGCTACTACGAAGCCTCGCTCGATCGGCTGAAACGCTTTATCGCCGACCGCGGCGTCGTCGACGTGCCCTCATACGTGGGGCCGTTCCATATCGTCGAAGTCCCAAAGGCGCTGGCCGCAACCTATCCCGGCGGCTTCATGAATCCGCCCGCGATGCTGTCGAGCGATCCTCAAGGATTCTATTTCGTTCCGGACTTCAGCTCGAACAACACGAGCTTTTTCGTGGCGCAGGCGCGGCAGTCGGTGCTGCCCATCCTGGGGCACGAAGGTATCCCCGGACACTTTCTGCAGTTCAGCTACGCCTACCACAACCCCGATTTCGTGCGCCACGTCCACGACGACGGAGTTTTTGCCGAGGGCTGGGCGTTCTACGGTGAAGAAATGCTCATGCGCCAGGGACTGTACGACCGGGACCCGTCGGCGCGGCGACAGGTCATCCATCTGATGCGGCACCGGGCGACGCGCGTCGGGGTCGACGTCGCACTCGCGACCGGCGCCATGACGCTGCCCGAGGCGATCGCGTATTTTCAAAAGAATGCTGGAATCGACTACGCGACGGCGCGTGGGGAGGCGACTCGATTTGCGATGGACCCCGGCCAAGCCATCGACTACCTGGTGGGCAAGACGCAGATTGAAACCTTGATCGCGCTGGTTGGCGACGCGAGCGGCTCGCAGTTTTCGCTCCGCCGGTTTCACGATCGGCTGCTGTCCTACGGCACGGTGCCGTTTTCAACAATTCGCTACGAATGGCTGGGAGACGACGCGTGGCTGGGGCCGGTGCGCGATCCGGTCGCGCCGGAGGCGTTCCCGTGAGTCCTCGAATCACCAGCGGGTCGCTCGGAAGCCGCAAACTCCGCTCGCCGAAAGGGACCAACCTGCGGCCGACGCCGGGACGCGTCAAAGAGTCGCTCTTCTCGATTCTTGCCGACCGTCTGAGCGGTGCGCGCGTGCTCGATCTGTTTGCCGGCACCGGCGCCATCGGTTTCGAAGCGGCGTCCCGCGGCGCCGCCCGCGTGGTCGCCGTGGAATCTCACCGCGAAACCGCCGCCGGCATCACCGAGGCGGCGCGGAACTTCGGCGTCGACGACGTGCTGACGGTTTTCGCGGCACCGGCCGAACGTGCGCTCTATCGGCTCGAAGGACCGTTCGACATCGTGTATCTCGATCCACCGTATGCCAACGCCGTGCCCATGCAGATCTTCGGCCTCTTGCGCGAACGCGGATTGTTAGCGCCCAATGCGCTCGTCGTCTACGAGCACGCCGCTCGGACGATCCTTCCCGAAATACCGGGGTATCGCTCGGTTCGCGAAGAAGTCTACGGCGATGTTGCTCTGGCCTTCCTGGCGCCACAGCCACCGATTTGATTAACGGCAAGCCATCGCGCAGCACTCGCGCGATCTATCCGGGCTCCTTCGATCCACCGACTTGCGGCCATCTCGACGTCGTCGAACGAGCTGCCAAGTGCTTCGGCGAACTGGTCGTCGCAATCGTCGTCAATCCTCAGAAACGCAGTCCGATGTTCTCGCTCGACGAGCGCGTCGCGATGCTCCAGGAATGTATCGCGCCGATTCGCAACGCACGCGTGGAACACTTTCGGGGATTGCTCGCCGACTACGTCAAAGCGTCGCAAGCGGACGTCATCGTCAAGGGATTGCGCGTGGTTTCCGACTTCGAGAGCGAAATGTCTGCGGCGCTGATGAACCGCGCCCTTTCGGAAGTCGATACGTTTTTCTTGATGTCGGATCAAAAATACTCGTTCGTCAGCTCGAGTCTGGTCAAGGAAGTCTTCTTTCTCGGCGGCGACGTCGCATCGCTGGTACCGGACCCGGTCCTTCGTCTCATGACCGCCCGCCGCGCCGGGTTACACGAATCTCGTTCTTAACGGAGGTTGGAAATGTCGGTCTATCGCGTGCTGGATAAACTCGAAGGCTACGTGCACGAAGGAACCTGGCTCCCAGCGGGTTACCGCGTGCTGTCGGAGGAGCGCCTGATCGAGCTGGTCGAGAAGATTCGCGCCTCGCTTCCGGTCGAGGTCGGCCGCGCGAAGATCATCGCGAAAGATCAGGATCGCGTGCTGCGGGCCGCTCAAGAGAAGGCTCAGGCGATCGTCGACGAAGCGGCCACCAAGCACGAAGAGCTGGTCGATCAGAATGAGATCGTTCAGCGGGCGCGCACCACCGCCGACACCGTTTTGCGCGAGGCCGAAGAGGCCGCGCGCAAGATTCGCGAGGGCGCCGACCGCTACGCGGCGCAGGTTTTGGGCGAAATGGAGGGCCGCTTGTCGACCGCACTCGGTGCGGTTCGAAAAGGCCGCGAATCGCTGGCTCGGTCGTCGCGCCCGCCGGTCGCGGCTGCGCCCGCGGCGGCGCCTCTGGCCGAAGCCGCCGCAAAAAGCAAGCAAGCCGCGTTCGATTCGCAAGCCGCCGGTGAGGAGACTGCCGCGCTGGCGTCGGTTGAGGCCTGAATTGGGGTAAGAGCACCCCATGAAGACATTGACAGCCATGCTCGCGCTGGCGAGCTTCCTTTGCCTGCCTGCCATCGCCGACAACATGGGCGGCGGCATCTCGGGCTACGTCGTCGATCTCAAGACCGGCCAAGCAATCGACCACGTCGCGATCACCTACTATCGCGCACCGTACGTCGAGAACAACACCGTCATACGGAAACTCGAGACCGACCGCCACGGATACTTCCGCGACATTACCCTCGAGCCCGGCCGCTACATCGTGATGGCCCAGGTACCGGGGAAGGTTTTGGGTTGTGCCGTGGACGACGTGCAAACCGGCGAAATTTCGCGGATGAAAATCGAAATCGGACGCGACAGCATCGTCTGCTCGGGGCCACGCGTGCATCCGACGCTCGTCGACGCGAACGCCACCGCCGACGTCTATCGCATTTAGACATCGGCCGGCAGGCGGCGCGCCGGTGACGATGAAGGCAGTCGCTACGTCACGAGGAGACACGCGAATGCACCGTTCGTCGAGATCGGTTGCCGCGGCGGCTGCGGCACTCTTATGGTTGGGCACGATGCTCCCGGCGGCGGCTGCCGGCTCTGCCGGACCGTCGGGCCGGGGCGGCGGTGCCTCCGGATCCGGCTCGATTGTGCCGGCGATGGGAGTGCCCCGATCGATGTCCGGCTTCCCGCAAACGGCGACCGGCGGTTTGAGCCTACGAACCGCGGGGGCCGCCGCGCCGGTCCAGCTGCAGCCGTGGAGCGGCGACCGTAAACTACGGCGGCCGCAGCCGCGCGATTTCGGCTACACAAAACCGGTGCTCGACTGCGGTAACCAGATTTTGGTGGGTTCCGGACCGTTCTTCGCGTTACGGGCGTACGGCGGAGCGCACTGCTCGTCGTATTTTCAGCCGTCGTGGTATCCCTACGGCGGCGTTTCCGGCTTCGGACTGCAGTAAGCGATTAAACCGGCGGCGCCGCAACGTTGTGGGCGAACGCTTCGAGGTGCGCGCGGTCGATCGCTTTGACACGTCCGCGGTCGAGTTCCACCGCACCGGCATTCTTGAGTCGCAGTAAGGCGCGGGCTGCCATGTCGCGCACCGTGCCGGCGGCCGCGGCAATTTGTGCTTGAGAGAGATTTTCTACTCCCGGAAGGCCGCGCGTCATGCCGACCGACGCGCGCGCGTAGCCGAGTAAGAATTTCGCGACGCGCTGCAGGACGTGCGCGAACGCGAGGTCCGCGATGGTATCGATCGAGCGGCGACGCGCCTGCGACGAAGCGATCAAAAATCCCAGCGCGAGTTCGGCGTCGTTGCGAGCGGCGTGGATCACCGCTTCGCTCGGGAGCGTGACGATCGTCGCATCGGTAAGCGCCTCGGCTCGGGTGGTCGCGCCGCCCCCGTCGAACGTGCCGCTTTCGTTGAGCGTATCGTGGGTCAGTCGCTCGCCGATCGTGTGCGTCTTCCCGTCGGGTGAAAGCAGCGTGTAAATCACTTTGCCGGTCTTGACGATGCCGAGATACGGCCACATTTCGCCTTCGTCAAAAATCGTGTCTCCCGACTTGTAAGCCCGCTCGCTCATTTGCCCGGCAAGCTCTTTGATGGTGCTCGCTTTGGCGGCGGTAAACTGCGTCACGTGGACCAGCAGCGTTTCGCCGTTGGCGTGTTCGTCGATGCGTTCGAGCCGAATCGTCCAGCGATTGCTGCCCAAATTGCGCGCGTCCCAGGAGAATTGCCCGGCCCGCATCTGCGTCATCTCGTTGCGCAGCGCCCGCGGATCGGTTTCCTCGTTAATTTCCAATGCCGTGCCGACCTGAAGCTTGTCGAACGCTTCGAGGATCTGATCCGTCTTGCTGGCCTGGGAAAGCGAGCGGGCATCGAGCGTTACGGCAGCGGGACGATTGATCGGCATAGGCGGCCCGTTTTAGGGATGGCCCCCCGATGCGCCTGCCGAAGGCGCCGTCATGACTACGCACGTCCGCGATAGCGACATCGTCATCGTCGCCGGTGCCCGCACGCCCTTCGGCAACCTCGGAGGAGCGTTGTCGGAGCTTACGGCGACCGATTTGGCAGTGGCGGCTTCGGATGCGGCGATCGCTCGCAGCGGAATCCCCAAGGATCGCATCGACGACGTCGTCTTCGGAAACGTCATGCAGACGAGCGCCGATGCCATCTACCTCGCGCGCCACGTCGGCTTGCGCGCCGGACTCCGGATCGAGGTGCCGGCACTGACGCTCAACCGGCTATGCGGATCGGGACTGCAGGCGATCCTCTCGGCGGGACAGTCGCTGGCGCTCGGCACGTCCACCTACGCGCTTGCCGGTGGAACTGAGAACATGAGCCAGTCGCCGCATGTCGTCAGGGGCGCGCGCCGCGGCTTTAGCTTCGGGCAGAGCGTCGCGTTCGAAGACTCGCTCTGGACCGCACTTACCGACTCGTACGGAAACACGCCGATGGCGATCACTGCCGAAAATCTCGCAAAAAAATACGGGGTTTCTCGTGAAGAATGCGACGAGTTCGCGCTCGCAAGCCAAGCGCGCGCGCTCGAAGCGCAGTCCAGCGGCTATTTCGGCGAAGAGATCGTCGCGCTCGACGTTCCCGGGCCGAAGCGTTCGACGCGGCGCGGCGACCGCGACGAAGGCCCGCGCGCCGGCCTCGCAATGG
>JBAUZB010000054.1:0-4014 GCA_049585095.1 Candidatus Tumulicola sp.
CGTATGAGGTGCGGATAGCGTGGCCCGTCGAAGTATGGCAGCGAAATCGTGCGATAGAGATCGCCGTGCACAACGAGCAGCGCGATCGGTTCGTGAGTCTTGGCCGCATCCTCGAGCGCGTCGAACAAAACGTCGCTCGAGTAGGTGCGCCCGTTGACGGCTACGAGTTTCGTGTCGATGCCCAAACTCGCGTTCCAAGCCGGAGATCCCTCGCGCACGTCGCCGACCGTTCCGTCGGTCGCCGAAAAACCCAGCGAATACCAGAAGTCATTCTTGCGTACCCAATGCGACGGATGGTTCGTATAAACGAGCCTCCAGCCGTCGGCGGTAAACCCGTCGGGAGGATGGACCGCGATATCGTCCACCCAGGTGTGAAAGAATCCCGGCCAGTCGTACGCAACGGTCGCGTTCAACCCCGCGATGACGTCCGCCCGGTCGTACGTTACGACGCTGGGCCCGGTATTCTGGCCGCCGAAAAACGCTCGCGCAAACGTATCGAGCGACTCGCGATCGCCGGTGTTTTCTCGAATGATGCTGTCGGCCTTGAGCCACATGAGCTCCGACTCGGAGTAAAAGTCGGCGCCGCGCCGCTCCGCGCCGTAGCCGCGCGGAGCCGAATAGATGAAGGGGGCGGAGGTCGCCGTGTCGCCAAGCGAACGCCACCGGCGTCCGGGTTGGTTATCGTAGTATGCGTAGACGGCGGCGACGTGATCCGGGTAGTTTTCGGCGCTGCGAATGCCGTCGCGCCACGACATGACGTTGCCGTAGAACTGCGTCATGCCCTCGTAGACCCAGAGCAGCGAATCGTCGTACGGAATTTGCAGATTCGGCGGATAGAGGCCCGCCGGCATGCGGTATTTTCCATCCCACGAGTGATTGAATTCGTGCGATAGCAAATCGGCGCCGCGATCGAGCGATTCCGAATCGACGAGATAGTCGCCGCCTTCACCGTCGTCGCTCGATTCGTGATGTTCGATGCCTTCGCCCGGCATGGCGTCGGAAAGGGTCAGGAGGAAATTGTAGTTGCGCCAATGGCGGGCGCCATACATTGCCAGCATCTCGCGTACCAGTTTTTTATAGTGTTCGATGGTCGCATCACTCGCCGCCAGCTCCGGCGCCGTGTCGGCAACGACGTTGAGATATGCCGCAGCGTCGCCGTCCCGCCACAGCAGCCAACGTCTGAAATTGACGCCGGCGTCGAGCGGCGAATCGATTAAGTGCTCGAGCGAAACGTCGTCGAAGGTCGCGACGTTTCCGCTGCGGCTTGCGCCAGTCAATGCGGTTGCAGACTGCCAATCGCTTCCCGGTAACACGATCGACGGTTTGAAGATCGTGTTCGCGATGGTGCGGGTCGACGGATAGAGCAAGTTTTGGTCCCATGTGATGACCAGCATGTTCGGCGTTGCCAACCGCGACGACGCATAGTGGCCAAAGGTTGCGCCGAGATACGTCGCGGCCACGTCGATCGCGGTGACGCCGGCGGGCACGTCGACGTCGAAGGCGAACATGTCGAGCGGTTCGCGCCGCCAGGCAAGCTCGGTGCCGCCGGCGGTGATTTTTAATCCGGCAAAGTTTGCGATCGGACCGACGGGCTGGTGCTGCCCCGGAATCCACTTCGGATAATACAGAACCAGATTTCCGGGCTTGACCGGAATCGTCTCGTGAGTGAAAACGACGTTCTGCGTAGGGGCCTTGGAAACGTCGAGCGTCAGGACGATCGGCGCATCGGCGCAGCGCGCGCCGAGCGGGTAGGCAGCGAATAGAATCGTGCCCGCAGCAACGGCAAGCCTCCGGCGTAAAAACGACCGCACCATTTACTGGAGCTTCAAAATAAATCCGCGGTCATCCTCGAAACCCAACGAACGATAGAGCGGCTCGGCGGCCGCCGAGGCCTGCAAACGAATTTCGGTGCAGCCGCGTTGCCGCGCCCACTCGATCGCGCTCGTTACCAGCTTGCGGCCGACTCCAACTCCCCGATGCGGCGGAAGGACGTAAACCCCTGCGAGTACCGCGCTGCGTCGACCCATAACGTCGCCGGGGACGGAATTGCGCAGGAAAGCCGCCGCGGTTCCGATCCGCCGGCCGCCCGACTCGGCAACGAACCAGCCTTGCGACTCGTCGGCGATGCCGCCGCTAAAATGCTGGGTCAGCCGCTCGCGCCAATCCGGGACGAAGCCCTCTGGGGCCAGATCCAGCTCGTCGAGCATGGCCCGCCAGACATCGGCGAAGAAGCCGGCATCGGGCGGCTCGCCGGGCCGGATGGCGGCAAACATGGCGCCTCCTCCGTGTTGCGGCGTTGACATTCCCCCCGCGGCGCGTGATATGCTCGGCGAGCCGAAGTAGCGTCCCGAAGTGCAGCCCACTTGGGGGAATACGCTCACCGGATGCCTGCGGGCGATCCGGTCTTCACTCGAGGGGCCGTCGGCCGGTTCCGCGCAGTGGGGCTGCTCCGGCAGCGCCTTTTTTATTTTTGGGGGAGGATATGCCATAGCACGACCGCTCCGCGTAAACGATCAGATTCGCATTCGTTCGGTTCGCGTCATCGATGAAAACGGCGAACAACTCGGGATTCTCCCGACTGAGGATGCCTTGGCACGCGCGCGAACGGCGGGTCTCGACCTAATCGAAGTCTCGCCGACGGCGCAGCCGCCAGTCTGCAAAATCGCCGACTACGGCCGGTTGAAGTACGAACAGTCGAAAAAAGACAAGGACGCTCGTAAGAAGCAGCGCCACTTCGAACTCAAAGAAGTTAAGTTGCGCCCGAAGATCGAGACGCACGACTATGAGACGAAAGCGCGGATGGCCGAGCGGCTGTTGCTCGACGGAAGCAAGATCAAAGTGACGATCATGTTTCGCGGGCGGGAAATTACGTATACGTCTTTCGGGCGCCGGCTGCTCGACCGAATGGCTGAAGATATGACGCCGCTGGCGACGATCGAACGCGAGCCGCGACTCGAAGGAAGAAACATGTTCATGATCTTGGCGCCGCGCGCGACGCCAACCGGGCCACCGAAGTTCACACACAAATTGGAGGAAAGCACCAGTGCCTAAGATTCGAACTCATCGAGGAACCGCCAAGCGCGTCAAAGTGACGGCGACGGGCAAGGTGCTGCACCGCCATCAATTCAGCGGCTGCGGGCATATCTTGAGCAAGAAGACGCGCAAGCGCAAGCGCAAGTTCCGTAAGGATCAGCCGGTATTCATCGGCGACCTGAAGCGCTTGGCTCCGACGATCCCGTACTTGGTATAAACAGGAGGACTTCGAACCATGGCACGTATCAAACGCGGGGTCCACGGCCTCAAGCATCGACGCAAGGTGATGAAGCTCGTCAAGGGCTTTCGCGCCGCCCGGCGCCGCAACTATCGCGTTGCGAACGAAGCGCTCCTGAAATCGCTAGCCTACGCTTTTCGCGACCGCCGCGTGCGCAAGCGGGACTTCCGTTCGCTCTGGATCAGTCGCATCAACGCCGCCGTCCGTCGCGAAGGCCTCTCCTATTCGGTCTTCATGAACGGTTTGAAGAAATCGGGCGTCAGCCTCAACCGCAAGGCGCTGGCCGAACTCGCGATTTCGGATCGGACCGCCTTCGGCAATCTCATGAACATGGCCAAACGCGCCGTCGGAAAGTAACGGCTTTTCCGACCGGGCGATCCGTCCGGTGGGCGGACGGCGTTCTCAACCGAGATGATTGCGTTGGCGTGGGATGCGCCCTTCGCGATTCCAGGCGACGGGCGGTCGCCACGTCGAAGGCCTGCATCGATGCTCGATTCGGGCGACGGCGAGGCGTTGGCCGAAGGCTTTGCCGCTCACGAGCGCTGGGCGTTCGACGAAGCATATCGGCGGTACGCACCGCTGCTGTATTCGGCAGCCTACAACGTCCTGGGTAACGCCGAAGATGCCGCCGATTGCGTTCACGACGCACTGGCGCGCGTCTGGCGTTCGCGCGACGCGTATGCCCGCGGTCGCGGCGCCGTGCGCAGTTTCCTCGTCGTTTGCGTGCGCAACGAGGCGATTTC
>JBAUZB010000055.1:0-1575 GCA_049585095.1 Candidatus Tumulicola sp.
AGGCGGCCTTGAACAATGAATTTACGACAGACTCCGCGGAATTTTCGGAGCATTCCGAAATAATCTTTTCCGCCCTGGTCCGGCCGAATAATTCTCCTTTGATATTCGTCGCATCCAGAATGCCGTCGCTGAAAAAGACAAACATATCGCCGGGGTTGGCTTTAAAAGAAAGTTCGTCGTATTCCGGATCTTCGAATAGGCCCAAAGGCATCCCCGTGGCTTCGATAATCTCGACTTTGCCGTCGTGGCAATAAACGGGACGCGGCAGGCCCGAGTTCGCGACGTGAAGAGTGAGCCTTACGTCGTCCCAAACCGCATAAATGATGGAAACGAACTGGGCCTCAATTTTTCTTTCAACGAGCGAGTAGTTGACTGCGGAGAGCATCTCCGCAGGCCTGGGCTCGATTGGCGCATGCGACCGAAGAATGCCGCTCACGAGCGCGGCAAAAATGGCTGCGGGAGCGACTTTGCCGCTTACATCCCCGATCACGATCGCAGTGCGAGACTGTGAGTAACTCACAAAGTCGTACAAATCTCCGCCGATGGCTCTCGCGGGAGTAAATCTTGCGGCGATTTCCAGATTCGCCAGCTTCGGGAGGGAGTGTGGAAGCAGACGGAATTGTAGTTCGCGGGCCATTGCCAAGTCGCGTTCCAGGCGTTTTTCCTGACGCGCAATCTCTTCATACAGCCTTGCGTTTTCAATGGCGATTGCAACCTGCGCCGCCAGCGTGACGATGGTACGTTGATGATCTTCGGTGAAAAATCCCTTGCGGGTATGCTCAAGGTCCAGCACTCCGATAACTTTCCCTTTATAAATGAGCGGAACCGAGAGCTCCGAGCGGGTTTCGGGATTGGTCTCAATGTAACGCGGCTCTTTTCTGACGTCACGAACCAACACGGCCTTTCGATGCAGCGCGGCATATCCTACGACCCCCAGCCCGAGCGGGATATCGTGCTTGAGGTGGATATTCTCTTTGAACCGTTGTGAGAAGCGGTGCTGCAAAGTTTCTCCGCTGGCATCGAGCAGCAGAATGCTGAACATTTGATAATCAATCAGACGGCTCAACAGCTCGCCAATGTGCTTGAACAATTCGTCAAGATTCAAGATAGAAGTAAGTTCGCGCGCAATTTCGTTCAGGAGCAAGAGTGTGCGCGCCTGCTTCGACGTGCGGGTGTGCAGACGGGCATTTTCGATTCCGATTGCCATTCGCGAACCAATGAGCGTGAGCAACTGCTTATGGTCCTCGGTGAAGTGATTCAGTTGAATTGACTCGATGTCAATGACTCCAATAACGCGATTCTTTACGATCAACGGAACCGCCAATTCGGAACGCACGCCGGGAACCGCCGAAATGTACTGAGGCTCTTGCGAGACATCTTGAACCAGGATTGCTTCACGCCGCTGCGCCGCAATTCCCGTCACACCTTCGCCTACTTTAACGGTGAGCCGCTCGGCTAGTTCCGGGGGATATCCCACCTGGAAGCGGAAACGCAAATCCTGCGTTTTTTCATGCAGAAGAAGGATCGCGAAAATCTCATAGTCAATGACTTTGCGGACGAGTTCGGCCACCCTTC
>JBAUZB010000056.1:0-3662 GCA_049585095.1 Candidatus Tumulicola sp.
CCACCATGGTCGACGGTCTCGGCGTGCTGGCGTGGGGCGTCGGCGGCATCGAAGCCGAAGCCGCGATGCTCGGGCAACCGGTAACCATGCTGATTCCCGAGGTGATCGGCGTTCGCTTGGAAGGCGCGCTGCACGAAGGCGTTACCGCCACCGACTTAGTGCTCACGATTACCGAATTGCTGCGCAGCCAGGGCGTCGTCGGGAAGTTCGTGGAGTTCTTCGGCCGCGGCCTCTCCGCACTTCCGGTCGCCGACCGCACGACGATCGGCAACATGTCTCCCGAGTTCGGTTCCACCGTGGCGATCTTTCCGATCGACGACCGCACGCTCGAGTATCTCCGGTTGACCGGGCGTAAGCCGGAACACGTCGCCCTCGTCGAAGCCTATGCCAAGGCGCAGGGACTATTCCGAACCGATGACAGCCCCGACCCGGAGTTCACCGAAGTGTTGCGGCTCGATCTCGGCGACGTCGAACCGAGTCTCGCCGGCCCGCGCCGACCGCAAGACCGCGTGCCGCTCCACGACGTCAAGCGATCGTTCGGGGTGGCGATGAAAGAGTGGACCGACGCCCGCGACGCCGCCGATTCGGCGATTGCCCGTTTCGAAGGCGAAGGCGGCGGCGGAACCGCGGTCATTGCCGAAACGGCAAAAAACGTTTCCGACGGCGCCGTCGTCATCGCCGCGATTACGAGTTGCACCAACACGTCGAATCCCGCGGTTCTGGTCGGCGCCGGGCTGCTGGCGCGCAACGCGGTGGCGCGCGGCCTCACGACCCAGCCATGGGTGAAGACGTCGTTCGCGCCCGGTTCTAAGGTGGTCACCGACTATCTCGCAAAAGCCGGATTGCAAACCTATCTCGACCGTTTGGGCTTTAACATCGTGGGATACGGATGCACCACGTGCATCGGCAACTCCGGACCGCTGCCGGCGGATATTGCCGAGACGGTTGCGGATCAGCGTTTGGTCGTGGCGGCGGTACTGTCGGGAAACCGGAACTTCGAAGGCCGCATCCATCCTCAAGTTCATGCGAACTATTTGGCATCGCCGCCGCTGGTGGTTGCCTACGCGCTGGCCGGGCGCATGGACGTCGACATCACGACCGAACCCCTCGGGATCGGCAGCGACGGCGCCCCGGTTTTTCTCAAAGATATTTGGCCCAGCGACGACGAGATTTCCGAAGTGATGGTACGCTGCGTCAACGACGCGATGTTCAAGGCGCGCTATGCCGACGTGTTTCGCGGCGACGACAACTGGGCCAAGCTCACGGTCGTTCCGAGCGAGCGCTACAACTGGGATCCCACCTCCGAATACGTGAAAAAACCGCCATACTTTGACGGCATGCCCGTCATACCGGCGCCCCTCGAGGATATCACCGGTGCGCGGGCGCTTGCCGTACTGGGCGATTCGGTGACGACCGATCACATCTCGCCCGCCGGCAGCATCGCCAAAACGAGCCCAGCCGCCAAGTATTTGATGGAACGCGGGATCGAACCCAAGGATTTCAACTCCTACGGTGCGCGTCGCGGCAACCATGAGGTGATGGTACGCGGCACGTTCGCCAACGTGCGGTTACGCAATCATCTCGTGCCGGGCGTCGAAGGGGGCGTCACCCGTTACCTCCCGACCAACGAGCAGATGCCGATCTACGATGCGGCGATGAAATATCGCGCCGCCGCGACGCCGTTGGTGGTGCTCGCCGGGCGCGAATACGGCTCGGGCTCGTCGCGCGACTGGGCGGCGAAAGGCCCGAACCTTCTCGGCGTCAAGGCGGTCGTGGCGCGGTCGTTCGAGCGAATTCACCGCAGCAATCTGATCGGTATGGGCGTGCTTCCGCTCGAGTACGTCGACCGCGCCGACCAGTCGACCTACGGATTGACCGGCGAAGAAATCTACGACGTCACCGGAATCTCGGGCGGAGTCACGCCGCGGATGCACGCGACCGTACGAGCTACCGACGTGAAAACCGGGAAATCGATCGAGTTCAAGGTGCGCGTTCGCATCGATACTCCCGACGAAGCGGAGTACTATCGCCACGGCGGCATCTTACCGTACGTACTTCGTCAGCTCAGGGCTCGGACCTGACGCCGCTCGTCCCGAACGCGAAGGACGGCGACGAACGCACGATCCACCGCCTCGAAGCCTTCTCCGACGTCGTCATCGGGTTTTGCATCGCCGAAATGGGCATCAACTTGCTGGTTCCCAAAACGCCGGCCCAACTTCCGGGCATCGCCGTCGGTACGACCGGCTTCGCGATTTCGTTCGTGCTCATCGCGATCGTCTGGTGGATCCATCATCGCCTGTTCAAGAGCCTGTTCGTGCTCAACACGGTGATGGTAATGCTGAACTTTGCGATGCTCGGAAGTCTGGTTCTGATGGTCTACTTCCAGCAGATCAGTTTGCATTTCATTGCCGACGGCGATCGCGCCGAGCCCGCGGTGCAGCTGTGGCTGGTGACCTACAGCGTGGTCTACGCTTTGCTCGCCGCCATGATGTGGATCGGCGTGCGGATTCGCTGGGATACGCTGGCGGTCGCCGACCTGCGGTGGGGCCTCAGCCGCGCGATCTTGGCGTCGGTCGGGACGCTCATTTTCGTCGCGTACGGATTCTATTTCCAGTTCCGGGGAACGACGCGCAGCCTCCTCATCGTGCCGTTCGTGGTTATCGTGACGATCCGGCTTCTCGTGCCGAGGCTGATCGATCGTCTGGTCGTGCGGCGGGCCTAGCGCAGCGCTAGAGTGCGACGCGCTTGAAATCGCCGAGCAGCGCGGCGACGTAGGCCAAGAAGCGCGCGGCGCCGGCACCGTCGACGACGCGATGGTCGTAGCTGACGCTGATCGGCAGCATCAAGCGAGGTGCGAACTCGGTGCCGGACCACACCGGTTTGACCGACGAACGAACGGCACCGAGAATCGCGACTTCGGGCGCGTTAACGATTTGGGTGAACGCCGTGCCGCCGATGCCGCCGATCGACGAAATCGTGAACGTGCCGCCCTGCATGTCGCCCAGCGCGAGCTTCCCGTCGCGCGCCTTGGCGGCCAGCGCGGCCGTCTCGGCGGCGATCGCGAGAAGACCTTTTGCCGTGGCGTTCTTCAGCACCGGAACGACGAGCCCGTTCGGCGTGTCGGCCGCGAATCCAATATTGTAGTAGCGTTTGTAAATCAACTCGTCGCCGTCGAGCGAGGCGTTGAATTCGGGGAAGCGCTGCAGCGCCGCAATCACGGCCTTGACCAGAAATGCGAGGATCGTGAGCTTGGTGCCGTCGCCGCGCTTGCTCTGTTCGGCGTTGATTTCGTTACGGAAAGCTTCGAGTTCGGTGACGTCGGCTTGGTCGTAGTTGGTGATGTGCGGAATCAGCAACCAGTTGCGGTGCAGATTCGGCCCGGAGAGTTTTTTGATTCGGCCGAGCGGCTTGCGTTCGATCGAACCGAATTGCGCGAAGTCGATTTTCGGCCACGGCGGCAGACCGCCGGCGAACGCCGTACCGCCCGGAGCGGCGGATCCGCTGCGCGCTACCGCCGATTTGACGAAGCGCTGAACGTCTTCGCGGGTGACGCGCCCGTTCGGACCGCTGCCTTCGAGTCCCGCCAGATCGACACCCAGCTCGCGCGCGAAGCGCCGAATCGCGGGGCTCGCGTGCACCGCGCCGGCGCCGCCGCTTCGAGC
>JBAUZB010000057.1:0-9603 GCA_049585095.1 Candidatus Tumulicola sp.
CAACATGACTATCATTACCGCTGTCATGCGTAAACTCTTGACCCTAGCCTACGGCGTGCTCAAGTCGGATCGATTCTTTGATCCGACCTATTCGAGCCCTTGACAGCGAACACCGTATCTTATTTTACAGCGCTTTTCGCCCCGAGCCCAGATCGCGACGGTCGCCGGCGAGGGGGCCCCGAATTACGCCCGTTCGTCTATGCCCGTTATGCTGCGGCGCGGGATAAGAGCTAGGCGAAAAAAGATGGCGCCCCCTTACGAGGCGCCTGGTCGCTTGGCTCGCAGCGCTAGGATCTAAGCATCGGCCGGCGTGACGCCTGGCGATCGGTGGACTACGACGGGGCCAACATGTTAAGTCTGGATGGCGAGACAGGGATCTTCCCCGTCCCAATTTATCTGTCGAACAGAACGTGGGCTGTGCTGCGGTGGCGCGTAAACGGTGAGTTCAACCACTACCTTGGTGCCTTGCGGCTGTAAAAGGGTGACTCGGTGCATGATGACATCGGCCTGATAACCGTCAGAAGTTCATGCCGTACGATGACCTCCGGTCTGAAACACTACCTCGCCGCCCGCTCGCGGATTCGCGCCGGAACGCGCGTCCCGCGTCCTAGGCATTGGCAGGTAATAGGTGAACTTGTGGAATCTTCGTCTTAGCATATGCCACTTAAGAGTTCTCTCGGAAACGTTCTAACTACATTTCTCGCAACAAACGCCATGACAGCGGGCGTCGATTCGAAGTGCGTCGCAACCATTCTTGGCCTGTCCCTTGCATGCTTCGGTATCGCTGATAGCGCGGGGTCTTCGACTTCGCAAACCGATGAGTCGACAATCACGCGCTATTTGCAGCCGGCCTTGGATGCCGGAACGTCAGTGCGGTTCGCCTATGCCGCGAGCTGCAACGCGTCGCCAAACTCACCCCCGATACCGCCGATTCGGCTCAGTGCAGCGTCGGGAAGCCTTAGGGGTATCGACATTGTTCGATCCACTTTCAAATATGCCCGCAACGTCGTGGTAACTGAGGCGCCTGGTGGCATTGCTAGCGTCACCGTGGGTAAGGTGCCCCCGGGCCTCCTGCGAACTCGCGTAGCATCTCTTAGGCTGCGACCAATCGACCAGTATAATGCTGGAAACGTCATCGACGCGCTCGAATCGACAACAGAACTGGAGAGTGCCGTCAAGTCGTTAGGCCTTGTACTTGTTCGACCCCTAAAGTTCGGGCCGATATATAGGCCAGGACCTGGCGAGCCCCATCTCCCGGCGGTTTTACACGATGTTACCGCCGACCAGGTCCTCGGCCTCGTGGCAAAGACATTCAAGGTTATCGCTATCGTCGGCGTCTGTACTACTGGGCCAACTCCACGCCCGCTTTACATAAATCTTATTTGATCCTTCGCAATGAACTATTGGCGCGAAGACCCTAGAAATGATTGCGCCCTAGCCGCCCCGCAGCCACGCCACCGATCGCGGCGCCATTGCAGCTGCGAGCGCCTCGCCGCGCGGAAGTCTTAGCTCGCAGCGGCCTCGCAGCTTGGATCGCGAAGGCTTGGCGCGTTTGCGCTTTAGATCGCGGCGCGTGGCTCGCTTCCCGATCTGCTCGCGCATCCGCGCCGGTACGCGGGTCCCGCATCCCAGGCATTGGGAAGCGTTAAGCACGCTCGCGCGCTCGTAACGCTCGCTTTGCCGGAACGGCTGCTGGCCAGGGCGAACGTTCCAAGCCGCGGATCCGTTCCGCTGCCGGGAGACAAATATCATGGAAATTTTCGCTCGCTACGCCCTTAGCTTCGGCGCCGCTTCGGTATTGCTCGCAGGCTGCGGCGGATCGCAAGCGCCAGTTACAATCGCGCCCGCTACGGCTACAACGCAAGCGGCTCACACTCGGCCGGCGATCACCTTTCAGACGCTGCACAGCTTCGGCTCGAACGACGACGGGAAAAGCCCTGAAAGCGACTTGATCGAAGTGAACGGCACGCTCTACGGCACGACGCCTTATGGCGGCTTGTACGAGTTCGGGACGGTTTACAGTATAAGCAAAACCGGCACGGAAACGGTGCTGCACAGCTTCTCGGGCCCAGACGGTGATTCGCCCGGAGGAGGAGCCTTACTTGAGGTGGACGGCACGCTCTACGGCACAACGCGCTTCGGCGGCGCACGCGGCAAGGGAACCATCTACACTATAGCTACGACCGGCGACGAGAAGGTTCTGCACAGCTTCGATGGCGGCGACGGCGCGTACCCCGACGGCGCCTTGATTGGCTCCCTTTACGGCACGACAACGTCCGGCGGCCGGTACGATAAGGGAATCGTCTATGAGAGAACTGCGAATCAGTTCTTCACGAGACGGCACAGCTTCGGTCTCGGCTACGACGGTACGTACCCCTACGCGGGTTTGCTCGACGTCAACGGCACCTTGTATGGCACGACGGCTGGCGGCGGCGTGGCCGATGGAGGCATCGTCTACGCACTTTTTAGCAACGGTACGGAACAAGTGGTGCACTACTTCGGCTTGGGCTCAGATGGTAAGTCCCCTTACGCCGGTCTGCTTAGCATGAAGGGCGCGCTCTACGGCACAACGAGCGAGGGCGGCGCGCACGGCCGCGGGACCGTCTATCGCCTTGCTCAGGGCGTGGAGAGGATTCTCCACAGCTTCGGCGGCGGCTACGACGGAAAGGACCCGGTTGCGGGCGTGACCGAGATGAACGGTGAGCTCTACGGCACGACGGAGCGCGGCGGCGCCCACGACGAAGGGACCGTCTACAGAATAAGCACGGCCGGTGCGGAGACGGTAGTCTACAGTTTCGGCTCGGGCGACAACGACGGTACGCTCCCGCAGGCGGCGTTGCTCAAGATCAACGACACGCTCTACGGCACAACCACGAGCGGCGGCAAGACCGGATGGGGAACCGTCTTCTCGTTGAAGCCGTAGTGCAGCCACATTCTCGCACTCGAGGGTTACATTTTCGGCACCGCAACCCCCCGCTCGCGAGGCCGCATCGCGCTAGGCGCTGAGCGGAGCCTCGCAGTTGCGCAGCACGGCGCCGATCGCATTGCGCATTGTAGACTCGCAGCTTAGCTCGCAGACGCCTCGCAGTGCTCGCGGCTTGGATCGGGCACAGCGATAGCCGCGGCCTCCGGCCTAGCAGAGGGGGGTCCGTTTTGCCCTCGCCAACTCCTCTCCCGTTATGCTGCGGCGCGGGATAAGAGCTAGGCGATTCAAAACGAGACAAGCCAGGCGCCTAGCTGCTCGCTCTCGTCTCGCGGTGCTGCGCGCTAAGACCTAGCCTCTAAGACGTCGGGCCGGCGTGACGCCTGGCGATCGGCGCGAGCGATCGGCGGCCGGGGTGCGAGGGGACGAATCAGTATCCTGGGCAGCGCCAGGAATGAAGAAACTGCTTGTCAGTTTGGTCCTCGTGCGGAATCGTCATCGTATCGTTTTCAGACGGTCTGTACATGATCCCGTTTTCGCAATCGACAAGGTTTATGGGAAATAGGGAGAGGTTCGGAGAGTGCCCATCGGCATCATAAAAGTCGCCATCGTAGACGACAAGCCCATAAGGCGGATACGCAAAACGGAGTGAGTGCGCTCGCTTAGGACTAATCTCGCTCTCAATCTTGCGGATTTTCGCCATATCCCAAGGAGGCGGTTGTCGTAAACCGGGCGTGTCAATATCCCGAACTCCCAGTTGTTAGGTTTGGTCGGCTGCGGTGTTGGAAGAAACAATGTGGCGGACGAGCTCCGTGTGCTCGCGGCGGTTGTGGAACCCTTGGTGCAGCCCGACGCGAACAAGACCGATTTTCAATTCGCCTTGCACGCGTGGACCTCGGCTTTTAGCCGGGGCCCTGTCGCCATTGGAAGCTGGCTTCAAGCCTTAGTGAGCGTAACGCAGTCAAGGCCGTTGAGGTTATCGGAAGACGGATCGCCGTTAAGAAACTGAATTACGGTCTTGCTGGATGGCGCGGTGAACGTCGTCGAAAACCGCTCCCAAACGATGTGGTTCACGCCCCTGCCTTTGTTATTGGTCGCCGTATATATCTTTCGACCATTGACGTACACGAGCGCCGTGCTGGACGTCCCGATGCTGCCGCTCGGCTGATATACATTTCCGACTTCAAACGTCAACGTGTACTTCGTTTGTGCAACCGTTACAGTTGCTTGCCGCACGCCGGTTTTGGTCTCCGACGTTCCGGTAAGGTCGAGCCATTGTTTGCCGCACTGAGCGGGAAGGTTGAAGCCGTGGGCGCTGAAATTCTTTCCGATGACAGCAACGTTGCCGGCCGCTCCGCTAACGGTCCAACTGAAGAAAGTATGGCCCTTGCTGAATAGGAGATACGAGCTCGCTGGCGCGACGGGTTTTTCGAACGACCCGTTGAGGATGAAGTTCGTTGGCGTGGGCGTCGGAGCGGGGGCATAGAGCGCCGAGCCGCTAGACGAGCCCGCAGGAAGAGTGCGGTCTGACACTCCGCTGCATCCGGCAAGCACTCCCAGAATGATCGCTGCATAGAACCAAGAAAATCGTTTCATCGGGACCTCCTCGTACAACGTTGCAAGGCATTCCGAAAGGAGTGCCTGCCCATCACCGCGCTTCGCCTGAGGATTGGAATGTTCCCCGCGAAGTTACGGCCTACCGACACGGTACTGAAGCAGCTTGTTGCGAGACATCACCATCGGGGGTTACTGCAAACCACGGGTACCTTCCGATAGGGGAGACGGTACCAAAAGGGTGTTCACCGCCTGAGTGCGGCGATGAGCCTATCCTTCGTGCGGCCGTACAGCGCTCTACCGGCCCGAGCCGCGTAGATGGTCGCTCGCGATACGCCTTCGCCTTCGAGTTTTGGAACCGGCGTTGATCGCAGCAGCGGGAGCCACTTAGTCTCCCACTCGTCGCGCCGCGGATTGGGATAGTCTGTGTAGACATCGCCGGCGTCTGGCACACTACCTTCCCCGACGTCTTCGAGCTTATTCGACTCTTTGCCGATAAAACGGATTTCGCCAACGGTGACGTGCCGTCGCGCCAGCAGTCCGACAGTCTGCTTCTTGCACGGCTGACCACGGCAGCCGCGCAGTACGCGCGCTCTCGTGGGCGCAGGTCGATAAGATCCTGGACGACCTCAAAGCGCTCAAGGTCTACGATCCGAAGATCGTTACCGGGTCCTCGTTTAAGCTCGAAAAGGAGAACTTCGACGAAGGCCGCGAGCGCCGGCAGTTGTGGATCCACGATGCGCGCGAAAAATCGTACGCGCTCTACGGGCGCGATGCCAATGGTATGCCAATCCTTGCCAAGCATAGTGCCCACGCCATTGGGTCGTCTAGTTCACCGTACGGGCGCGGAGATAGAGAACGGCGGTGGATTGCCGAAGCATGGGCATATACGATTCGCAAGGCACTTGGCGAGGCAGTCGAGGGGCCGGCATGGTTTGGTCTTCCGGCGATCTCGCAACTGACGCTCACGACTGCGAATCTCATGCGGTATTACAAGAACACGAGCCAACCTTTTGACTTTCTCGCCGTCGCGCAACTCGCGTACAAGAGAATGCTGCGTTGCTGCGAGGCGCCTCGCCCCTCGTGCCCGCTCTTTGCCGACCTCGCGCACTGGGCGAAACAGCCTTGGCGCTGCCTCAGCTGCGGTGCGCCGGTCGACCCATGCCTCGCGGATACCGACGAGCCGATCTTCAAGACGTATCGGCGCGTGGTTGCGGACCTCGCACGCACGATCGAGATCAAACGTCTGCTCGCAAATGGCGCCGAGCCGACGCGCGAAATGACGCTCGGCCTCACAGTCCCGCGACCGGTTCACGTAAAGTCAATCCATCACATGGGCAAGGAAGTCATCGCCGATCCAACGGATACCGCGGAAGCCCTCACGGCCGAGTAACTGTATGCCACCGATTCGGTGATATATCGTGATGCCGGCACGATACACGATGCGCTGCGCGCGCGGATCCGCGCCGCCGGCATTTCAGCTGTTGCACGCGAAGCCATGCTGAGTCGTTCGACTGTTAAGGCATTTGTAAATCGTGGAACGGTGCCACACGCGGCAAGTATCGCAAAGATTTATTGCGCTCTGGAGCGCCTCGGGCCGTAGCCAGGCTTGACAGCGGTCCCGATAATATCTATCGTGTAGATATTATGTTGAAAGGCTATCATCTTGGCGAATTCGAGCACATCGTTCTTTTGACTTTATTTCGTCTGGGCGACGGCGCATACGGCGCAGTAATTCGTACCGAGATCCAACGCCTGACGGCACGAGATTCTACAATTGGCGCTGTCCATGCGACGCTGGAGCGTCTAGAGCGAAAAGGCTTGATCTCATCATGGGTAGGGGAACCAACCTCCGAGCGCGGAGGGAAGGCCAAACGACACTTCCGGATTGAAGCGGCTGGCACGAAGGCTCTTAGGGAGGCGCGAACTACCCTGGAGCGACTCCACGCCGGGTTGTCGTTGCAGGTTTGGTGACTCATGAGGCCGCCGGTTTTCGCCGAAACGCTGGTTGCTGCATGCACGCCGCGAGCGGACTATGAGAGCATTGCGGGGGATCTCCACGAAGAGTACCTTCGTCACGCGCACGAAACGAACGTGACCGCAGCAAATCGGTGGTACTGGTCGCAAACACTCCGCTCTCTCCCCTCATTCCTCTCATACTCCAGAGCGTCCAGATCGCTGATACGACTGGCAGGCGTAGTATTAATTGCGCTCGCTGTTCTAGTCGCGATGCTCCTAGCGACAATACCGATTAACGCAATGCTTGGATTGGTGTTCGGCGACCTATCGCGGTGCCCACTAGTTGTGGAGTTTGTTGCGTATTGGACCGACGCAGCACTTTTTGGGACGCTCCTCGCCTTAATCGTTCGCGGCGCTGGTATCCGGCTCGCGTTTTTTACGGCACTGTTTTTTGTTCTTTGCTACGCTATACCAGCGCTGATCGGTTTTCCGTCATCGCAGGCTCCCGTATGGGCCTGGGTGCTCTTATGCGGCACTATACCAGCCATGTGTGCGGGCGCCGGCGCTGGACAAGTCTTTTTTTCCGCACGATCGCGCTGAACTCTTCAAGCTGCAGAGGCACTTGATGACGAGAACGCTTTCATTGATACTTACGAGTTTCGCGTTAGCGACGGTCGCGCCGGCCACGGCTGCCGCGCCTACAACACTGACGCCGTATCAGATCTTTGCACACGCGAAGCAATATTGGGAATCCCAACGATATCCCGAGATGCTGCAATACACCGTAGCCGTTAGCGTCGTCGAGGGCGGCAAGGCGAGGACCGAGCGTTATCGATGCGGGTATAACGGCGGCACAGGCGAGATTCTGTTCGATCCGATCAGCGACTACGAAGCCGCACACCCGCATGTGCCTACAGGTATCGATTTCTATATTCCAATACTCCATTTGGGTAAGCCAGAGCCGCCGGTCGACTATCTCGGCGTGCCGGATATCTCGCCGAACTACGGGTTTGGCATAGGAACGACGTCGCTCACACCAGCGGCGAGCGCTCCGACCCCCGAGGAACTCGTGCGCGAGATTCGCGCCGAGTTCCATGATCCATATCCGCGGCCGACGCCAACGCCGATTCCGACACCGGGTTTGCGCGAGATTGTGGCGGTCATATCTAAGACGAAAGCGTATGACATTACGCTCGAAGGCATAGATGACACGGAACGCGGCCCTGCGTACCACTTGCGCATGCGGCCGCTGCGAGAGCCCGGAAAATACCGGCTGCGTGACCTGTGGGTCGATACGGCGACCTTCGCACCTCGCAAACTCATTGAGGGTTTGAACTTCGTCGCCGGACCAGGCACCATCGTGCCTTGGAGCGTGTCGTTCGACCCGATCGACGGCGCACTGTACATCGATCAGGAGACCGCGCTGGCGCCGATGCACTATGGCGGACTGATCTACACGCAGGCTTCGGTTACGCTGGCGGATGTGCACGCCGTTTCGAGGTTCGATGTTGGGCTATCATCGTTTCAGCCGTGCACGAACCCGTTGCTCTGCCTGATGATGCAAGAACCCTAGCCCCTAGCCGTTAGAGCTTGGTGTTCGATCGCCTTGATTCGCGAGCCGTGTTTATGAGAGAGGGAAAAATGATCTTTTTGCGTCGCCTCACCGCTCTATTCACGCTCGTTCTCTTCGGCGTGTCCGTACCGTCGCCCGATATTAGCGGCACCTGGCAAGGAACGATGTCCGTGCCCCGCATCGGCAAGCTCCCGAGGGTCATGCGCATTACCACGGTCAGCGGTGTTTACGATGTGAAGATTTACAGTACCCGGGAAAGCGAAGTTCCGATTGAAACGCGCAACGTCAGAGTCGATGGATCGACAATAACAATGGTGTTTGATATGAACAGCGACACGTGGCTCGACTATCATCGGACCTATCGGGCGACGCTTTCAAGCGATGGGAAATCGCTTAGCGGTACTTGGGTAGTGCCTGGCGTACTCAAAGTCCCGATGCTGTATCACCGAACACCGCCGGTGACACTCCATATGCTGGAGCCAGTGCGCGACCTCTACATCGACGTTGCGGACGGCGTCAAAGATGAAGTCCTCGACTGGGGCGGCAGCGGCCGGCCAATGGTCTTGCTCGCCGGCCAAGGAGTGACCGCCCGCGGCTGGCAGCCAATTATTTCCGACCTCGTGAGGAAATATCACGTCTACTCGATCACGCGTCGCGGCTACGGCAACTCAAGCAAACCACTCCCAACGGCGCAGAACTACAGCGCCGATCGGCTCGGTCAGGACGTCCTCGTGATCCTCGACAAGCTGCAGATCGATAAGCCAATTCTCGTCGGTCACTCTCTAGCCGGCGAAGAACTCAGCTACATCGGAACGCGAGCGCCACAGAAAGTGGCCGCGCTTATTTACTTAGAAGCGGCATACGACGAGGCTTATTACGCTGGCATTCCAACTCCGCCGCCTGGTTTTCCGAAGGAGTCGCCCACTGACGTTACGATTGAGAACAACCCAGGGCACTTCACGACGCCACTCGATTTGCCGATCCTAGCGATCTTCGCCAATCCCCATGATGACCGACCCGGTCCTGGAGAGCCGGCGGCATTCATAGCTGCATTCAATACATTTACGACGAATCAGATCGCGGCGTTCGAGAAGGGCCAGCCCAAGGCTCAAGTCATCGTCATACCGCATGCCAATCACTTCGTCTACATTTCGAATAAGGGCGAGGTGCTTCGCGCCATCAATGCCTTTGTTGCGAATCTGCCAACATAGCGGCTCAAAAATCCTCTTCCACGAAAGGGAAGTCGTAAAATGCTTTCGGGCCCGCGCCGTTCGATCAGCATGCACAAGAGACTTCGCGCTGCGCGCGAAAGGTAGAGCCCTATGTCGCAATGCGGCGTCGCGACGAATGCAACACCAGAGAGCTAGAAAACGCCTGATACAATACAGCGTTTTCGACGACTCGCGATCTTTGCAAAACGCGGTTGCAAAACTTTGCACGAGCCGCGTGCGAGGCCGGCCGATCGGCCGATATGCGAGAAAACCCTGATATGTTACCGAGCGGGCCGCGTTGAACGGTCCCTTAACCCGAAAGGGCGGGTCGGCACATCCTAAAAAGCCTTGGGCTTCGAGCCCGGAAATAAGATCGATGGCCG
>JBAUZB010000058.1:0-2301 GCA_049585095.1 Candidatus Tumulicola sp.
CGCGTGGCCTCCGCATGGCGCGAGCTCGCGGTTGGTGCCGGCGAAAGCGTTGGTCGAGGCGGTTATCCGCCGAGCGTCTTTGCCGACCTCGCACACTTGGTCGAAGTTGCCGGTCCGACCAAGGACGGCTCGATTACGCTGATTGCGAGCGTACTGGGCGATGGGGACGACCGCGATCCGGTCAGCGATGCCGCACGTTCGTTGCTCGACGGGCACGTCGCACTTTCACCGCTGCTGGCGCAGGCCGGCCGTTTTCCCGCGATCGACGTCTTGGGCAGCGCCAGCCGTACGATGACGTCGGTCGCGCAACCGGCGCAGCAGCGCGACGCCGCGAGCATACGCCGTGCTTTGGCATTGCTCGACCGCGTCGAAGACGCCCGCCGGCTCGGCATCGATCCGGTCGATCCACCCGCGCGCCGGGCGATCGCGGCGGAACATCGCCTCGAGGCGTTCCTGCGCCAAGACGGCCGTCGCGTCGACGCCGCGGTCACACTGCGCGAGATGAGGGCCCTGAGCGAACTCTTGGAGGAAGCAACGGCAAGCCGCTGAGGAACGCGCCCCAGACGCCGACAATGCTCGAGCGCGTGCAATCGAGAAGTGGTGCGGCCACTGCCTATGCGCGCATTCGAACGCTCGTGGAATCCGTACCGGCCGGCGTCGTTGGTTGCGACCCTGATGCTGATCGGTGCGACCGCGGCCACGCCGCCGCCGGAACTTGCAATCGTTCTCGGCGAGCATCTTCACGCACTCGCGACTCTGAAGGTTACGCAGCCGCGTACGCTTCAAACGCAAGGCACGCTCGAAGGACTCGGGTTGAACGGAACCTTTCTTACATGGCGCGACGGAGATCGCGAACGGTACGACGAGATCCTCGGGATCCGCGTGCAGCGGACGCTACGGGTGGGCGGCGTCGAGTGGGTGCAAAACGCCAACGGCGACGTGCGCACGCTTCGCGGCATCGTGGCGCGAAGGCAGGTCAGCGAAGACTTCATCGAGTCCGGCGAGTTTGCGCGTCATCCGGAAAACGACGTCTTTTTGGGCCGCGCCAAACTGCGCGACGGCCGGGACGTTTGGCAGATCCGCGTCGAACCACCGGGTGGCGAACCGTTCGGCGTCGCGATCGACGCTACGACGTTCATGATCGATGAAGAAGCCTATGTCGACGGCGACGGCATCACCACCGTGGACAATTCCGACTATCGCGTCGTTCACGGTGCCCTCTATCCGGTCGTCAAAGTCGAGTCGAGCGGCGACCACGCGTACGACGTGACGTCACGGATCGCCACCGTTCGCGTCGGCGAGCCGGTGGATCCATCGGTCTTCGCACCGTTGCAGCCGGCCGTCGTCGAGGCGCCGGGCCCGGTGACGGTGCCGCTGCTGACCGACGGCAGACACTTTTTCGTGCGCTCGACCGCCGGCGGGAAACCGTTGACGCTTCTGATCGACAGCGGCTCGCAGGGCCTGTTCCTCGACCCGGGCGCGGCTGCGCGTCTCGGTCTGGTCCCCGAAGGAATCCTCGAGGTTCGGGGCAGCAAGCGGATCAGCGGGCGCGGCGTAGCAGCGCTCGACCGCATCGACATCGGAAGCGCGCACCTTCCGGTGCACGTCGTCTCGATCGTCGACTTGAGCATGGTGACCTTTGACGGTGGAACCGTCGACGGCGTGCTCGGTTATCCGTTTTTTGCCGCCGCTGAAGTACGCGTCGATCCCGACGCCATGACGCTGACTATCGCGAAGCCGGGAACGCTGCCCGCGCGCGGCACGCCGCTACGAATCGACACCGACCGCGAGCTTCCCGAAGTGTCGGCGCGGATCAACGGGACGGTGGATGGCCGATTTTTGGTCGACACCGGCAACAACAACGATTTGCTCGTGTTTCACGCGTTCGTCGAAGCGCACCCGGGGGTCGTCTTTTTCGGCGGCGCCCGGAAATTTGCGCCAAACCGTGGCGTCGGCGGGTCCAGCGCCGCCGTTCCTGCCGTCGTCGATCGTTTGGAAATCGGGCCGTTCAAATTGTACAACCGCAACGCCGATGTGATGTTGTCCGACACCGGCGCGTTCGCCGACGTCAACGAAGCCGGCAACATCGGATTGGGGACGTTGAAGAATTTCGTTTTTACGTTCGATTATTCCAATGGAACGCTCTTTCTCGATAAGGCGCGCCGTTTCGACGACGGGCGGTACCGGCCGCAGATCGAGAATCTGACCCCCTAAGCGAAGAGCTCCTGCGTTCATTCCCTCGCAATACGACAGCGACGCCGCCGCCATGCCGGCGCGCGACGATGCGGCCATGATGACGCA
>JBAUZB010000059.1:0-3397 GCA_049585095.1 Candidatus Tumulicola sp.
TAGATTACTGGAAGTACAACGGCGCTGTAGTGCTTCGCGAGTTTCCTCCGCAGGTAACTTTCCCGGTGAGCGTCGCGCTTCCGGAGTATGCCGGGCGATTGCGATTGAGGGCGTAGAGAACGAATCCGCCCGCGGTCGTAAGGTTGAGGGTCGCCGAAAAGCTATCGATCGTCTTTGCCCCGGAAGTGATGGTCCAGGCGAGCTTGCACTTTCCTTTGTATTTGATGTCGGTGAAGGAGAGCGAATACTGCCAGCCCGATCCCTTCGTAACGTAACTCGACGGACCGGTCAACCCAACGTTGTCGTTGGTTTGCGCACCTTCGACGCATGAGATGCACGGTACGCCACCTTGCGCCGGGCCGTTCGAGACGAAGTTCATGATGATTGCGGGCGCAGTCGCGTCCGGCACGATGGAAAGCTTTTGGAACACCATGTGACCTGGCGACGCTACGTCGGCGTGAGCGGACGATAGGCTGGGCGTGGTGCCGGTGCCGGGCGTTCCCGAACAGGCAACCAGCAAGGCAACCGAGGACGCGAGAACGCCGCGCCGGATAAACCGGATAAAATGGAACATCATCTCTCCTCAAGAGGCGGATCAAGCATTTACCACCGTATTCCGTCACGCCGCCGAGCATACCCGTCACCTCGCGCGGTCCAACCCTAGAAAAGGCAGGCGCGACGCGGCCGGCGCTCTAAAACGTTAGACGCAAGGGAGCGCTGATGAATCGTTCTTATTTTCGGCCGCGTCGCTGTGGGCGTTTACGCGGTGCCGTCCCGCCGCCGGTCGAACGCAAGCGAACGCTCCCTTCGGGCGTTGAAAGGAGCTGGGTATGGTTTTGCGTTCGACGGCTTTTGCGATCGCCGTGATGCTGAGCGTTGGCGCGGTCGCGGCGGTGGCCTGCACCGGAATCCGCCTCACGGCCAAAGACGGCACGGTCGTCGCGGCGCGCACCCTCGAGTTCGGCACCGATCTGCAATCGAAGATCGCCGTGATTCCGGCGGGAACGGCGCTTACCGGCACGCTTCCGAACAACGCCGCCGGCGTTTCGTACACCACCAAGTACGGCTTCATCGGCGCGAACGCGTTCGGGTTGCCGGTGATCGTCGACGGGGTCAACGATCGCGGGCTGTACGTCGGCGAATTTTTCTTTCCGGGATAGGCGGGCTACGCCGACGTGACGCCGGCGAACGCGTCGCAAGCCATGGCAGGATACGAGTACAGCGACTGGCTCCTCGGAAACTTTGCATCGATCGCCGAGGTGAAAGCCGCCTACGACCGCGTGGTGCTGGCGCCGACGGTGCTTCCGCAGATGGGGATTGCCGTTCCAGTACACTTTCGCATCATGGACAGCACCGGCGCGTCGGTGGTGGTGGAACCCATCGACGGAAAGCTGCGCATCTACGACGATCCGCTGGGCGTGCTCACGAACGCTCCGACGTTCGATTGGCACCTCACCAACTTGGGGAATTACGTCGGCCTGACGCCAATGATGAAGTCCTCGGTCACGCTCAACGGCTACGACGTTGCGGGATTCGGTCAGGGCTCGGGTTTCTACGGTCTCCCGGGAGATTTCACGCCGCCGTCGCGATTCGTGCGCGCGGTTGCCTTTCAGCAAACCGCCGTCCAGCCGAACACGGCCGGCGATGCGGTGCAGCAGGTTTTTCACATACTCAATAACTTCGACATTCCGGTTGGAGCGGTGCGCGACACGGTACAAGGAAAGACCGTCGACGAGTACACTCTGTGGACCACCGCCGAGGATTTAAAGAATCTCAGATTCTACTACCGCACCTTCAACGATCAAACGCTGCGTAGTCTCGACGTGCGCCAAGCGCTCAGCGCGGCGGGCGGAAAGATTCAGGAACTGCCGATGGAGACGGCGCAGCCGACGCCGATCGTGCCGGCTAATCCCTAATAGGGGGCGAAATTCGTCAGGGAGTCGGTGATCCACACCTCGCCGGCCCTGTCGGTGCCTTACGATTTGGCTTTGCTGATGGTGGCGCCGATGCCCGGGCCGGTGAGCGTCATAATCGGCGTGCCGCCCGCAGGATAGTTCCAAATCATCACGTTCGCGCCGAATTCGTTGGGGCCGATGACTTTCGCGCCTTGCACCCAGAACTGCACGATTTGCTTTTCCTCGTTCAACGGGGTCGTGCCGACCAACTTGCCGTTCGATCCCTTGATGTCGAACTGGTAGATCGGGCCGTACTGATCGCCCACGGCCATGTGCTTGCCGTCCCACTGAACGCCGCCCGGATAGGTGATGCTGTGGTTCAACTCGATCGTCTTGAGCTTGGTGCCGCCCTTTGGAAGCTCGGCAAAGCCAAAGGTGCTGCCGCTGCTCCATCCGTCGACGAAAAAATTCCCCTTGTTGTCGTATCCGCAGTAGTAATAGTAGTAGATCGCGGGGGAGATGTATTTGAGCGGCGTGCCCTGTGCGTTTTTGTAAATGGAAACGCTGCCTAGCCCGGTGGCGCCGAAAAAGTTGGCGACCGCGAGGTCGCCGGTGACGGGATCGATCGAGCAAGCGTTGGTGCGGCCGTCGTTGTCGATGAGGTTGGCAATCGGCGTCGTCTCGCCATGGGCGTATTCGGTGATCTGATGCACGCCGTCGCCCGTGTCATTGGTTACCCACACGTTACCCACGCTATCGACGCACAGCCCTTCGGGGTTGAAGAAGCCGGTGATCTGACCTTTGAGCTTCCCTTCGGGCCAGGAGTACATCGACACGACTTGGTTGGTCAGGTCCGAAATGTAGAGCAGGTCGTGATGTCGCGCGTCGGGAGCGACCCACGAACGGGTGTAGCGCAACTGCGAGGCAATCCGATTCGCGCTCGTGCCGATTCCGGCGGGCGCCGCGCTTGACGGTGGAATCGAGGATGCGCTGCAGCTTGCCAGCAGCACAGCCGCCGCGACGGTGCTAAAAATGCTTGAGATGGAACGTGCAATCGTCATCGGTAGATCTCCGTCCTCGAAGTTGCGATTAGCTTACAGCATAGCACCGCGCACGGCATCGCTGGAGTGGCAATCCTGTCTATCCGGCGGCGAAATCCGGCGAAACTCAGGAAATGTCCGGAGTTCGCGCTCGATGGCGTCGGCGAACGCCGAACGTGCGGCCGGATAGATGCTGAGATAGAGTCCCGGCTCGATCAGTTCGATTTCGCTCACCAGGGCGTTTCCGCGATCGTCGTGCAGCAAGTCGATGCGGGCATAGAGCGCGTCGCCCGGAATTGCGGCCAGCGCTTCCGCAGCGACATGGAGTTCCTCGGCGGTGACCTGTACGAGTGCCGACTGCTCGTCGCTCACGACGAGCACCGTATCGAACGGCTTTTTGACGACCGCGTGCGAGTAACGTCCATTGAAAAACATGAGCGCGCGCTCGCCGTACGTTTCGAC
>JBAUZB010000060.1:0-4081 GCA_049585095.1 Candidatus Tumulicola sp.
CGCGTACGTCGACGCGTTCGTCACCGCCGTGCGAAGCGATCCGGCGAACGTTCCGCTCGGCGAACGCGTCGCGCTGCTGCTCGATGCCGAGCGCCTGCTTCACGGACCGCCCGAGATTGCCGTCGGACGAGCGTGGATCGATCTCTGGAGCACCGACAAGTACTTCTATAGTTCGATCGGGTCGCGCATCGCTCAACGAATCCGACAAACCGGTTCCGGATTGGAAGCCATGGCCATCGGAAACGGCGACGTTCAAGTGCGAACCTATCCCGGCGACGTCGGCCTGTATCAATGCGGCGGTTGGGAAGTGGTCGAAGCCGCGCACTTGATCGACGAGGCACCGCGGATCGCCGAAGAAGCGGCGCAACTGCTGCACGCTCCGCAATGCCCGAGCGGTACCTTCGACGTGATACTCGGCGGGTCGCAAGTGTCGCTGCAGATCCACGAATCGTGCGGACATCCGGCCGAACTCGACCGGGTCATGGGCTGGGAGGCCAATTTCTCCGGGACGAGCTTCCTCGAAACCGGCCAGCTCGGGAAACTGCGGTATGGTTCGAATCTCGTGACGATCGTCGTCGACAACGCACTCGACGGCGGGATGGCGACGTGCGGCTACGACGACGAGGGCACCAAATCGGTTCGCTCCGACATCGTTCGCAACGGCGTGCTCGCCGGTTACGAGATGAGTAACGACACCGCGCGCGCAATCGGGCTGGAAAGCAATGCCTGCGTTCGCGCGCAGGGGTGGGAGTCGGTTCCGATGATTCGGATGTGCAATCTCAACCTTCTGCCGGGAACGGTTCCGTTTGAAAATCTCTTCGACGACGTCAAGCACGGCATTTATATGGAAAGCAATCGCTCGTGGTCGATCGACGATCGCCGTTTGAATTTTCAATTCGGATGCGAGATGGGTTGGGAAATCAAAAACGGCAAGCGCGGGCGTCTGCTAAAGAATCCCACGTATTCGGGCATGACGCCGCAGTTTTGGAACGCGTGCGATGCGATCGCCGACGAGCGGTCGTGGTTTGCGTGGGGAACGCCCAACTGCGGAAAGGGCGAACCGATGCAGACCGGACGCACGACGCAGGCGGCTTCTCCGGCACGTTTTCGTAACGTCAGCGTCGGCGTGGGCTACGGTGGCTAACGCCGGCAACGCCTCCGAACGCGAAAGAATCGCCGCGCTCGCGCTGGAGTACTCGACCGCCGATCAAACCGAAGTGCTGATTTCGGCGAGCGACAACGCCCTCACGCGATTTTCCCATGAACTATCGAATCAGAACGTCGCGGCGGCCGACGTCGGGATTTCGGTGCGCGCCATCGTCGCTGGAAAAACCGGCGTCGCGCAAGAGAACCGTTTCGACGAGCCGTCCCTGCGCGACGTCGTTCGTCGCGCGACGGCGATGGCGTCGCTGGCGCCGGCAGACCCGGTCCGAGTCGCGCTTCCCCGCGGTGGTCCCGCGACCGCGCCGGAAGGAGCGTACGACGCTGCAACCGCGCAAGCCGCCGCCGAGCGCCGTGGCGCAATGTGCGACGCGGTCTTCGGCGTCGCGGAAAGCGCCGGCTATTGGTCGGCCGGTTTCGCGGCGACATCGTCCTGGGGAGTGACGGTTGCGAACAGTTCTGGCGCGCTCGCGTCGTTTGACGGAACCGACGCCGCAATCAACGTGAAGATGAACGCGACCGATTCGACTGGCTTTGGGGAAAGCTACTCCACGGCTATCGGTGCGATCGATGCAGCGCTGGTCGCACGCACTGCCGCCGACAAGGCGCGTTCGAGCGCGCGGCCCGGCGCCGTAGATCCCGGTGAATGGACCGTGATCCTCGAGCCACCGGCGTTCGGCGAACTCGTCGCATTTCTCTCGGATCACTTTTCGGCACAATCCTTCGACGAGGGATCGTCGTTCTGCAGCGACGGCCTCGAGCGAACCTACTTTTCCGAAAACGTCACTATTGGCGACGACTACGCGCATCCGCTCGCGCCGGCTATGCCATTCGATTTCGAAGGGCATCCGACGCGGCGTTTGCCGCTGGTGGAAAACGGCGTAGCGCGCAACGTGGTTACCGACAGCTACTACGCCAAGAAACTCGACCGGCCCAATACCGGCCACGCGCTTCCGGCGCCCAACGCATACGGACCGCAGCCGCGCAGCCTCGTCGTTGCCGGGGGAACCAAGCCCGTCGCACAACTCCTCGGCGAGACCCATCGCGGGCTGCTCGTCTCGCGGTTTTGGTACGTGCGAACGGTCGACCGCAAGCGCGCGATCGTTACCGGAATGACGCGCGACGGAACCTTCCTCATCGAGAACGGGCGCCGTGCCGAGGGCGTGCGCAACATGCGGTTCAACGTGAGCATCCTCGACCTGCTGCAGCGCTGCGAGTTCTCGCGCGAGCAAGCCCGCACCGGCAGCTATCACTATTCGCTAGTCGTCCCGACCGCAAAAATCTCCGGCTTCGCGTTCACTTCGACCACTGAATTTTAGCGTCCGCGTCATCCTGAGCCGGAGACATGCGCCTATCCCGGTGCGCCGATGCGTTTGAGCGCGTCGGCGCCGGCTTGCAAGAATTCGCGGGCGCGCGCGGAGACGTTCGCCATTTGAAACGCCGCGTGTACGAGCCCGTCGAAGCAACGATACTGCACCGCGACGCCGTCGTCGCGTAGGCGCTGGGCGTAGGCCGCACCATCGTCGCGAACGGGGTCGTATTCGGCGGTGAAAATCGTCGCAGGAGGCATGCCGCGAAAGGTTCGGGCTTGCAGCGGCGCCGCATAGGGGTTGGCTTTGTCGATCTCATCCCGCAAGTAGAGCGACCAATCGCGCAATACGCCGGCACGCGAAAGCAGGTAGCCGTCGCTGAACTCGCGATACGAAGCGCCGCGCAGGCACGGATCGAGGACTGGATACATCAGGAGTTGATGGGCCGGCAAGGCTTCGTTGCGGTCGCGTGCCAGCAGACACGCCGCGACGGCGAGATTTCCGCCCGAACTGTCGCCCCCCACGGCGACGCGGCTCGGGTCGGCATCGAGCGATTCGGCATTGGCGAGGACCCAATCCAGAACTGCGTGAGCGTCCAGTACGGCGGCGGGGAAACGCGCTTCCGGCGCCTGGCGGTATTGCGCGGCTAATACGATCCAACCCGAGGCATTCGCGAGCTGCCTGCAAGGCACGTCGACGTTCTGTACCGAGCCGAAAACCCAGCCGCCGCCGTGAAAGAATACGATAATCGGGAGCGGCTCGAGCGTCGCCGGATAATAGACGCGAGCCACCACGACGCCGCCGGGGCCGGGGATGGCGACGTGACGTACGCCGGCAACCGCCGGCGGATCGCCCATCCACGAGTTCATGATCGCCGTCGAGGCTCGCATCGCGCCAACGTCGAGCAGTTCGAGACGCGGCGTCGCCGGGTCTTCGATTTGAGCCAGCAGCCGAGCAACGTCAGCGTCCAACGGCATTGTGGTTCCTTCCACGTGCGATCAAACCGCCGAACACGAGCAATCCTCCGGCGATGACGGCGGCCAGCGACGGCACCGCGACCAATTCGACGGCGGGGTACGAAAAGACGATCCCGCGCAACCGCAACCCGCCGGCGTCGAGCGATACGCCGCTGCGGGCCGCGGCGATGGCGTGGGGTAACGGCCGATCGTTTTCGTCGTCGACGGCGAACAGAACGGCGGCGCCCGCACCGGCGCCGAGCCCGTGCATCATTGCGGCCTCCTGGGAACTGAATAGCACCGCCTTGACCAGCCGGTGCGCGGCCGGGACTGCAAACGAATCAAACGGTACGTTCAGTCCCGCGATCGTCTGCCGCTGCTGCATCAACAATACCGGCGAGAGAAATGACGATCCGGACGGCTGCGTAACGGTCAACAGGCCTCCACGTGCATCCCGTGCATCGACGTAAACGACGTTGCGAAGGATCGGACGCAGAACGAAGGTTCCGGTATTGCGACCCGAACCGGCAATCGTCAACGCCGCGCGGTTCGGTCGCTCCAGAACGACGTCGCCGGCTGAAACGGCGTCCGTGCCGGCGATCGGAAAGACGAGCGAGCCGCCCACGTCGGCGACCTGCACGCGCTGCCCGGGCG
>JBAUZB010000061.1:0-6441 GCA_049585095.1 Candidatus Tumulicola sp.
ACCGCTTCCAACTTGAACTGAGCCGGATATTTTTCACGTTTGCCGGATCGGGGTTTCATGGGACTCCTCTTTCCGCGTCTTCCGACGCTTATCTTGGAGTCCACCAAACCGGGTCAGGTCCATCCTGAGCGGAGCACCGCACTTCGACTCGCTTCGCTCGCTCAGCACAGGCTCCGCGGTGCGCAGTCGAAGGGCTGAGCCAAGCGTCACTAGGCTCCTTCTGCAATCCGATCGTTCAGCTCTTGCGAAATCTCTTCGCGGGTAAATCCGCGGTGCTGCAGCGATAGCACGAACCGCTCGATCGTTTCGCGCAGCGTGTGCGCGCGTTGCTGCTCGTTCGGCCGCGCGATTTCCGACGCCACGCGGGTCCCTCGCCGGCCGTCGGCCACGAGCCAGCCATCGGCCTGCAGTTCGGCATAGGCTCGCGCAACGGTGTTGGGAGCGACGCCGAGATCGCCGGCGAGTTGGCGCACCGGAGGCAGCGGCATATCGGGCTGAAGCTCGCGGCGCTCGATCGCCGAGCGAATCTGCTCGACGATCTGCCGGGACGGTCGCGTTTCGAGCGACTCATCCACCACGAGATACGAACTCGTCATGCGAACATGATTCGCTTCCTCACCGGATTCAAACTGACGACCAGGACGACGAGGAACGCCGCGAGCACGGCCCACGTCGCGGCGATGACCAGCGGGGGTGTGACGTGGAGTTCCGCCCAGGCGAACAGTACGAGATTCGTCGGCGGCGCGCATGCGAGCGCGATGAGTCCGGTAGCCCGACAGAAGCGCACGTGCTCGTCGACGAGGTACTCCAGCTGCGCGTCGTCACCGAACAGCATCGCCGGCGCGACCGCGACGCGCCAAGCGATCGCGCACAATACGATCCCTGAAAGGGCCGCAGCCAGCGCCGGAATTCGATACTGCGGGTATGCGGTCAGCGACAGGGCTGCGACGATGCAGATGCCGGCGCACGCCAGCACCACCGGGGGCAGCGAAGCCCAAGCGTTTCGCCGCACGAGCGGCGCGACACGTCGTTCGGTGCCGCGACGGAAGTGCAGATACGCGAGGAACACGGCGATCGCCAGCGCCGCGCAGCTTGCCGTATACGGAAGATCCATGGGTACCGCGGGGAGCAAGGCTAGCCCCGCCATGGCAATCGTGAAGACGCCGGCATAGCGCGTGTAAACGTCGGTTCCCTCGGCGTCGACTCGCGCATCGACGACGCGCTGCAAACGAGCTCGCTGCTCCGGCCCGAGCGCCGCGCGCGCACCGCGAAAATAGAATCGGATGCTGCCGAAGCAGCCGGGGGTGGCGATCTCCAAGATTCCGAGAAGGCCGATCGCAATCGCCGTGACGATGCGGGCAAGTTGCTCTTGCGGAACGTGCTCGATGCTCATTGTATTAGCATGCTAATACAATATCGGCATTTGTGTCAATAGCTTGATACAAACCCCGAAGCAAGACCCTCAGGGCCAGGCAGGGCCGGTTTTCGTCGCGTCAGCCAGCCAGAAATCGAAGCTCGTCCGCGCTTGCGCTTCGAGCATGGCGTCACCCGGAACGACGTCGCGGCCGAGGGCGCGCCCGAGGGTTGCCCGCTGGCCGTAGTTGACGTCGAGGATGACGTCGGCGCCGCGCAGACCGGCGAGAAGTTCGGCAGGTAGATCTATGCCCGGCGGCAGCGTGCTGACGACGATCTCGGGCACGTTTTCTACCGGCCACGCATCGGCTTCGAATCGTTCGCAAACGCCTCGCACGCGAGCGGGATCGCGGCCCCAGACGAAGGCGTACGCATCGTTGTCGTGCAACTCCGCGAGAATCGCACGCGCGGTGGCGCCGTACCCCAGCACGCCGATCCGTTTGAGAGCGATCGGTTCGTCGATCAACGCTTCGATCGCCATGCGTGCGCCGATGCCGTCGGTATTAGTGCCGACGATTCGGCGTCCGAAAGCAATCGTATTGACCGCTTCCGCGCGACGCGCTTCCTCGGTGAGCGTATCGCAGGCGTTCAATGCTTCTTCCTTCAGCGGAAACGTCACGTTACAGCCGGTGAATCCGTCGGATTGCATTCGGCGGATCGTCGCCGCGGCATGTCCCCGCGTTACCCGCAGCGCGACGTAACTGCCGTCGATTTCCGACTCTTCCAAAAACTCGCGATGAAGCTGCGGACTGCGGCTATGATCGACCGGATCGCCGATGACGGCGAGTTTCACGGCACCCGCCGATTGGGGAGCATCAATCGCTCGAAAAACCGGAAGAAACCCGTGAGCGCTAAGTCTTTGCTTTCGATCGGCTCGGTGAGAATCGTATACAACCCGCACAGCTTTCCGCCGAGCACGTCGGTAAACAGCTGATCGCCCACCACGGCGATTTCGCGCCGGCGCAGGCGCAAGGCGCTGACGGCCCGCAGAAAACCAAACGGCAACGGCTTGAGCGCGTTCGGAATGCAGGCAACGTTCAGCTGGCCGGCGATCGCGGTCACGCGCGCGCTGAAGTTGTTCGAAAGCATGACGATGCGAAATCCACGCTCGTGGGCCCGCGCTACCCAGTCGAGGTGTTCGCGAGCAAGCTCGGTCTCGCGAAAGCCGAGCAGCGTGTTGTCGAGGTCGACGATCAACCCCCGAATTCCGGCCGCTTCGAGCTCTTCGTGCGGAACGTCGTGAAGGCGCGGAGCAAACCGGTTGGGCCCGAACATTGGCCCTGGGTTGCACCGGTTATCCCCGGTATCCTCGAACCTTTCCACACCGGCATCACCGCGGGGGCGCTCATCCCCAGTTTGTGCGCCGCTTTTTTGCGGCTACCCACAGCGAGCCCACAAGGACTTGTGCAGAGCGACCCCAATATATTGTGGTAATCGTCCCGTTATGGCACAATAGGTGACCCCGGCCAATTCCATTTTCTGGGGTAAAATCGAACAGGTGTTCGTATCTCCCAGGGCAAAGTGGTCGGATCCAAGCTTCGGCGACGGATAAGGCAAGGAGCAGCTTCACATGAAGTTTCAGCGCACGTACTCGACCCCCGACGACCCGTATGCGGGCATTGCGTTTGAACCGAGAAGTTCCCGGATCGTCAATCCGGACGGCTCGGTGATCTTCGAAGCCAAGGACGTTATGGTTCCCACCACGTGGAGCCAGGTCGCAGTCGACGTGCTCGCCCAGAAGTATTGCCGGAAAGCGGGCGTGCCTAAGGCGACCAAGCGCGTCGACGAGCCGGGGGTGCCGGAGTGGCTGCAGCGGTCGGTCGCCGACGAAGCCGCGTTCGAGGACGTTCCGCGCGACGAACAGTTCGGGCCGGAGCGCGACGCGCGTCAGGTGTTCGACCGTCTCGCCGGCTGCTGGACGTACTGGGGCTGGAAGCACGGCTACTTCGATTCGGAAAACGATGCGCGCGTCTATCATGACGAGATGTCCGCAATGCTCGCGCGCCAAATCGGCGCTCCGAACTCGCCGCAGTTCTTCAATACCGGCTTGCATTGGGCGTACGGTATCTCGGGGCCGGCGCAGGGACACTACTTCGTCGACGCGGCGAGCGGCGAGACGCTGCCGTCGCCCGATTCGTTCACGCATCCGCAGGTCAGCGCGTGCTTTATTTTGGGAATTGAAGACGACCTCGTCAACGAGGGCGGAATCTTTGACGGCGTGATTCGCGAGGCCCGAATCTTTAAAGGTGGGAGCGGCAGCGGAGCCAATTTCTCGAAACTGCGCGCCCGCGGCGAAAAACTCACCGGCGGTGGGACGTCGAGTGGTCTGATGTCGTTTCTCAAGGTCTTCGACCGCGCTGCCGGCGCGATCAAATCGGGCGGCACCACGCGCCGTGCCGCGAAGATGGTCGTGCTCGACGCCGATCATCCCGACATCGAAGAGTTCGTCAACTGGAAGGTGCGCGAGGAGCGCAAGGTCGCCGACTTGGTCGTCGGATCGCGCATGTTCGAAAAGCACGTCAACGCGATCATCGCGGCGGCGCACGACACGCGCGTTCCCGAATATGCACGGCTGGACCCCACGCTGAATGCGTCGCTGCGCCACGCCATCCGCGAAGCGAACGGCTTGGGGATTCCGACGGGCGCCACGCAAGCCGCGCTCGACTACGCGCGTCAGGGCTACACCCATCTGGAAGTCGAGCAATACGACACGGCTTGGGATTCCGAAGCCTACATCACCGTTTCGGGCCAAAACTCGAACAACTCCGTTCGCCTCACGAACGAGTTCTTCAAGCGGATCGATGCCGACGGCGACTGGGATTTGAAATGGCGTACCAACGGCGGCGTCGCGAAAAAGATTAAAGCGCGCGATCTGTGGGAGCAGATCGGGCTTGCCGCATGGCAGTCGGCGGATCCGGGACTGCAGTACGACGACACCATTCAAGAGTGGCACACCTGCGCCGCCGACGACCGCATCAACGCAACTAACCCGTGCGTCACCGGCGATACGCTCGTGGCGACCGCGGACGGCCCCAAGCGGATCGAGGACTTAGTTGGTAAGGCCGCGTTCGTTATCGGCGGCGACGGTCACCCACACTTCGTGAATCGAATTTTTCCGACGGGAACGAAGCCAGTCTACCGGTTGTCCACGAAATCCGGTTACGAGCTTCACGTTACCGGAGACCATAAAGTCTGGACGGAGAACCGTGGCGACGTTCCGGCGACCGAGTTGAAAGCGAACGATGTGCTCGCATTGCACGGCTCCGGCTTTGGGCCGGAACGTGTCGACGCGGACGTCGCCCTGGGGATCGGCCTCGCGGTAGGCGACGGTTGCGTGACCAATTCTCAAACGCCCGGTCTTATTATAACGATGGCGGCCGAGGAAGCCCCCGTACTCGCGACGGTGGCCGGCGCTATTAACGCCGCCAAGTCCACTGCGACGGATGGTCGCGGCCGGCGCAAGACGTCGGTAACGATACCCTTAAAGGGAACGGGCTCTCGAATTTCTACGGGCAATGCCTCGATCGTCGACTTGTTTCAAAAATACGCCGTTCTCAACGAGGGTAGCGACTGCAAGCGTTTTACGGATGCGATCTACGCACTCAATCGTGCATCGATGTCGAATGTTCTTCGGGGCTTATTTACCGCCGATGGGACGGTAGCGAACTACGGTTCGAAGTCGCAGTACGTTTCGATGGATTCGTCCTCGCTGGTGCTGCTTCGCCAGACGCAGCATCTTCTTCTGTCCTTCGGAATAAAGTCGAAACTCTATACGAATCGACGCCGCGCGCTTACGAGTAATTGCCCCGACGGAAATGGTGGGCTCGCACGTTATGATGTCGTGCAAATGCACTCGTTACGGGTGTCGCGGTCTTCGCGCGTTGCCTTCGAGCGAGAAATCGGGTTCCACCCGGAATCACGGAAAGCCGCTACGCTACGCTCGCTTAATGCATCCGTTGGATGTTACGCTGACAGGCTGGTCGATGAGTTCTCGGCTTTGGAGCCGATAGGCGTTCGCGATGTGTTCGACCTAAGCGAGCCCGACACGCAGCACTTCGTCGCCAATGGTTTACGAATACATAATTGTTCAGAATACATATTCATAGATGATACCGCGTGTAATTTATCAAGCCTAAATCTCGTGAAATTCCTCAACAATGACGGGAATTTCGACGCGAAGCGATTCGCCGAAGCGGCGCGCGTGTGGACGACGACACTCGAGATCTCGGTAACGATGGGACAGATGCCGTCGAAGCGCATCGCAGAGAAAAATCATCTCTACCGAACCCTCGGCTTGGGATACGCCAACCTAGGCACGCTGCTCATGCGTATGGGTCTGCCGTATGATTCGGAAGAAGGCTTCGGCTGGTGCGCTGCGATTTCAGCGCTGATGACGGGTGCCGCGTACCGCACGTCGGCCGAAATGGCGCAGAAGCTTGGTGCGTTCTCGCGCTTCGAGGCCAATCGGGAACCGATGCTGCGCGTCATTCGGAACCACCGCCGCGCTGCGTATAACGCGCAGGACGCCGAATACGAGCAGTTGTCAACGAAGCCGGTGACGCACGCGCCGACGCTGTTCACGCAAGAAACGTGGGCGCTGGCGCGCAAGATGTGGGACGACGCCCTTTCAATTGGCGAAGTTGCCGGTTTCCGAAACGCGCAAACCGTCGTGATCGCTCCGACTGGAACAATAGGCCTTGTTATGGGATGCGATACGACTGGTATCGAGCCTGACTTCTCGCTCGTCAAGTTCAAGAAACTTGCAGGCGGAGGCTACTTCAAGATCGTCAATGAATCCGTCGACGCGGCGCTCCATAAGCTCGGTTACTCGGAAGAGCAAATTGATGCCATCGAGACTTACGCGAAGGGAACGGGCACGCTCGAAGAGGCGCCGCACATCAACCGCGCGACTCTCAAGGCAAAAGGATTCGATGATGAAGCGATCGCGCACGTGGAAGCGGCACTGCCGAGCGCGTTTGAACTTCCTTTCGTCTTCAACAAGTTCGTCCTCGGCGAGGAGTTCTGCCG
>JBAUZB010000062.1:0-2724 GCA_049585095.1 Candidatus Tumulicola sp.
TCATGACGTCGTGCATGCGCGACGCTATCGAAAGCGCGTCGTCCCACTTGCGCTGCCACATATTGCGGCCGAAGATAAGCCCGACGCAGCCGGCTTCCATGGCAATCCGCGCCTTGTGGATGGTGGCATCGTCGCCCATCTTGCTTCCACCCGAAACCAGCACCAGCGTGCGCCCGGCCGACTTCACGACCTTGCGCAGCCCTTCCACGTCGGAGAACTCGAGCGTGTTGTACGGCTTGGGCAACTTCGAGGCGTCGTCGGGATTCCAAGCCGGTTCGTTGAGCTTGACGATGTTGGCGCCGATCTCGCACGCGACGCGCGCCGCATAGTCGACCGCATAGAGGGAGTCGATGCTGCCCTTGCTTTTGACCGCCGCACCGCGAGGATAGGCCCACACGACGAGCGGCATACCGTAGCGGTCGCATTCGCGGCGTACGTCGTTGCACTGCGCGATGTCGAGATCTTGTGCGGGACTGCCGACGTAGAGCGTGTAGCCGACTGCGTCGGCGCCGAGACGAATTGCGTCTTCGACCGACGACGTCATCGGGCTAAAGGCGTCGTCGTCGGAGGGCACGTTCGTCTTCCCGTTGACTTTGAGCAATAAGGGAACCCGGCCGGCATACTTTTGCTGATACTTCTCGGCCAAGCCTATGTGCAACGCGATGCCGGAGAAGTTTCCCTCGACGGCGAGACGATAGATCCAGTCCGTATCGATCGAGTCCGGATTGTCGAAGAAATCGACCGGACCGTGCTCCAGCCCTTGGTCGATCGGCAGCATCATCAGCGTGCCGTTGGCCGGCCCATGTTCGTACATCAGGCGATGAAGGCGAGTGCGCTTGCCCGTTGAGAGATTCATTTCGTCGAACGTCGGGCGAATTACGGGGCTGGCGGCGATGGTCACGTCGTTGGTACTCCGCGGATGGTGCATAGCGTACGCGATGACCTTCGGCCATCTTCGGATGCGCCCCTCGGTACGGCGGGAAAGGTCTAGCGGTGCGCCCAAAGGGCCGACGGTGAGCCAGCGGAGAGTCGGATTCGTCGGACTCGGCGCGATGGGCGATCCGATGGTTCGTTCCCTATCCCGCGCGGGGTTCTCCGTGACTGCCTGCGCGCATCGCCGGCGGGACGCGCTCGATCGGTTGCGCAACGAATTTGGGGTTGCCGAAGCGCCGGACCCGGCGGGAGTTGCCGCCGTTGCCGACGTGGTAGCGATCTGCGTTCCCGACGCGCCGCAAGTCGAGGAGGTGCTGTTCGGTTCGCACGGCATCGCCGCGACCGCCGCGCCGGGAGACCTGGTCATCGACATGTCGACGATTTCGCCGGTGGCTTCCCGCCGGTTTGCCGCGCGCTTGCACGAACGCGGCATCGGTTTCATCGATGCTCCGGTCAGCGGCGGCCCGGCGCGTGCCGCCGCCGCGACCTTGACGATCATGGTCGGCGCCGAAGACTCCGATTTCGACAAGGCTGAGCCGGTACTGCGAGCGATGGGAACGCCGCATCGAGTCGGCGCCGTGGGGATGGGTGAAACAGTCAAGCTGGTCAACCAAATCATTATCGCGAACGTGATGATTGCCAACGCCGAGGGACTCAACTTTGCACGCCGCGCCGGCGCCGATTTAGATTGCGTTCGCGAGGTTCTCGAGTCGGCCACGGCGTCGAATTACTTGCTCGAGCATTGGTTGCCGAAAACGTGGCTGAGCGGCACGTTCGAAGGAGGTTTTGCTCTCGATCTGCTACGCAAAGACTTGGCGGCGGCGCTCGATACCGCCCGGATCGCCGACTACGCGATGCCCGCGACCGCCTTGGCATACCAAATGTATACTTCTCGCTCGGCAATGGGGGACGGAGCGCTGGACTACAGCGCGATCGTCAAATCGTATGAACGGATCGTTGGAGACCAAACCGGCGCGCAGCGCCTTCGTCAAGACGCCTGACTTCAATAAGAAGATTCTGGTCGTCGACGACGAGTCAGCGATACTGCAAACGCTGCGGTTCAATTTGGAGCGCAGCGGTTACGCCGTCGTCACCGCGAGCGACGGTCGCGGCGCCGTCGCCATGGCGCAGCGCGAGCAGCCCGACTTGATCGTGCTGGACATTATGCTTCCGGTCCTCGATGGAATCGAGGCATGCAAGGAAATTCGCAAGTTCAGCTCGGTGCCGATCATCATGCTGACCGCAAAGGATCAGGAAATCGACAAGGTTCTCGCCCTCGAACTGGGGGCCGACGATTACGTCACCAAACCGTTTGCATTGCACGAATTCCTGGCCCGCGTGAAGGCGCGGCTCCGGCGGCAAGCGCCGATCCAATCGGGCCACGACGAAGCGATCTCGCTGGGCGATATCGTTCTCGACCCGTCGCGCCAGCAATTGACCGTTCGCGGCAAGAACGTCGCTTTGGCGCCGAAGGAATTCGCGCTGTTGCGCGTCCTCATGGAGAACAACGGACGCGTCGTGACGCGGCAGAGTCTGCTCGACAAGGTTTGGGGATACGACTTCGAAGGCGAACAGCAGACGGTGAGCGTGCACGTTCGATGGCTGCGGGAAAAAATAGAAGAAGACTCGCGCACGCCGCATCACATTCTGACCGTCCGTAGCCGCGGCTACATGTTCAAAATTTAGGAACCCAGGGTGACGTCGCTGGGGTGGGCCTTCGCGGCGGCAATCCTCGGATTGGTCGGCGGCGTCTTGCTGGCGCGCGTCTTTCGGTCGCGGCCCGTGCGGGAA
>JBAUZB010000063.1:0-15383 GCA_049585095.1 Candidatus Tumulicola sp.
GGCACGGATGCCGAGAGCGACGAGCCAGGGAGCAGCTTTTTCGCACGGACGCGAAAAAGCGAGCGTCCCGCAAACGCAAGGGTAGGGCGACCGCCGGATTCGATTGGCCGCGAATGTTGCTACGCTAGGACTAGTTGCTCGTCACCGACGCCGGCTTTTCGCACGGCTTCATGGATCATTTGATCTTGAATCTCGCGAACCGCCCAGCGCGCTTGCGCGTCGGCTGAGAGTTTGTCGATCGGATCGAAGTAGACGAACGCCTGGCCCGGCTTAACGCTCGGCGCCGCGTAGACCGCGATGCCGTTGTCGCGATCGTAGTACTCGTACGAGTGCACGTCGCGCTTGCCGCCGCCGCCGGGCGCGTCGCAGACGAAGGTCGGCGTATTGAAGCCGGCGGTGCTGCCGCGAACGAATTTTTCGGTATCGGTGGCGGTGTGGATCGTCGTACGCAGATCTTCGACGCCTTTCACCATATCGTGCATGTAGACGTAGTACGCATGGACGTTCAGGTAGCCGAGCCGCTTCACCAAGAGCTGCATCCGTTCGCGGGTGTCGTTCACGCCGCGGATCAAAACCGACTGATTGCGGGTGAAGATGCCGCGCTCGAAGAGAATGCGCATCGCCTTTTCGGTGATCCACGTGACCTCTTCGGGAGCGTTGAAGTGGGTGTGGAGCACGACCTCTTTGCCCATCGTGCGGCCGCGATCGACGATCGCCGTGATCGCGTCGAGCCACTCCGTATGGGTGATGATCTTCATCGGCATGATCGCCGGGCCTTTGGTGGCAAAGCGCATGCGACGAACGTGTGGAATGTCGAGCAAGGCGTTTCCGATCAGTTCGATGTTTCGCGGAGGCAACTGATACGTATCGCCGCCGGAAATGACGATGTCTTCGAGTTCCGGACGCTCGGCGATGTATTTGAACGCGTCTTCCCACTGTTTGGGCGTCTTGGCCAGCGCGACTTTGTCGACGTTTTCGGTGTCGGGTCCGATGGCGTAACTGCGAGTGCAGAAGCGGCAGTAGACCGGACACGTGTTGAGCGGAAGAAAGAGCGCCTTGTCGACGTAGCGGTGCACCAAGCCGGGAACCGGCGAGTCGGCCTGCTCGTGCAGCGAGTCGAGCGTGAGGCGCGGATGGTCGGGAAGCAGCCCCGAGGCCAGCGGGACGAACTGTCGCCGGATCGGATCGGCGATTGGATCGTCCCAGTCGATCAGGGAGATCGCGTAGGGCGAGACTCTCACAGCCATCGGCGCGCGTTGGAAACCCTCGGCGGCATCGGCAAAGAATTCCGGCGAGCAGACGTCCTTGATCGTCGAGAGCAGTTCGTCAGACGTCTTTACCGCATTTTTTTGCTGCCAGAGATGATCGAGGAAGGTCGCCTCGTCGACATCTTTGTAGGCCGGAATATGGCGCCAAAACTCTCCTTGCTTGAGGTTCTTGTACTCGAACTGATCCGGCGCCACCGGAGGCTTGAGGTGTCGAACGGCGGTATCGATCATGGCTGGTTCCTCGTTGAGCTAGCGTATTTGGCGTTGAAGTACTCGTGCAAGTGCGGGTGATCGCGCAGCGTCTGCAGCGCCGTTTGTGCGTGATCTTTGGCGTATCCGTTGCCGATGATCATCGTCACGTCGCGGCCGACGCCTTCCGCGCCGAGCGCCGCCCCCGTAAACGACGTCGACATCGAAAAGAAGTAGACGATGCCGTCGTCCTTCGTGCTAAGGATCGAGGCCATCTCGGTTCCCGGGACGTTCACGCAGTTGATCGTGACGTCGGCCAGATCCGGCACTGCCGCGGCTACCCGTTCGCTCAACTCCAGCGCGTCGCGCGCGTCGGCGCGGACGAGCGTGTCGACCAAATGGTCCCGCAAAATCAGCTGTGCCGATTCGGACTCGGGATGCGGCACGACGCCGATAACGTGGCCTTCCGGCCCGACCTGACGGCGTGCCTCGGCGCACGAGAGCATGCCGCTCTTGCCGCCTGCACCGATCACGACGACGGTTTGACCCGGCTTGCAAAGCCGCTTCACCTGCGCCGGCGCTCCGGCGACGTCGAGCACCGCCAGCGCCACGTTTTCGTCGATATCGGGCGGCAGCTTCGCCCACACGCCGCTTTGGAAAAGAATGGCTTTGCCGCGGATCCAGACCCGGCCGGTCGCGATGTCGACGCGTGCGATCGTTTCGATGTGCAGCGGCGTCAGCGAAAGCGAAACCAGTGAGGCGATGCGGTCGCCGGGTTTGAGGTCGACCTTTTCGCGAAGCACGTCGCCGATCTCGGCAATGGAACCGATGAACATGCCGCCGCTGCCGGTGACCGGATTGTGCTGCTTGCCGCGCTCGTTGACGATACCCAGGATGTGCGCTGCGATACGCTCGGCGTTGCGTTCGCACGCGTCGGCGATCTGCTTGAACGACGCGGAATCGATGTTGAGCGTCTCGACGTCGCAGAGAATCTCGTTATCGAGCACGGCCGGCGTGTTGTCGAGGCGCCAGGCCGCCTGCGGCATCGCACCCCGCGGTTCGAGCACGCGGTGCGTTCCGAGCCGGTGGAGGCGCGGTCCGGAAATGGCGCTCACGATTGCACCGTTACGCCGCCGCGATCGTACGGTGTCGTTAAGACGATGGTCGTGCGCGTCCGCGCCATGCCGGGCATAGCCTTGAGGCGCGCGAGCAGATCGTCGAGGTGTTTCGTAGACCCGGTGACGACCTTGCACACGAACGTCTCCTCACCGGCGACGGAGTGCACTTCGCAAACCTCCGGCATGTCGCCCAGGGCGCGGGTGAAGTCGTCATAGTTGCAGTCCGGAGCGGTATAGAGGCTGACGAATGCCGTCAACAGCAGGCCAAGACGCTTGGCGTCGAGCTGCGCCGAATAGCGCTGAATGTACCCACGCTGCTCTAAGCGTTTGACGCGGTCGTGAACCGCCGGCGCTTTGAGCCCGACGATCGATCCGAGTTCGGCAAACGTGGATCTAGCATTGCTCTGCAACGCATCCAGGAGCCGGAGGTCAAGTTCGTCGAGTTCTTCGGTCGTCGCTATCATATTCGCCAAGGAGAGGTATTTGCCGAACAATCTTCGGTCCTCACACTATAGCACCAACGATTTATTCGGCGCAAGGGCCCTTGCTTGGATATCCGTTCTGATCGCAACGGCGCTGACGACGGCCTGCGGCCGAGTCTCCGAGCCGGCGCCCGGACCGGCCGGAACCGTCCGCTTCGCACTCGCCGCGGACCCGCAGACCCTCGATCCGCTGCTGCTGCGCCCGGATGCCGCATCCGTCGAAGAGCAGGTCGACCGCCTGGCGTTCGAGCCGTTCGTCGATTTCGACGCTCGCGGGAATCCCGTCCCGGCGCTGATCTCGGTGGTCCCGACGCGGGCCAACGGCGGCGTTTCGGCCGACGGCCGGACCATCGTGTACCGGTTACGGAAGGCCATGTGGAACGACGGCGTCGCGGTCACTTCACGCGACGTGCTGTTTACGTTGCGCGCGATTCTCGATCCGCGCAACCCGGTACGCTCGCGCGAAGGCTATGACTTGATCGATCGAACTGCCGCGCCCGACGCGCGGACCGTCGTCTTTCACTTGAAGCGAGCCTGGGCGCCGGCGGTGGCGACGTACTTTTCCTACGGATCCTCGCCGCAGTTCGTGTTGCCGGCGCACGTGCTCGGCGCGCAGCAGCCGCTTGCGCACGCGGCGTTCAATGCGGCGCCTACGGTCGGCGACGGTCCCTATCGCTTCGAATCGTGGAAGCGCGGCGAGGGCTTGTGGTATTCGGCGAATGCATCGTATTGGCGGGGGAAGCCTGCGGTCGCGCGTCTCGCCGTGCGTCTGATCCCGGATCCTACGACGAATTTGCTGCTCCTGCAGTCCCGAGAACTCGATTGGAATCTCGTCGCGCCGGCGCAAACGGATGTGCTGCGAGGAGCCAAGGACATCGCGTTCGTGAAGGTGCCTACCGCGGTGGTTGCGGGGCTCGCGTTTAACACGCGGCATGCGCCCCTCGACGACGTTCGGGTTCGGCGTGCCATCGCCCGGTCGATCGACCGTGACGCCATTTCGCGTAAGATTACGCTGGGAATCTATCCGGTTACCGACATGATTCAACCGCGGTTTTCGTGGGCGTTCGATCCGTCGGTGCGCGAGCCCGAATACGATCCGGCAGCCGCCGACAAAGAGTTCGACGCTGCCGGATGGCACCGCGGCGCCGACGGTTTGCGCCGCAAGGCGGGACTCCCGTTGGAGCTGCTCTACGTAGCCTTTCCCGAGTCGACGACCGGAGTCCGAGTGGCAACCGCGGTGCAAGCTTCGTTGCGCGCGCGTGGGGTCGCGGTAACGGTGAAAGCGGTTGCCAACGCGCAGCTCTTCTTGCCACGGTCGGGCGTGCTGGCAACCGGAACCTTCGATTTGGCCTACGTTCCTTGGACGATGGGTGCCGATCCCGACGATTCTTGGATTCTCGGCTGTGGTGCGCCGTCCAACTACATGCGTTGGTGCGATTCGCGCGTCGACGCACTCGAACGTGCGGCGCTGGGCTCGAGCGAGCAAGCGACGCGCAAACGCCTGTACGCGCGCATCGGACGAATCGTCGCCGGCGAAGTGCCGATACTGTACCTGTTCAATGCGGACTACGTGTACGCGTATCGCAAGCGCCTCGGCGGGTTCGCGCCGAACGCATTCTTACCGACCTGGAACGCTTTCGCTTGGCGCCTGCGCGGTGATTCGTAAGGAGGCGACGGCGCTCCGAGCCATAGGAGCGGGCTCTACAGGCGGTGGGGCCCTCGCCTGGCGAAACCTAGCTCGGGGAGTTTGAGCCTTTGATCGAAACCTTCCTCAAACGTCCGCTTTTTGCCGGCGTTCTGAGTTTTGTAGTGCTGCTGGCAGGCTTGATCTGTATTCCGATCTTGCCGATCTCGCAGTACCCCCAGATTTCGCCGCCGACGGTTACGGTGACGGCGAACTATCCGGGAGCGGATGCGGAAGCCGTAGTACGCTCGGTCACGACGCCGTTGGAGATCAACATCAACGGTGCCGACGGATTGCAATACATGCAGTCGTACTCCAGTTCGAACGGCATCGTTACGATCACGTGCACGTTTGCGCTCGGCACCGATCCGACGACCGATCAAACGAACGTGCAACACGGCGTGGACCTCACGCTCGCACAACTGCCAACCGCGGTGCAGCAGCAAGGCGTTTCGGTCCAAAAGAGCTCGGGCAACATTACGATCGCGGTGGCGATGCTTTCGACGAGCTCGTCGGTGAGCGACGTCGCGGTGAGCAACTACGCCGACATCAACGTCATCGAGGATCTCAAGCGAATTCCGGGCGTAGGCCAGGTCGAGGTGCTCGGCGACCGGACCTATGGCATGCGCGTCTGGGTGAACCCGCACAAACTGCAGGCCAACGCAATTTCGCTGGACACGGTTCTCAACGCGATCCAACAGCAGAACCAGGACGTCGCACCCGGCGCGATCGGCCAAGCCCCGACGACCGGTTCCCAGCCGTTTCAGATTCCCATCAAAGTCAACGGCCGGCTGCAAACGCCCGCAGAGTTCAAGCAAATCGTGGTGGCGGCCCAACCCAACGGCGGTTACTTGCGCCTCGGCGACATCGCCGACGTCGAGCTGGGCGCGCAGAACTACGTCACGTCCGGGCGGTATAACAGCCAGACGGCGGTCGTCCTTGCGATCGAAGGCGAGCCGACCGCCAACTCCTTGCAGATTTCTCAGAACGTACGGGCGACGATGGATCGGCTCAAGCCGTTCTTCCCGAGCGGGATGGACTACGCGATCGCCTTCGATACCTCGGATTTCGTGCGGGCATCGATCAAGGAAGTCGTCGTAACGCTGTTGATCGCGATCCTCTTGGTCGTACTCGTCATCTTCATTTTCCTCCAAAATTGGCACAGCACGCTCATCCCTTCCATCACGATTCCGGTTTCGTTGATCGGCACGTTCGCGGCGATGAAGGTCATGGGTTTTACGATCAACACGCTCACGCTGTTCGGGCTTACGCTCGCCACCGGACTGGTCGTCGACGACGCGATCGTCGTCTTGGAAAACATCGTACGCCATATCGTCGACGACAAAGTCAGCGGTTTTGAGGCCACGAAGCGTGCCATGAAGGAAATAACCGGCGCGGTCGTAGCGACTTCGCTGGTGCTCATGTCCGTCTTCATTCCGGTCGCGTTTCTGCCGGGGACGACCGGTTTGCTCTACCAGCAGTTCGCACTAACGATGGCGGCCTCGATCGGCATTTCGCTCTTCACCGCGCTGACGTTGGCACCGGTGCTGACCTACGAGCTGGTCCACAGCGAGGAGCCCAGCAAGAATCCGTTCATGATGTGGTTCAATCGGCGGCTGCTGGCGCTGAAGACTTGGTACACCGGCTTGGTTCCCAAGCTCGTAGACCATCGCAAGCTGATGGTCGCGATCTTCATCGGCGGCCTCGTCCTACTCGGGGTGCTCTTTAAGATCACGCCGCAAGGTTTCTTGCCGACGGAAGACCAGAGCTTGCTGTACGTGCTCGTCACCCTGCCGACGAGCGCTTCGCTCGATCAGACCACGGCGGTCGTGAACAAGCTCGAAAAGATCATGCTGAAAATGCCGCAGGTCGAAGCGGTTACGTCGGGCATCGGCTTCGGTTTCGCCAACAGCAGCGCGAATCAGGCTACGCTCTTCGTGCAACTACACCCGTTGTCCAAGCGTAAGGGCTTGGCCAACAGCTCGCTCAATTTGCAATACACGCTCTACGACGAGTTCCAAAACATTCCGGGGATGACCGCGCTGCCGGCCAATCCCCCGGCGATTCCCGGGTTGGGTTCGACCGGCGGCTTCGCCATCGAGATTCAAGACATCAACGGACTCGGACTTCCGACGCTCAATCGGGTGGGTGCCGCGATTCTTGCCAAGGCGGATAAGGACAAGCAGCTCTCGCAGGTTTACATTCCGACGCTGCTGACCGGGCCGTACATCGTCGCGAAATTCAACCGCTCCAAGGCGTTGGCGCTCGGAGTCTCCGCAACGAGCTTCTTCAACACCCTCGACGCAACGACGGGTGCCGCATTCGTCAACTTCTTCGACTACGGAAGCCGCTCGTACAACGTCTTGGTGCAGGCCGGCGCGAAGTACCGTACGGTACCGCAAGATCTCAATAGCATCTACGTCGCCAATTCCAGCGGCAACATGATGCCGGTGTCGCAGCTTCTCGACATTTCGCGAACCGTCGCCAACGTGACGATCATGCGATTCAACGAGTACAACGCCTACGAGATCGACGGTTCGCCGGGGCAGAACGCGAGCTCGGGTCAGGCGCTCGACGCGATGGCCAAACTGGCGACCGACACCATGCCCAAAGGCCTGAAGTACGACTGGAGCGGCATCGCCCGCCAGCAAGTTCAGAGCGGCCCGCAAACGATTCTCGTGTTCGGAATGGGCTTGCTGTTCGTGTTCCTGGTGCTGGTCGCGCAATACGAGAGTTTGACGACGCCGTTCGTCATCATGATGGCGGTTCCGCTCGCATTGGTCGGCGCCGTCGGCGGAATTTACATACGGCGACTGTGCGAACTGCTCAGCATCGTCATCCACTCGAAGCTGGCCGGCCATCTGGTCCTCGTGCCCCAAACGTCCAGCGACATTTACGCGCAAATCGGTTACGTCATGCTCATCGGTCTGGCGGCGAAAAACGCCATCTTGATCGTCGAGTTCGCGAATCAGTTACGCGAACAGGGGCACGAGACGATCGATGCGGTCACGCACGCGGCGGCCGAACGCCTGCGGCCGATTCTCATGACGTCGATCGCCTTCATTCTAGGCATCCTGCCGCTGGCGTTCGCGCACGGCGACGGCGCGCAATCCCGAATTTCGCTGGGCACGGCGGTGCTCGGCGGCATGATCGTTTCCACGGTGATGAATCTCGCGATCGTTCCGGTGCTTTACGTCATCGTCGTCAACTGGAGCGAGCGCAACAAGAAGAAGAAAGATCCGACGCTGTCGCCGCCACACCCGCCGCCGCCATACGTGCCGGAGTCGCCCCCGCATCTGCCCGAACCGCCGCCCGCGGTGGTGTAATCCCGCTAGCCGTCGCTTTACACCGTTGCACGAGGGCCTCTGGACGCGGCGCGGAGGCACGGATGCCGAGAGCGCCGCGCCAGGGAGTAGAGTTTCCGCACGGATGCGGAAACTCGAACGTCCCGAGTGTACGGTGTAAAGTGCGGCTGGCGGGATTACACCACCGCGGCTAGCGGGCTTTACAAGGCTTTGACGGCGGCGGTGAGTTCGTCGACCGATGCTTTGGCGTCGCCGAAGAGCATCGACGTGTTCGGCATTTCGTATAAGGGATTCTCGATGCCGGCGAAGCCGGAGCGCATCGAGCGTTTGAGCACGACCACGTTGGCGGCTTTATCGACGTCGAGAATCGGCATACCGTAGATGGGCGAACTCGGTACGTTACGCGCCGCCGGGTTGGTAACGTCGTTGGCACCGATGACGAGAGCGACGTCGGTGGTCGGGAATTCGGGATTGACGTCTTCCATGTCGAGCAACTGGTTGTAGGGAACGTTCGCCTCGGCCAGCAGCACGTTCATGTGACCGGGCATGCGGCCGGCTACCGGATGAATCGCATATGCGACCTTCACGCCGCGCTTTTCCAGTTGATCGGCCAGAGCTTTCACGCTGTGCTGTGCCTGCGCGACCGCCATTCCGTATCCCGGAACGAAGACCACTTTGGCGGCGTACGCCAACATGATGGCGACGTCGTCGGCGCTCGAGCTGCGGATCTGCTGTAGACCGCCGCCGGCGACGGCGACCTCCATGCCGCCTTTGGCACCAAAGGCACCGAAGAGTACGTTCGTAAGCGGACGATTCATGGCACGGCCCATGAGAATCGTTAGAAGCGTGCCGCTCGCGCCGACTAGCGCTCCGCAGATGATCAGCAGCGTGCTGGAAAGCTCGAATCCGGTGATTGCGACCGCGAGGCCGGTAAACGAGTTCAGCAGCGAAATGACGACCGGCATATCGGCGCCGCCGATGGGCAGGACGAATAACACGCCGAGGAGCAGCGCCGCCGCCATCAACGCCGCGAACGCCCACGCCGGCAGCAAACCGATGGTCACGACGAACCACGCGGCGAGGGCCACAATGGCCAGCGCGACGACTGCGTTTACGATCTGCTGGCCGGGATAGGTCACCGGTCTTCCGGTCATCAGTTCCTGAAGTTTCAGGAAGGCGACGATCGAACCGGCAAAACTCACCGCGCCGATGATCGCCGATAGCACGAGCGACACCGCAATGACGTCGTCCATGGTCACCGAGCCGCCGCGCGAAACGTAAAACTCGACCGTCGAGATCAAGGCGGCCGCGCCGCCGCCGGCTCCGTTGTAGAGTGCGACCATCTGCGGCATTGCCGTCATCTTTACTTTGAGCGCCGCGTAGACGCCGATGACGCCGCCGGCGACGGTGCCGACGGCGATCGCCCACCACCCAATGCCGAGCGTTTGCACCAAGACGCTGACGAGCGCGATGAACATGCCGATCATGGCCAAGCGGTTGCCGCGTCGAGCGGTCGCGGGCGAGTTCAGCTCGTGCAGCCCGTAAATGATCAGCCCGATGGCGACGAGATCGGCGAACGCGATGGCAAGGTCGCCGAGGCTCATTTACCGCCCTCTTTGCGGCGGAACATTTGGAGCATGCGTTCGGTTACCGCAAATCCGCCGAACACGTTGATCGCTCCCAGCGTCACCGCGAAAATCGCCAAAACGGTCAGCAGCGGCGAGTTTCCGCCCGCGTGGAACAGCTGCGCGACGATGACGATGGCCCCGGCGAGAACGATGCCGTGAATCGCGTTGGTGGCCGACATCAACGGCGTGTGCAGGGTGGTCGGAACTTTCGAGATGACTTCGAAGCCGACGAACACTGCCAGTACCAGCACCGTGAGCAGGCTTACGTAGTGAGCGGCATCGGTCACGAGGCCTTTCCTCCCGTCAAGACTTTTCCGCCGGCTGCGACGCAAGCGCCACGGGCGACGTCGTCATTCATGTCGACGGTCAGCACACCGTCTTTGAGCCACGGCGAAAGCAGCGCGTACACGTTGCGCGAGTACAGTTGACTCGCGTGGTGCGGCATGGTCGAAGGAAGATTCGTCGTCCCCACGACGGTCACGCCGTTGGGGGAGGACACGACCTGATCGGCGACGGTCAATTCGCAGTTGCCGCCGGCCTCGGCCGCAAGATCGACGATGACGCTTCCGGGCCTCATTGCCGCGACCGCAGCCGCGCTGACCAGAACCGGGGCTTTTCTCCCGGGGACCAGAGCGGTCGTAATCACAACGTCGTTGGTGCCGATCTGTTCCACCATCCAGGCGCGCTGCCGCTCTTGCTGCTCCGGGGTGAGCTCTTTCGCGTAGCCGCCGCTGCCTTCGGCATCGGCACCGATGTCGAACTCCAAAAACGTGGCCCCCAGCGATTGCACCTGTTCTTTGACCGCCGCGCGCACGTCGTAGCCGCTCACCACGGCGCCGAGGCGCCGCGCCGTCGCAATGGCCTGCAATCCGGCAACGCCCGCGCCGAGCACCAGGACTTTCGCCGGCGGAATGGTCCCGGCCGCGGTGGTGAGCATGGGGAAAAACTTCGGAAGGGCGACGGCGGCCAGCAGCACCGCTTTGTATCCGGCGATGTTGCTTTGCGAAGAAAGCGCGTCCATCGATTGGGCCCGCGTAATTCGCGGGATCATCTCCATTGCCAGTGCCGTGACGCCGGTGCCCGCGAGTTCGCGAACGTAGGCCGGATCGCCGAGCGGATTCAGGAAGCCGACGATGACCGTCCCCGGTTTCACCGCGGCAAGCACGTCGGGGCCGGGGCGGCCAACCGTCACGACGACGTCCGCGTCGGTCGCGAGCGCGGGCCCGCCGTCGACCAGCGTGGCCCCAGCGCCCTCGTAGAGCTCGTCGGGAAATGCGGCGGCGTTGCCGGCGCCGCGCTCGACCCTGACCGCAACGCCGGACTTCGCGAGTCTCGCAACGGTTTCGGGCACGAGCGCGACGCGGCGATCGTGTAGAGCGGCCTCATGAGGAACGGCGACGACCATAGCCACCCGTGATACGTCCCGAGGCAGCCTACTCCCTCGGAACCGATCCTTTGGCTACCAACCGATGGCGAACGGCGCCATCGTGAAAACCGGCGCCGGCATTGCCCTCGAGCGGCAGCCGTAGGCGTGGGCCATGCGGTGCGGCGCGTCGAGCGCGACGATGCCGACGACCACGAGTGCAAGTGCCACGACGCCGCCGACCGCGAGCAGCGGCATCATACGATCGAAACCACGTTGCGCAAAATCCCGACGTTCTCGATTTCTACTTCCATTACGTCGCCCGCGGACAGAAACTCGGGCGGCGTGCGTGCAAAACCGACGCCCGCCGGCGTTCCGGTCGCGACGACGTCGCCGGGAAGCAGCGTCATGCCTTTGCTCAACTCCGCAATCAATCGAGGAATCTTGAAGATCATTTGCGCCGTGTTGGCGTGCTGCTTGCGTATGCCGTTGAGGCGGAACGCGATCTCCAGCGCTTGCGCGTCTCCGATTTCCTCGGGCGAGACGATCCAGGGGCCAAGAGGACAGGAGTCGTCGAGACTCTTGCCCTTGAACCATTGGCCGTGGTCTCGCTGGAGGTTGCGTGCGGTAACGTCGTTGATCGCGGTGTAGCCGAATACGACGTGCAGCGCTTCGGCTTCGCTGACGTTCTTACACCTTGCTCCGACGACCACCGCAAGTTCGGCTTCGAAATCGTATTCCCGAGACAGATTTCCCTGGAGGTGCAGGGTCGCACCGGGTCCGGCGATGGCCGTCGGCGCTTTGGTAAAAAACGTCGGCACGCTTGGAAGCCGTAGCTCGCGGCCGGCGGCCAGTGCGCCCTCTCGCGCATGGTCGAGATAGTTCCGACCGACGCAGAACAGGTTTCGGGCCGGGCGAACGGGAGCTTCGAGCCGCACTTCGGACAACGGAACGAGTTCCTCCGAAGAATGCCACGCAATGCGTTCGTGGGGCGCCAGCGCGATGTATTCCAGCAAGGTCGGCGTCGAGATGCGATGGACCGCATCCCCTTCGATCACGCCGGGTGCCGCTTCGCCGCCGGGGGTGCTATACGTTACGAAGCGCACGCGCGGCTCGCGATGCCGTCAGTGCGGGATCGTGGGAACCGGGCTGGGCGACGGCGTCTTCGCTCCGGTGATGCTGTTGAGCGACGGCAGTTTCCCGTGCTGTGCCTGCTGCTGCTTGGCGGCGGCTGCGGCTTCTTTCTTTGCGGTTTCAATCATCACGTTGGCCGCCCCGGGTTGGTCGCCCCACGTCCCGCCCGTCGATACCAACGAAATCCTCCGTGCCACGGCGTGCGTCTTGGGATTGTAGTCGTACGTCACTTTGAACAGGCCGACCACTGCGCTGCCGTCGGCTTTGCGAATCCACATCTGCAATGCGTTGCCGTAGGTTTGCGCGTTGAAAGTTCCGTACTTGGTTCCCTTTCCGGACTTGATTCGCACCACTTGGCCGTGCTTGTTGACCTCAACCACGTACTCGGCGTGCAGCGCCACCGGCGGAAGATGCGGCGACGGAATCGCAATGGCGTGCGGGGTCGAGCTCGGCTTGGGGCTGGTGTCCGCCAAGGCCGGCGCGCTGGCGATCGCCAGCATCGTCGCGAGCGCCACGGCTCGCAGGCATGAATTCGTCATATCCGCTTCGCGCTTACGCAGGCCCGGCGCTCCGACCTCCCGCCGCCGAGGCCGTGGGCCGCCGTCTCACGAAACTTCGCGGGTGCTCACCCGGTCGTTCTCGATTGTTCTGCTGGCTTTGATGGCGAGCGCGATTCCCGTTCGAGCGGAGCGGCCAATCGTCGATTTGCATCGGCTGGATGCGTACTTTGCGCTGTTCGCGAGTGACTCGAACGTCCCGTGGAAGCCGACGACGGTCCGCTTGGATACCTACTCGAGCGCACCGGTTCAATTTTCGGCGTATCAAGTCGATCCGGTCGACGTGTTGACGGCCGGTTCGAATGCGCGCCCGCGCGCCATTTCGACGCGCGGTCGACGCGCGGTCGTGTCCTTTACGTTCAATCCTCCGGGCGGCTACCAGTTTCAATCGAACGAAATCGACGTGCAGCTCGGTTCGCGCGAAGGAGTCTTCGTCATCGAAGCGCGACGCGGCGACGTCGGCGAACAAGTCTGGATCAATCGGTCGCGCGTCGGTCTCGTTTCGAAAGAGACTCCCGGCGAACTGGTACTGTACGGGGCCGACCTAGGGACCGGTCGCGCCCTGGCGCGCATGCGCGTGCAGTTCGTCGTCAACAATACGTTCGTAACGGTCGCGACCGACGCGCGGGGCCTGGTCCGTTGGGGCCGTTCGCCTCGACCCGTGTTCGCGCTCGCGCAGTGGGGAAGCAGCTATGCGTTCTTGAGTCTGCTGCCCCAAGCGCCGCTGCCTTCGACGATCGTCGGCGTGCGCACCGACTCGGCGGTGGTGCACGCGGGCGACACGGTGCACGTCGTCGGATTCGCGCGAAGCCGCACGGGCAACGTCCTGCGGCCCACGGTCGGCAGCGCGTCGGTTTCACTGCGCGAGGGAGCTAAAATGCTCGCCGAGCGGCAGGTGCCGCTCGACGGAGCCGGTGCGTTTGACGCGTCGTTCGCCCTACCGGCCGACTCGGCTGCCGGCGACTATACCGTGTTGGCGCAAACGGGGGGAGCAATCGGGGGTGCGACGGTCCACGTCGATGCCAACGCCGGCGGCCTTTCGCTCGACGTTTCGGCGCCCTGCGGCACCTCGTGCGATCCACAGCAGGACGTGCCGCTCACGATCCGCTCGTCGCACGGTGACGCGACCGTTCGCGTCACCGTCGTGCGCTCGCCGCACGTGTACGTCGGCTACTCGCCCGAAGCTACGCCGTGGGCCACGACCGTCTGGGTGGATCAGTCGGCGCGCACCGGCAGCGACGGCACGGCGACGGTGATGATTCCGCATCCAAACGACGAACTCGGTTCGACGTACGGCGTGCACGTCGAGTCGGGCGGTGCTACCGCCGACACGCGAATCGTCGTCCCGACGGCGCGCGCAGCGATTCGACTTCAACTCGATCGAGACGAACAGACGGTCGGAACCCCGGTTGCGTTCGACGTTTACGCCGACGAAACGACGACGGGAAAACCGCTAGCCGGAGCGGTCGTCACGGCTCGTTTGACCCACGGCACCGCCGTCGCGCAGCAGCAGTTGACGCTGGATGGCGACGGCCACGCCCGCGGCAGCTTCAACTCACCGCAACTCGGGACGAACTTGATCTTCGCGAGCGTCGACGACGCCGGCCGCGCGACGGACGCGGCCGCCGTCCAAGTTGACGCGCGGGCAACCGGTACGGCCTCATGGCAAGGGAGCGCCGACGTGCACGTCGCGCTCGGCAAGCCGGTGTACCGCGGCGGCGACGACGTTGCGGTCGATGCCGTCGCGCCCGGATCGGTCGGCGATGCGCTGATCACGCTGGAGAGTGCGCAAGGCGCCCAAGCCGAGGTCGTTTCAACGGCCGATGGTCGCGCTTCGGCACATTTCCGAGCCGTCGACGCCACCGGTGAACTGCGCGTCGGATCGGCGTTCGTTCGCGACGGCGCAATCCAGTGGACGACGGTCCCGCTCGGTCTCGACGCGCCGGGCCGGCCGCAGTTCGCGCCGCTCGCGCTGGATCACGAAGCCAGTTTCACGCCGGGCGAAGCGGCGAGCATTTCGCTCCACGGGGTATCGTCGGGAGGAGGCACGCTGGTCGTTCGCGTCAGCAGCGGCGAACCGTCGGGCAGCGCCCTCTTCGATTCTGCCCCGGCGCTGTTGGCGGTCGGCGTCGCGGCGACGCAAACCAGCGCGCCGGCAGCGGCTACGTGGCACCCGTGGGTCGACTCCACCGGCGATCACGCTCAAGTGCTCGGCTTCGTCCGGCGCACCCAGCCGCCGCAACAAATCTCGCTCGCCCAAGCGGAAACGCGCGCCGTTTCGTGGAGCGTCGAACGTGCGAGCGGCGCCGCGTTTGCGGTGCAAATGCCGGTCCAGAGCGGGCGCTACACGTTGTCGGTTCTGGAAATTTCCGATGACGGCAGCGTCAGCGCCGGTTCGTCCGGCGTCGTCGTGCGCTAGTGGCCTGTAACGCCCAGATGTGTAGCGCCGCTGACGGTTTTCAGGCGATCTGCATCGTCGCTCTTCGCTCGCAAAGCGCTGCTTTTGTCGCTCATCGCTTCTCGGGTCTCATCCTGAAAACCGTCAGCCCTGCGGGTCACGGGCAGCACGGGCGTGCTGGCGGCGTTGCTCGTCGGTCACAGAGCTGCGGCTCTGCTTCCTCCTCGCGCCTAGCCAATCACACCCGTGGTGCCCGT
>JBAUZB010000064.1:0-7458 GCA_049585095.1 Candidatus Tumulicola sp.
AGCGTGCCATCCGGACGGTAGACGCATTCCGGCACCAGCACGGTGCCGCTGGGATCCGCCGCGCGCAATCCGCCGGCGAGCCCACAACTAACGACCGCGTCGATGCCCGCGAGCGCGTCTTTCCCGAGCTTCGCCAGCGCCACGCCCGTCTCGAACACGCGGATGCCGGGCAACGCGCGACGCGCCGCGTTGGCTTCGATTCGCGTTGCTGCAATCACCGCAATGCCGCCTGGGACGAATTGCTCCATCACCCGTCGCTGTTCCAAACGAAGGCAGCCATCCTTCCCCGCCCGTTTGCCGTCCGATTGTATGCCGATCGTCCGAACGTGCGCGACGGGCGCGCACTGCGTGCGCTACGTTCGGCGCGGAAAGCTGCATTTTTTCGCTACGCAGAGGAGGGATTATGCGAAAGAGCATTCTCGTCGGTATCGCGGCATTAGCATTCGCCGGCTGCGGCGGGCACGGACCGAGCGCGTTGCCGCAGGCGGCACAATCGGCCGGTTCCGAATTTTCAGACGCGCAGGCTTCGCCGCATGCATCGGCTTCGCAGCGCAACCAGTACCGAATCGTCACGTTGGCGACGCTCGGAGGATCGGCGGGCGGCGGCAACAGCATCAACAATCGCGGATGGATAACCGGGGTTTCGAGCCTCGGCGGCAGCTCGAGCGTCCACGCCACGTTGTGGCGTGATACGGCGACGGTCGACCTCGGTACGCTCGGGGGCGCCAACAGCGGCGTCGAATGGCCGGTCAAGAACGATCGCGGCATCGTCGCCGGCATTTCGGAAACGTCGACCAACGATCCGCTGGGCGAAAGCTGGTCGTGCTCGGCATTCATTCCGACCAACGGGCACACGTGCTTGGGGTTCGTGTGGAGAGATGGGCACATGAAGCCGCTTGCGACGCTCGGCGGAAATAATGCATACGCCGCCGGCGTGAACGAGCGCGGCCAGATCGTTGGATGGGCCGAGAATTCGGTGCACGATCCAACCTGCGAGCAACCGGCCCACGTACTTCAGTTCGAGGCCGTGGTGTGGGAACCGGACGCTCAACGCACCGTGCGGGCGCTGAAGCCGTTTGGCGACGATCCCGACGGTGCGGCAACTGCCGTGAACGACAACGGACAGATCGTCGGCATTTCGGGCACGTGCGACCAACAGGTAGGGCGCTTCTCGGCGCGTCACGCCGTAATGTGGGTGCGCGGCGTCCCGTCGGATCTCGGCAGCCTCGGCGGCGTAGCGTGGAATACGCCGACGGCGATCGACGCCGCCGGCGACGTCGTCGGATTCTCCGACTTGCGCGGCGACCGGAACGGAAATCCGAAATTCCACGCCTTCTTTTGGACGCCGGCCGGGGGAATGGTCGACATCGGCACTCTTCCCGGCGACCGCTATAGCGAAGCGCTGGGAATCAACGATCGCGGCCAAGTCGTCGGCGTATCCTACAGCGCCGGGTTCAAGTCGTCGCGTGCTTTCGTTTGGCAGAGCGGTCAACGGCTCACCAATCTCAACACGCTCGTGGGGAAGAATCCCGCGGTGTCGCTGCTCTACGCCAACGACGTCAACGATAACGGTGAAATCACCGGCGGCGCCTGCATCGTCAGCGGCGCGTCGTGCAGCAGCACCCCGGCCTTCCGCGCGGTGCCGCTGCGCTAACCATCGCGGACCTGTCGCGGCGTGACGCCGATCAGGCGCCGCATGCATCGAGCCAGGTGGCTCTGGCTCGAAAAGCCCGACTGCAGCGCGACGTCGACTAACGGGGCGTCGTCGCGTTGCAGCATGGCGGCCGCGTACTCGACCCTGGCTCGAATGACGTATTGATGCACTGCCGTTCCAACCGTTCGCTTGAACAGCGTTTTGAAGTGCGACGGGCTGACGCCGGCGACCCGCGCCAGCTCGAAAAGCGATAGATCGTTGGCGATTTTGGCGCGAATGTACTCCAACGCGCGTTCGAGACGGCGCCGCGGCAACGCGCCGTCGGGCGCCGGTTCGGGAACGCGCGCGTATCGGCGCAGCAGTTGAGCGGCCAGCGCAACGCCCAATCCTTCGGCGTACGTGCGGCCGAATGCGTCGTTGGATTCCAGCTCTGCTTTGACTGCCCAACCGATATGCTCGATGCGGGCGTCGGTCACGTGCAGCTGCGGAACGATCGTCACCGTGCCGGGGTTCTTGACGCCCATGGACTGCGCCACCGAATAGAGTAGCGCCGGGCTTACGTCCATCGAAAGTTTGGTGGTCGCGGACTGCGTTTCCCACACGCGCGGGACCCCGGCGGGAACGATCTTGATGTCGCCGGGAACTTGCAAGCGGCGAAGGCTCGCACCGTCGCAACGGCTGGTTACCAGCAGCGGCCGTCCGAGGTGCATGCTGACGCTGTGCTGCGAGAAGCTCAACTCCGAAAGGCCGGCAGTTGCCTCGTAGACGGTTGCCTCGAAGCCGGTCCAATGCCGCGCCGCGCTCGTCGCCTTGATGCGGAATGCCATTTGCCGGTCGTCATGCCGGGCCCAGGCTCGCTCTTGCCACATGGCAGCGCTTCAACGAATTCGAATCGGCGATCGTGACGCCGCCGAGCAACTATCGCGCGACGCCGTGGATTAACCGTCGAAGAAATCCCCCTCGAAGAGATACGTCGCCGGCACCCGCCGGCAGTACGAGATTGCGCCCGAGTAGGTCGTCTGTCGCGCCGCGCGGAGTAGCGCTAGATCCCACGGTGCGAACCCGGAGCTGGAGAACATCCAGGCGTCGGTCAGCTTACCGTTGGGGTCGATGGTAACGTACGCCGCCGCGCTCGCGATCGAACCCGCAAACGTGTCGGGCGCATCGGCGATCTGACCCAGCCCCGCAATCTCTACCGCCTTTGCCTGCGTGAACGGGGTCGTGCATTGAGCCACCGGAAAAGGCAGATTCGCGGGCGCAGCGCGGGCTGCCGCGATCGCCGGAGACGGCAACGGTGACGGCGTGGGAATCGCCGGCAACGATGCCGGGTTGGGATCGTTCGTACTCGCGCTCGAAAATGCCGGAACTTCGCACGCAGACGAGCCACGCCGATCCCAGCCCATGGTCTTCTCGCCGTTCGTCTTCGCCTCGGCGACCCAGGCGTGGCGTATGACGACCGGCGCCGGGAACGCGACCGCGAGCGATGCCGATGCCGCCACCACGTATCGCAGAGTACCGTTGACCAGGGGTCGCTTCCGCTGGTTTTCTTGCAGCGCAACGCCGGAAATACTCCACGCGTACCAGCCTGAGTCGGTATCGGCCACCAGCGACGCATCGAGCGACCGCGGTGTCAATGCGATCAACTCGTAGGCATAACTCGACGCCGGCGCTTTTGCGCCGATCGGCGTAAGGCCGGAAAGCGTTGCCGGACAAAATTCAGTCGCGGCAGCAGCATGGGCGCATGCACAAGCGACGGCGACGCCGGCCAAGAGCGCGGTTGCGAATGCCCGCACGATCGCCGCTTGCGGCTCACGCATATCCGTTTTCACGATACCACGCGATCGCACGGCGCAGCGCGTCGCGAGCCGGCGTCGGCCGATACCCCAGTTCGCGCTGCGCTTTGGACGAGTCTGCGTACATGCTTTCGCGCGACATGCGCACGCCTTCGAGCGGCGCGAACGGTACCGCCTTGCGGTCGAAACGGCACCGGATTTCGTCGGCGTAGGCGACCGCCAGCGCGAGTGCGTACGGAGCGCGCCACGACGGCATCGGTTTGCCGGTAAGCCCCGCCAGCATCTCCCAAATCGCGTCCATGCTGAGATTCTCGCCGCCGGCCAGATAACGCTCACCCGGCCGGCCGCGCTGCAACGCCGCCACGTGCGCGCGCGCGACGTCCTCGACGGCCACCACGTTCATTCCGCCTCGGCCAGGCGCTTTTGCGGCGATCTTTCCGCGCATGAAATCGAGCACCAGTTTGCCGGTCGGCGTCGGCTTCCAATCGCCCGGACCGACCGGCGCCGTCGGCAGGATCGCCACGACGGGCACGCGACCGGCGAACGCCACGCGCTCCTGCTCGATTTTCGAAGCGTGATAGGCGTCGCCGCGCGGTACCGCTCCGAGCGTCGCGGAACTCGAGGTCAGCACGGCGCGTTCGACGCCGGCGAGGTGCGCGGCGGCAAGCAGACTCTCCGTTCCGATTGCATTGACGGCGTGCATCGTGGCGCGATCGCTGGGTTTGAACGAGTAGAGCGCGGCGGCGTGGATCACGTAGCGGCAACCCTCGAGCGCTTTTGCGAACGCTCCCGGATTTCGCAAATCACCTTCGACGAGTTCGAGGAGGTCGTCGCGCGGCAGCGCCGGCGCTTTCGGCGCAAGCGTTCGACTGCGTACGAGCGCGCGCACGCGATAGCCGGCGTGCAAGAGTTCGCGCAACACATGCGCGCCGACGAAGCCGGTCGCGCCGGTTAAGAAAATGCGTCCTTCGACTACGGCGCTACGCGCCTCCGCTCAGTCCTTCGACTACGCGCCTGCGGCGCTCCGCTCAGGATGACATAGCTCCGCGCAGACACATTTAGTGGCCGATGGCGGCGCGAATCGATTCCTTGATCGAGCCGGTCGTCCGCAGAACCGCCGTCGGCTCGTAGCCGCAGTGCGCCATGCAGTTTTCGCACGATTCGTGCTTGCCGCGGCCGTACTTCGACCAGTCGGTCTCTTCCAACAAGTCTTTGTAGGTTTTCGCGTAGCTCTCTTTACTCATGAGATAGCACGGGCGTTGCCAGCCGAAAACCGTGTAACACGGAATGCCCCACGGGGTGCACTCGAAATCGACTTTCCCTTCGAGAAAATCGAGATATACGGGGCTGTGGTTCAGACGCCATTTCTTCCGCTTGCCGCCGGCGAACGCCGCTTGAAAGACTTCGCGCGTTCGCTTTACGCCGAGGAAGTGCTCCTGGTCGGGAGCCTTTTCGTAGGCATACGCCGGCGAAATCTGCATCATGTCGACCTTCAACTCGTCGTTCAAGTAGTCGAGCACCGCGCGGATCGACTCGGGACCGTCCTGATCGAAGAACGTCGTGTTGGTGTACACGCGAAAGCCGCGCGCCTTGGCGTCTTTGATTGCCTCGACGGCTTTGTCGAAGACGCCCTCGCGGCAGACCGATTGGTCGTGGCGCTCCTTCATGCCGTCGAGATGGATCATCCACGTAAAATACGGCGAGGGCTTGAAGTTCGAAATCTTCTTCTTGAGCAACAGCGCGTTGGTGCAGAGAAACACGAACTTCTTGCGCTTGACCAGCGCTTCGACGATTTGCGGCATCTGGTCGTGCACCAGCGGCTCACCGCCGGCAATCGACACCATCGGCGCGCCGCATTCTTCGACGGCGGCGATGCACTGCTCGACGCTGAGGCGCCGGCGCAGGGTTTCGTCCGGATGCTGAATCTTGCCGCATCCGGCGCAGGCCAAATTACACTGCAGCAGCGGCTCCAGTTCGAGCACGAGCGGGTACTTCTTGATGCCGCGAATCGTCTTTCCGGCGATGTATTTCGCGACCGCGACCTTTTGCTGCAGAGGCATGCTCATACGATCAGGTTACCCTTTCTTGCACCGGTATGCCTCTATCTGGTCCTTCGACTGCGCTCGCTTCGCGAGCTCCGCTCAGGATGACATCCTGGGCGAGGGCCATCAACGGGAATAGGTGGCGGTAGAGGTGGTAGTTGATATAAAAGTCGCGAGGGAAACCGGTGCCGGTGCATTCGCGCTCCTCCCACGTTCCGTTCGGCAGCTGGCGCTCGCACAGGAAGGCAAGTCCCCGCTGCGTTGCCGCGTCGTGCGCCAGGCCGGCCATTTGCAGCGCGTTGACCGCCCAAGCCGTCTGCGACGCGGTGCTGCGGCCGACGCCGGCAAACGATTCGTCGGCGTACGAATGGCAGCTTTCACCCCACCCGCCGTCCGGATTCTGCACCCGCAAAAGCCAGGCCGCCGCCCGCTCGATCATGTCTTTTCCGGCGTTCAATGCGTTCAGCGCCGAGATCACGCACCACGTTCCGTAAATGTAGTTGACGCCCCAGCGCCCGAACCAGCAACCCGCGGGCTTTTGCGTTTCGCGCAGGTAGCTCAGGCCGCGTGCGACGTACGGATCGCCGCCGTCCGACCCGAGGGCCGCCAGCATCTCGAGCACGTGCGCGGTAACGTCTTCGGTCGGCGGATCGATCATCGCACCAAAATCCGAAAACGGCATGCGGTAGAGCAGTTCGCGGGTGTTGTCGCGGTCGAAGGCCGCCCAGGCGCCGTTGCGCGAACGCATGGCGAGCGTCCAGCGGCGCGCCCGCTCGATCGCCGACGCTGCCGTGGTCGCGTCGGCGCCCTCGAGGAGCGCGAGCACGACGATCGTGGTGTCGTCGATGTCGGGATACGCATCGTTGTCAAACTCGAAAGCCCACCCGTTGCCCCGCGTTTCGTTGCACTTCACGCGCCAGTCGCCAGGAGCGTCGTCGCGAATCTGTTCGTCGAGGATCCATTGCGTTGCGCGAACCATCGACGGATGCGCGCGATCGAAGCCCGCAAGCGCGAGCGCGCGCATCGCCCAAGCCGTGTCCCACACCGGCGACATGCACGCCAGAAATCGCCAGCCGCCGACTTCGCTCGGGCGATCGCCGTCGTCGACGATGAACCGATTGAATCCGTCGATGCCTTTGCGCATCACCGGATGATCGAGACCGTAGCCCATGAGATTGAGGGCGACGAGCGAGTACACCCACGGGGGCTGAATGCCGCCCCAGCTACCGTCGGCCTCCTGGCGCTCGATCACCCACTGCGCGATGCGCTGCCGGGCGGCTTGCCGAAACGGTTGCCACGGCAGCCGCTCGTAGAGCTTCTGACACTTTTCGACCGCCATCAGCCAGCCGGCTCCGCGAACGGTCTCGAGTTGGCGCTGCGTTCCCGCAAGAACGATCTCGTCGACGTCAACGCCCAGTTCGCGCACCGGCTTGAGGGACACGACGATCGTCAGCGGGGCAACCGTTCCACGCGCCCAGCACGCGAAGTCGTACAGATTGAACGGCATCCACAACGGAAAATACGCGATTTCCGGCGGCAGCGACGGTACCCCGCCCCACGGGTACTTCCCGAAGATCGCGAGCCAGATTTTCGTGAAGACGCGCGCGTCGGCAACCCCGCCGGCTCGGTGAATGACGGCCAGCGCCCGCCGCATTTCGTCGCGCTGCGCATCCAGCCCCAAGACCTTGAGCGCAACGTAGGCTTCGATCGTCGTGCTGAGATCGGCCGGCCCGTCGTAGTACAACGCCCAAGAGCCGTCTTCGCGTTGATTCTCCAACAGATGCTTCACCGCGCCGTTGCGAATGCCGTCGATCGGCAGACCCAGAAAACGGTACAACAGCACGTGCTCCGCCGTCATCGTAACGTTGGTCTCGAGTTCTCCCGACCACCAGCCCTCGGGCGACTGTTGCGCGAGCAGCCAGTCGGCGCTCGCGCGAAGCGCGTCGCGCGCCGTCGAGCGGCGCGCGGG
>JBAUZB010000065.1:0-14574 GCA_049585095.1 Candidatus Tumulicola sp.
GTGAGTCTTAAAGCGACGCTCGCGGTTACGCCCACCAAAGTCCATTGTACGAAAACGGGGTTCATCAACGTTGGCGCCGCGACATCGTATTCAGGGCTATCCGTTTCTGAGTTATGCTCCTCGTCGCCGCCCCCGGTCCTCACGGCTACCATCAATACGTCCGTTGGCGCAACTTTTACGGACACCGGATACCTCTCACTCTATCTGCAAGCGGGTACGGGAAGCGGAGGCGGCAAGATCGGTAGCGGGGGATTCTATAAGGCCACGTATCATCTCGACCCCATTACTTCCGGAGCGAAGTACATCACCGCTAGCGGAAAATCGTACCTTTAGCAAGGCGCCAGTAGGCATCAACCTCCGCGAGGTCTCGGTCGCCGATATCCGGGTGCAGTATGGAAAGAACGCCGCTCATCGCAATAGCCTCCTTTTCGAAGGCTAGCGCGGGCCTAGGAATAGGTTGGGAAGGGCCGGTTCACGGCCTCTTCCCACGAATAGAGCACAATTCGATCCTGTTGCGCCGGCGCTTGGTAAGGGGGGAACGGTGTTTGCGCGGATGTTGGTTGCCGTCGACGGCTCGCCCGTCTCGGGCAAGGCCCTCGAGTTCGGGATCGCACGGGCGAAGCTTCACGATTCCGAGATAACGGTGGCGTTTGCGGTTAACCGGCTGGCGGTTTCCGTCGCGAACGCCAATCCTTATGCATACGTCGATCCGCTGCCGCTCCTGCAGGCACTCGACGCTGAAGCCGATGCCTCGCTGGCAGCGGCCGAGCGGCGCGTTCGCGATGCCGGTCTTTCTGCGAGGCGAGCTAAACTCGACGGCCCGCCCGCTCGCGCGTTGCTTGCCTACGCTCGTCAGGTACGTTCCGATGCAATACTGATGGGAACCCACGGACGGAGCGGCCTCGAACGGTTAGCGCTCGGAAGCACGGCGGAGGACGTCATTCGAGCGGCGAGCGTGCCGGTGATCGCAATCCCGCAACGCTGTCCGGAGATACGCGCGGCAGCCCTATCGCGACTGCTCGTCGCCGTCGACGGTTCGCCCGCCGCCGACGCTGCGCTCGCGGTTGCGTGCGACATCGCGCGCCGCGAAAAAGCGACGCTCACGATTTGCGCGATAGCAGAGCCGGGCGCTTTTGATTGGGACGATGTCGATCGCGACCTTTTCCTGAGCGCGCCGGTCGAAGAGCAGGCGCGGCCGCTGCTCGAGCGTAGTGCTCGGCGCGCCGCCGACGCCTGCGTCAAGGCCGGGGTCGACCTGCGCAGCGGTTCGGCGGTTGCCGAGATCCTCGCCGCGGCCGTCGACTGCGGGGCCGAATGCATCGTTATGGGCACGCACGGCAGGGCCGGGCTCCCGCGGTTCATTCTCGGCAGCGTGGCGGAGGGCGTGCTGCGATCCAGCCCACTCCCCGTCTGCATCGTTCGCCACCAGTAAGAACTGCATGTCATCCTCTGATCGGATCCGCTCATGTCTACCCTGAGCGGAGCGCCGAAGGCGCGCGGTCGAAGGACCTAGCGTCGCATTTTATAGCCGATGCCGTAAACGGTCAGCAAGTATTCCGGATTGCGCGGATCCGGCTCGACCTTCTTTCGAAGGTTATTGACGTGCCGGTCGAGCGTACGCTCGAAGATCTGACCGCCGTCGCCAAGGCGATCGAGCAGATGCGCCCTCGTGAACACTTCGCCGGGGTTCTCGGCCAAAATGGCGAGAATCCGAAACTCCGTGGCGGTGAGATTTGCGGCACGTCCCGCTACCCGCACTTCGTAAAACGTGTGATCGATCTCGAGATCGCCGATGCGCTTGATTCGAGATCCGGCATTAGCGGTAAGCGCGCCGGTTTCTGCGCGCCGGAAAAGCGCGCGAACCCGCGCAACGACCTCTCTCGCCGAAAACGGCTTGGTGACGTAATCGTCCGCACCCAACTCGAGGCCGACGATGCGGTCGGCCTCCTCGCCACGCGCGGTAAGCATGATCGTCGGAATGCGCGCGTCCGATCTCGCAGCGGCGCGCAACACGTCGAGACCGCTGCCGTCCGGCAGCATGACGTCGAGAATCAGAAGGTCGGGCGTCGACTGCGTGAGTCCCTGCATCGCCGCTGCGACCGTGTTGAAAGCAGTGACCTCAAACCCCTCGCGTTCGAGGTAAGCGGCGAGAATCTCGGAGATCTGCGGTTCGTCGTCGACCACGAAGATGCGCTTCTTCTCCACGGCCTACCACGTTCGCATCCCCGGCGCCAGATATCCTGGATGGCGCAGCAGCTCGCCCAGCGGACCGGCGTATGCGAGCACCGCCAATACTAGTGCCACGACGCCCCAACGGAACACGTGCTGCAGAATCGCGGGCGTCGCGTCGGCCGGACTCGCCGGTGTCGCAAAGGGCGCGTCGATCGGTTCGGTTTTGCTGTTCTGCAAGGCCGTACCGATTGCTACTGCCACGAAAATCGCAATACTCAAGAATAGGAACACGCCGCCTACGGCTGCCAGCAACATCCACGTCTGCCAGGTATGCGCTCCGGCCGCTCCGAGATAGTCCACGCTCGCAGTACGCCGCGGTGAGCCTAAAAGGCCCGCGTAGTGCATCGAGAGCGACATGATCAACATACCGGCGAACCATACGCGCGTCTGAAAGAGCGCCCATTCAGGCTTCCAAAGCGCTCGACCCGTCAGTCGCGGTATCAACCAATAGGCAGCGCCGAGGAACGTTAGCGCCACCGGACCACCGACGGTCACATGGAAGTGCCCGACGATCCAAATCGTATTGTGAACCAGCGTATCCATGCTGTACGACGCATTCACCAGGCCGCCAAAACCGCCCAAGATGAATAAGAGCATGCCCAACGCAGCGCCGCTGAACGTCGGATCCGACCACGGTAACGAAGCGGTCGTTGCGATGAATCCGCGTTTTCCTTGCTTGAGAGCGTAGAGTTCGAACGATGCAAAGATAGCGAACGCCGTAATGAACGACGGAATGACGACACCATACGTTGTGACCGTGTGCAGCATTTTCCACGCCGAGGAGATCCCCGGCTCCATAAACTCATGATGGATCCCAACTGGCGTAGAAAGCAGGATCAGCATGATGAAGGTGAGGCGGGTAAGGCCATCGCTGAACACGTTCCCGCCGTAGCGCGTCGGGATGATGTTGTACCAGATGATATACGCGCCCATGATCCAAAAATAGACGAGCGGATGCCCGAAATACCAAAAGAACATCCTCGTCAACATAACGTTGATCCCCGGCGTCCATCCGAACGCCCATGGGATGAGGAGGGCCATCTCCGCAACGATGCCGAGCGTTGCGACGATCCACATCACGAACGTCGCGGCGGCGCAGAAGACGACGAGCGGGACGGGCTTGCCGGCGTTGTTCCTCCTGAAGAACGTGACGTTCTCGAAGATCTCGAATGCCACGACCCACGTACCCAGCACGAGGAGCGTAGCTCCCACGTAGAACCACGGGCTCGCCTTGAGCGGCGCGTAGAACGTATAAAGCACGGTAGCGTCGCCTTTGAGGATCGTCACCGCGGCCATCGCCGTCCCGATCAGCATCAGCCACCAGCCGAACCATCCCACGGCGAGCCTTCGATCCCGCGAAATGGCGCGATAGGTGACGAACAGCGAGAGTCCGGTGATGAAAAACGTCGTGAACACGAGCGCCATCAGCACGCCGTGCATCGTTAAAATGCGATAATAGTCAAACCAGGCCGGCGCCGTAATCGCGTCGGCTCGCGAAAGGCCCTGAAGCACCCCAAACACGGCACCCAGCGCGATGGCGGCGGTTGCGGTATAAATGTGGGCGATGACGAGATAGTTTTCGTTTCGCACTTGGCTCGGCACTTTTAGCGCACCTCAATCTTGGCGAACATGTCTTGGTGGTTAATGCCGCAGTATTCGTGGCAAATGAGCAAGTATTCGCCTGCGTGGTCGAAGGTACGGCTTTGGGTGTTCACCCATCCGGGCACCACCATCATATTGACGTCGGTTCGAGGGATGAAAAAGCCGTGGACGACGTCCGTGCTCGTAACGTAAAACGTGACCCGGCTCCCCACCGGAACCGTTAACGTTGCGGGATCGAATGCAAAGACATGTGCGACGTAGTATGCTTCGTACGAATGTTCGGAAAGTTTTCTCAGTCCCGGTTTGTCGAACGGCGGCGTCTGTGCGACCTTGGTAGGATCGATGGACTGTAGGCCGCTCGGCGGGTTGATGTTGTCCGAAAACGCGGCAAAGGCGATCGTCGTAAGAAATAGGACCAACATCACGACCCCGAACGTCAGCCAGGCGCGTTCGTACTTGTGCACGTGCATCGTTACCAGCGTCCCTTCAGCAGTGCGAACAGGGCAAACCAAAGAAGCACGAACGAGATGCCCATCACCAAGACGAAGCGTAATGTACCGACGAGCGGTGCGTCCGCATCATCGTCCTTCATTGCACGCTTTCCTCTGCATTATGGGTGGTTTGGCGCGGGCGTCTCTGGAACTACCCAATAGTAGGGCGTCTTCGGTTCGCGGCCCGGCGGAACGTCGTCAGGAGCCAGGTCGCCCGCACGGCCGAGGCTTCGAACGAATGCGTAAATTGCGCGGCGATCGTCGACGGTCAAGAACCTCACGTCGTGCCAGATCATCGGGGGCCTGCCGCCGCGCGTTTGGGTCGAAAATATCCACGCCTGTTCGCTCATTTCAGAAAAGAGCAGTCGCACGTTGGGCGGGTAGACCGTTCCCCAGGGGCCGCGATACCCGACCCTTGCGCCGGTCATCCATTTTGCGTCGGGAAGCGTCCCGCCCGATTCCCGCCAGCCCGGCGTGTGGCAATCGTTGCAGCTGCCAAAAGCGACTAGATACCGTCCGCGCGCGATTTGCGGATCCGACGTTGCGGCCGGTGCGACGTCTCCGCCGCGGCCGAGCGCGATCGCCGCCAAGAGCAGCGCGGCGAAGACCAGCGGCAACGACGATAATCTTGCGACCTTCATCAAGGCGCCCGCACGCGGTTTACTCACGCGCATCACGCTTCGCAGTCTCTTGGTCGCGGTAACGCGTTTCGAGGGTCTCGGCGAAGCAAAGCCCGGCGGCCTCGGTTAGGGCCTTACGTACGTTCTCTAGACGCTCGGGAGTCGGGGACACGATACCGTCCAGCATTCCTTCGACGTTTGCCTGCGCGACGGTTAGCAAATTCCCAAGTGCGTGGCGAGCCCCGGACAGTGCGATCGCGCGGTCTTCCTCGCGCGGGCGCAACCTCTCGAAGAGCATTCTCAACTTCCTCGCGGCCGGCTCGTCGGCGTCCTCGAGGGCATTCTGCGCCTCGTCCCACTTTTCGGCTAGGGCGCATTCTAAGGCATGAACTAGCCGGTGCACCAACGTAACGTAACACGTGCTTAGGAAGAACCGGCGAAGAGTTTGGGCGTGGCGACGATTCTGATAGTCGACGATGACGCGAATAGCCGTCTCCTCGCTGCGACGCTGCTCGAACCAGCGGGTCACGTCGTGCTTCAGGCCGCCGGCGCCGATGAAGCGTTCCACCGCCTGAACGAACGTCGGATCGACCTCATCCTGACCGATCTCTCGATGCCTGCGACATCCGGCGCGGCGTTCATCCGCACGCTGCGATCCGATCCGCAGCGTGCGTCGATGCCGATTGTTTTGTACAGCGGGTCCGATCCCCACGCGGTATTTGACGACTTCATCGCCATCTATCGAATAAGCGGCTTCATTCAGAAGCCGATCGACCCGCACGGCTTCGTCGGGTCGGTCGAGTCCGCGCTCGGCGGTTTGCCAAGCACCTAGGGGAGTTCTGAAGTAGTGGTCGTTTTGTCATGTCATTTTGAACGGAGCTGAATGTCCTTCTGAGCGGAGCGCCGCAGGCGCGTAGTCGAAGAGCGGCTGGCACCCGCTCACCTGATCGCCATCACCTGTTGCACCGTCACCCCCGGCACGCGATTGCCCCATGAAGACCTAATAAACGTGGCGACGGCCGCAATATCGCTGGCTGCGAGCTGCCCTCGCCAGGACGGCATGAGGCTTCGACCTTGTACGATCGTCGTCAGCATAACGTTCGCATCGTCGATGTTCACATGCGGATTTCCGGCAAGCGCGGGACCGGCTCCACCGTTTCCGTTGGCTCCGTGGCAAGCCGCGCAATTCTTTGCGTAAACGGAAGCTCCGACTTGAGCGGAAACGGGCGCGCCGGCGGCGGCTACTTGGTCTTCCGTTATGGGTGACGCATTGTTGCCCCAAGCAAATCGGACGTAGGTTGCGACCGACGCAATGTCGGCGTTCGTGAGCTGTCCTTTCCAGGCGGGCATCGTGCCATTGTACGTTTTGCCATTGACGGTCAGCGGACCACTGCGACCGTTCGCGACCACCGCAATCATCTCACTCGGATCGGTTGCCGTAATCACCGAGTTTCCAGCGAGCGGCGGAAAGACGTCGGAGCCTTTTCCCGTCGCTTGATGACATGTCGCGCAACGTGCGGCAAAGAGCGCTTCGCCGCTCATCGCTACCGGTGCCCGAGCGGCTGCGACTTGGTCGGCAGAAACCGCGGGTGCACCGTTGTTCCAAGCCGATCGCACGTACGTCAGCACTGCCGCGATGTCCGCATCGGAAAGGTCACGCCAGGACGGCATGTTGCCGCCGTATTGCGCTCCATTAACCGTAATGGGTCCAGTGCGTCCGTTCAGTACGATCTGAATGACGCCGGCGCTGTCGACGGTGTTGACGGCAGGGTTTCCCGCTAACGGAGGATAGGGTCCGCCACCTTGACCGTTCGCGCCATGGCAAGCGGCGCAATTGAGCGCGAAAATCGCCTTGCCGTCGATGGCCTGGGCGCCCATCACTTTTCCGTTGAGATGCACGAGCGTTATTACGACGGCGACAAATCCGGCGACGTAGGCGAACCTAACGGTGTTGCTCAAAGCACGACCTCCGTCCGGCGGGGCGTTTGCCCGCTCTTACGGAGCTCGGCTTCGACGACTCACATCACCACCCTGTCTGTGAAAGCGGCGGCCACAGCGGGCCGGTCGGAAGCGCGAACCAGATCAGCCCGTTCCACGTTGGCTTTTGCCCAACCCCAAGCGCTTCTTCGGCGTAGACTGTAATGAAGCGCGTAAGGTGATAGGAAGCGTCGATATTACCGATCTGCGTGTGATTGCCCAGACCGTCGTTGGTGAGCTGTTCGCCAACTGAGACTAGGGCGCGTCGACCGATGTTGTCGTAGAGTTCGTAGGAAACGCCGTTGCTGCCGGACGATGGCAAACCCATACCGGGATTGCTATCGTGATTCGTCTGATACACCGCAAGGAAACCGGGGATGCCGTTGACGGGATCGCGTTGCGCGTAAAATCCGTTGCTGTAGTACTGGTCGAATCCGCCTTCGCTCAGTGGCCACGATCCGCGTGCTCCGTAGTAGCCGAACTCCAGCGGATTGCCACGGTTCGCGAACGCAAGCTTGTATTGGAGCGTCTTGTCCTGAGTCGAGTCGTAATTGTTGAAGCCGTTCCAATCGGCGCCCGACGTTACGTAGGCAATCTCTGCATCGAGCGAACCGGGCATATACGCAAACTTGTATCCCCACCGGTTCGCATCCAGCTCGTACGCGTGTTCGCCGACGGTGATCTCGGCTTGGGAGTTGACGGAGAGGCCCGAAACGTCGAGCCACTGGCTGAACTCCGACGGAGCCGGTACCTCGAGTTTCCCCGCGAAGATGTGACCCGTACCGTTGAAGAAATTATTGTAGGCGATCCACGCCGTGTCCAGACCGCCCGCTTCGCTCGATTCCCAAATCCATTGCTGGACGTGATACGTCCATTCGCTGTTGGATGTTCCAAACGCGCCGTCGGCGTGCAAACCGAGACTGCCCACGTCCCACGATGCGGCGCTTGGCGTTTGTTGCGAGTAGCCCACGGGATAGTCGACCCAAATAGGCGACTCTCGTTCCAAAACGTGTGGATTCAATCCAGAATATCCCGTGCGCTGGACCCAACGCCCATACGCGTTGAGCGCCGGGATTTGCACGTGACATTCCGAACATGCCACGCCATAGGCTTGCGCAAAATTGGGCATCGCATGTGCGGGTCGGTTCGTGGCGAGCACGACCACCGTTATGGCAACGGCGATCGCACTGAAAACCCCTAAACTTCTAGTGGCGAACACCTCGCACCTCAGGGCAAGACGTTCAGCGTCAGCGTCATGTCGGCATGTCCGGCGCCGCACATAATCGCGCAGTGCAAGACGTACTTGCCGGCCTTTTTCGGCGTGACGCTCACGGTTGTAAACTGCCCCGGCATGATGGTCGCTTGTGAAATGCCGAGCTCATCTGATTTGAGACCGTGAACGCCTTCGCTCGACGTGAGCCGCAGGGTGGTGGTCTGGCCGACGTGCAGTTCGATCGCCGACGGCGTGAACTTCCAGTTCGACGCGACGATGTCGATGCTCGGATGTGACAACGCTGGGATCGCCGGCACGAGCATGAGACTCACGATTACTGCGGTTGCGAGACTTTGCAGGCTACGATTCATGGATCCTCTCCTTTGCGTCAAGCGTACGTTCGGGTGAGGAACTAGCGAGGAAGGCCATGAGAAGCGCCGGAGAAGACGTTGCGGGAACGGTCGCAGGATGAGGACGCTAGAGGCGCCGCTCGAAGCGCCCGGTTTTCTGCTCGAGCTTGATCCGATAGAAGACTAACGGCGTCATTCCGCTCCTCGGGTGAACCGACCCTCCCGGCGGACCGAAAATCCGTGGCTCGATCTGCTCGACGAGAAGCTGCATCGCTCGCTCGGCGTCGGATCCGCGCAACTCTTCGAAGGTCCCCCACGCGATGACGCTGCTCCAGTTCGCTAGGTCGTCCATGTGATCGACTTCGAAGCACACGCGCGGATTGCCGCGCATCATATGCAGCTTCATGCCGACGCCGGTATGCGCGTAAATGTAGTTGCCGTCATAGGCGTACGTGATCGGGACGACGTAAGTCTGGCCGAATGCGTGGCAGCCAACGCGCCCAATGAGGTTCGTGCGGAGAACGTCTTCGACCTGACTCTTGGTGAGTTCGCCTAACACAATGGTGCGACTCTAAGCGCTCTTCAGGAAGGGGCTATGAAGGAATCGGGAAGTTCGCCATACATCAGCCCGAAATTAGTTCTTCGATTTCGGCGCGCAGTCGTTCGGGATCGATCGGCTTTGGAATGTACCCGTTGAGTCCGGCCGCCAAGATGCGCTCGCGATCCCCCGCCATCGCGAGCGCAGTCACGGCGACGATCGGCGTCGAGACAAGCGCGGGGTCGGCTTTGCAGCGTCGCGCGAACTCGTACCCGTCGATGCCCGGCATCAGTATATCGACCAGGATCAGGTCGAACGCGCCTTCCCGAGCAGCGTCGAAGCCCAAAAGGCCATCGGCGGCACCCTCGGCGTCGTAGCCGAAGGCGCGCAGCAGGTAGAGCATCAGCTCGCGGTTCGATCGGTTGTCGTCTACCACCAGGACCCTTGGCGCCATGTTACCGCGTCCGAGGCAGTGTCAGCGTGAACCTGCTACCCTTCCCGAAGGTACTCTCGAAATTTAAGCATCCACCGAGCTGCGATGCCAGCTTATAGCTGATGTAAAGTCCGAGTCCGGCACCTTCGGTGCGGCGAGTGCTCGAAGGATCGAGTTGCTCGAACGCCTGGAAAAGACGCGACTGGTCTTCGGCTCTGATGCCGATTCCGGTGTCGACGATGTTAAATGTGACCGCACGATCGTCGGCCAATACGCTCACGGCAACCGACCCTCGTTCGGTATATTTGACGGCATTGTTGGCTAGATTGATTAGTATTTGGTGGAGTGCACGGCGATCGGTAATCGCCATTGGATCCGTTTCCGGAACGGTGGCCGTCATGGCGAGACCTTTCTCATTCGCCATCGAGCGCAGCGAGTCCATGACGTCGCCGACGACCGCATTCACGCAGACGGGCTCGAAGTAGAGCTCCACTCGCCCCGATTCGATCCTTGCCAGATCGAGAATGTCGTTGATCAGCGAGAGCAGGTGCAGCGAGCTCGACTGCACGATTCGCAGCTGCTGCTCCTGGTCGGTTGTAAGCGGCCCGGGCAGCCTCATCAAGAGCGTTCCCGTAAATCCAATGATCGCGTTGAGCGGCGTACGCAACTCGTGGCTCATCGACGCAAGAAAGCGATCCTTCGCCTGGTTAGCGTCTTCGAGTTCTCGGTTCTTCTCTTGCAGCGCCTTTTCGAATTGTCTGCGTTCGGATATGTCGCGAACGGCGGCGATAACGAACATTTCTGCGCCGACGCGCATCGGACTCAAACTGATCTCTGCGGAAAACTCGGCGGCGTCTTTGCGTCGCCCGTAGAGTTCGAGGCCGACGCCCATCTGGCGCGCGCGTGGAGCGCGCAGGAATTGGTTGCGCTCCTCGACGTGCCTGCTGCAAAAACGCTCCGGCACTAGGGTCTCGAGCGCCTTGCCGACGAGCTCATCGCGCCGGTAGCCGAACATGCTCTCGGCCTGAGCGTTCACCATCATGATGCGGCCATCCGTACCGACGACGATCACGGCATCGGGGGCAGATTCCAACAAATCGAACCGGTCGAGGGGAGTCATCGTTCCGTGCCGTTTCCCCAGAATTTCGTCGATTCTTCCCGGGCAGGAGCTCGTGCAGCATCCAGGATTTCCAGCCGCGGGAATGCGAACCGAAAGGCACCGTTGCGCTGGGTAGCAGACGGACCCACCGTGGTGGGTGCGGAACGGTGTTCGAGATCTGGTCTTGTGGAACGAACGTAGCCGCAAATGCGTTGAAGGTTTGAGAAGAGACCTGCAATGAGGATTTCGAAACTAAGGAACTACGGTGTGGTATGCGCGATCGCTGCCTCGCTCAACGCGTGTGGCGGCGGGGCATCGGGCGTACCGTTGAGTCCAGTACAACACGGTGCCGGGGTCGACAATCCGCAGCGCAGTGACCTGCTTACCGTCGCGGCCCGGGGCAGTAAGAATGGCAACAGTCAGCGGGGCCGCAGTCGCTCTTGGGTGGCCACGGACGCTAAGGCCATAGGGAGCCTTCTATACATCTCAGATCAAACAGCACGTGAGGTATTCGTTTTCTCGTATCCTTACTATAAAGTCAAGGGCGAGCTTACGGGCTTCACGCTGCCCCTGGGCGAATGCGTCGACAAAGCAGGAAATGTTTTTGTTACGGACGGCACTGGCGATCGGATTTTGAAGTATGCGCATGGCGGGATGAGCCCAGTCGCGACACTCAAGGACCCCGGGGATGATGCATCAGGCTGCGCCGTAGACCCGACCAGTGGGAACCTTGCCGTCGCAAATCTTTACTCGCACGGGAACCAATTGGGAAACGTAGCGATCTATAAGGACGCTGAAGGTGGCCCAATTGCCCGCTACGCGGACGTTAATATTTCGGAAATGTACTTCTGCGGCTACGATAACGCAGGCAACCTTTTCATCGCTGGTACAGGTTCCGGGGGCGGGTTCCGGTTTGGGGAGCTTGCGAGAGGCGCGCGGTCAATCAAGGACATTTCGCTTGATACTAACATCGTTGCTCCTGGCGGTGTTCAGTGGGACGGGTATCACGTGGCCGTAGGCGACGAGTATACCGGTGTAGTCTATCGGTTTCAAATAAACGGTACGAACGGCAAAGAGCTGAATAAGACAACGCTTGCTCCATCCGTTACGGGGTTTTGGATACAACGCCCCAACATCATTGGGCCGAACTTTACTAGAAGCAACGTTGGAATCTGGGGATACCCCGCCGGTGGCACCGCTAAGAAGATTCTCTCGGGCAAGTTCCAAAATCCGATAGGAGCTGTGGTAAGCAGCATTCCCTAGCTATGTGAGCCGATCGAGCTTCGCGACAATGATGCGCTCAATTTCGCCAAGACGCACCGCTTCGAGGAGCATAGCGATTCCTGGCCGTTGCAGGCTCTTAGCGCTCTCACCGGCGTCGCGTATGACCTCTGCCATTTCCCAACCCAATTGCAACGCAATGCGCAGCGATTCTCGCCTCTTGAGCATCGAGGCTAACGCCCTCCCGGGCTTGGTTCTCGGTCGAAACGCGAACATATCCGACGCTGCGGCGCTCGCGGCGTGGGGTACAAGATGCGGCGACGTTAAATTTTGTACGCGTCGACCATTACGGCCTTTGATCGCGAACGACGATAACTGGGCACGGCGCCGTACGCAAGACGGATTCTGCCACGCTGCCCATGACGAAGTTTTTGATTCCAGACCAGCCATGGGTGCCCATCACGATTGCATCGGCGCGAACCTCGATTGCATAAGCTACGATTTGCTCGGCCGGATCGCCCGCGCGCACCTTGCCCTCCGCCGTGAGACCGGCTACTTGAGCCTGCGCTAGGGCCTCGGCGACGATTCGACGGGCAGCCTCTTCGGCCTGAGCAAGCGCGCCTTCCGCGGCCGGCATGGTCGAATTCCACATGGCCGACTTGGGATCGACGACGGTGCAGACCCCGATGCTCGCTCCTTCACGGTGGCCGAGCGTAAGAGCGAGCTGGAAAGCTTTCATCGCGCAAGCCGAATCGTTGAGGGCGACGACGATATTCTTGAACACGGGCTTACAATACGGCGCGCGCGGGAATTGTTTGGGAAGACCGCGGGGCCGCTGCTTCTCAAGATCTTCGCCGGCCTGCGCATTCAGTGCGGCACGACCCAGACGTACGGCGTGGATGGCTCGATTCGCTTACCGGAGAAAAAGCTGGGAAGGATCGTCGCTCGATTGTCACAGGTTGTTCGTCGCGGCTTCTCGAGGCAAGCCTATGCTCTGAACGGCTCGAGGTCAAAAGGCGATAAGAGCGGCGAAGTTCGAAAGGAAGATCCTTGCATGAGTACGCTAAAAGAATCGATTGATGTAAACTGCCCCGCTCACTACCTCATTCATCACGCCGAGCGGTACCTTACCGTTTACCGCCGCGACCAAACGCCGGGAACGTTCAGCCTCGTCGTCGACATGTCCAAAGTCGGCCTTCCGGGAAAGGTAAAGGCACGCCACGACGTGCAGATGCGATATAAAATCTCGGAAGAAGCCGACCACCGGGAGGTCATCGCTTTGACGTGGGATCCGGACGACCGGTTCGTTCCGAAGTTCGCCGGCGTGTTGTCTGGCGAACGCTTAGAGGGCGGAGGATCACGCCTGACTCTCGCTGGCGAATACGATGTGCCTCTTGGACGCCTGGGCATCGCCTTCGATGTAATTCTGGGTCGTCGGATCGGGGCGGAGACGGCCAACGCGCTCTTGCAAGACATGAAGAATTTCATCGAGTCGGACTATCGAATGGCGCTGTCGACGACACTCGCTTCGTCGCCAAAGGAATAGCTCAAGGTCAAGCAGCTGCAAAGCATCTGGAACTAATCGCGGACCCGCCCCACGTCATCCAGAGCGGAGCGCCGAAGGCGCGTAGAAGAAGGACCGCCCAAGGCATCCTTATACTTGACCGTGAGTGTTGCAGGCTTATCGACTGGCTGTGGCTAGGCTGGGCGTGGCGCCCGGCGATCGGCGCCGGAGCTCGGGCGGCCGGGGTGCGAGGTGGCTAGGGTCAAGCGGCGGTCAGGCACGCTCGACAGTGCGGCATCCTCCCAGCGAGGAGTCTGGCCTGCCGCCGCGCTAGCGCCGCTGAACGTTTTCGAGCGTGCGGGGTGCTAGATTTGAGCATGGGCCCTTCCCGGCCCGTACCTCGGCACTTACTGAAAGCGAGCTTCTCATGAACCATCGCTCGGCCATCTTCGAAATCCGCGAAACAGTCTCGCTCGGATTTTGCTTTCTCATACTAACGCTTGCGGCGTGCAATGGCGGTTCCAGCGGTAGCGCTCCGCCAGTGGCGTCCGATTCGGCGCACCATGCCGTCCCCAACGCAGCGGCCCTGCTCTTTGTAGCAAACCGCGGTAACGATAGCGGCAGCGGCGACGGTGCCGTTCTTGAATTCCTCCAAACCGCCTCGGGGAACGTGAAGCCTCGCTTCTCGATCTCGGGATATTTCACCGGCGTGACCGATCCGGTCGCGATTGCCGTCGACGCGGCGAAAGACGTCTACGTCGCCAACGATGCGTCGAGGACGGTGTATGAGTTTGCAGCGGGCGCGCACGGCAACGTTGCGCCGATCGCGACGATCACCGGATCGTTGACACGGTTGAAGGCAATCGCGGCAATCATGATCGACGCCGGCGGTAACATCTGGGTTTCGAACTACCGGCCAAAGCCCGAAATCTTGGAGTTCGCTGCCGGCGCAAACGGCAACGTCGCTCCGATCCTCAAAATCGCAGGCGCGGCGACGAAGCTCGTCGGTCCCGGTCCGATGGCCTTCGACACCGAGCGCAACTTGTACGTTTGCGATTTTGACGCGAACTCGATATGGGTGTTTGCGCCGGGCGCGCACGGCAACGTTGCACCGGTTTCCTATATCTCTGGCTCGAATACCCAGCTGTCGTTTCCGTTCGGTCTTGCGATAGATGCATCGAACAACCTCGTCGTTGCGAATAACACTGGCGCAAGCATCACGGGATACGCGGCCGGTGCTAGCGGTAACGTCGCTCCGACATGGGAAATTGCTGGTTCTGCCACCGGCCTCGCT